>JACPSW010000071.1 GCA_016193045.1 Candidatus Rokuibacteriota bacterium | reverse complement strand
CTCGCCGGACGGCAAGTACGTCTGGGTGCAGAACGCCCGGACCGACACCAACGAGATCCTGGATGGCCAGACGCTCCAGGTGCTGAACGCCCAGCCCGTGGGGAAGGTCCCGACCACCAACGCCTGGACGCCCGACGGCCGCTACTCCTACGTCCTCCACGAGGGGGATAACCACCTGATCATCATGGACGCGCAGCCGCCCTTCAGGCAGGTGAAGCGCATCGAAGTGGGGCCGGGCCCCGGAAACGTCTCGTTCCGCCCGGACGGCAAGTACGCCTACGTCACCGTGGGCGGGCTGAACGCGGTGGCGGTGATCGACACCGCCGGGATGAAGGTCGAGACCATGCTGCCGGCCGGTCGGACGCCCTCCGGGATCGTCCTGCTCAACGTCCGGCCGAAGTTGTAGGAGGCTATTCATGCGACAGTTTCTCTCCGGTCGGCGAAGGATCCTCCAGGGCTTGCTCGGCGTGGCGCTCGCCGGGCTCGGCGTGAGACAGGTCGCCGCCGACGAGAAGCACGGCGGGCACGCACCCTCCGGCCTCTCCGCCACCTGGAAACACCGCTGGCACGACGGGCTCAGGTCCGGTCGCGACGTCGCGGCGCCGAAGGACCTGCCCGCCGACTATGTCCCGATCGGCGGCCAGAAGCACAAGACCCAGCACTGGGTGAGGCCCAAAGATTGGCCCGTCGGCCCGGCCATCCAGACGCTCGACGGGGAAATCACCTCGGTGGACTTCAGGATCGCCAAGGCCGACTTCGACCGGGGCTTCTCCTGGAGCCTCCCCGTCCCCGAGGAGCTGCGGCGGTTCAAGATCGATCACGTGGACATCGAGCTCGTTCCGGCGAAGGAGTCACCCCTCAAGACTGCCCATTATGACGTCCACCTCTACTTCATCCATCACGGCGCGCACGGAGCGTGCGACCTGTGAAGCGCCTTCCGCGTTGGAGGGTGTGGGGGGCCGTGCTCCTGGCCGGGGGCGTCGCGTGGCTTCCGGGCGCCGGGGCGGCGGCGGAGGAGCTGGAGGACCTCCTCTTCGATCTGCAGATCATCCCGCTCCTGGGCGAGGTCCCGCCCGCCTTCACGCTGGAGAGCCTGGACGGGAAGAAGGTCTCCCTCGCCGGCTACCGCGGCAAGCCCATCTTCCTCTACTTCTGGGCCACCTGGTGACCTTTCTGCACGAGGGAGTTGCCCTCGACGATCGAGCAGATGCACAAGGAGTTCGGCCCGCGGGGGCTTGCCGTTCTTGCGGTGAACATCCAGGAGAGCCGGGGCGTGGTGGCTGCCTGGGTCAAGGAGAAGGGGATCACCTCGCGCGTTCTCCTCGATATTGATGGATCCGTCACGGCCGCCTACCGGGTCACAGCGACCCCGACCGTGGTGCTCGTCGCGCGCGACGGCAAGCTGGTCGGCCGCGCCATCGGGACCCGGGGGTGGACCTCCGACGCCGGCCGCGCCCTCCTGGAGGCCCTGCTGCAGCCTGCCGGCCGTTAGTCCGCCCCCCCTCCGTGCTATAGTTTTCCCCCAAAGGAGGGGGCTCTGGCGACCATCACGCTGGACGACCGGTATCTCCGCGAAGAAGGCGTCATCTATCTGAGCGGCCTGCAGGCCCTGGTGCGCCTGCCGCTCGACCAGAGCCGGCGTGACCGCAAGGCCGGCCTCCGGATCGGCACCTTCATCAGCGGCTATCCCGGCTCGCCGCTCGGCGGCTACGACCTGGCGCTCCAGCACGCGAGCCCGCTGCTCCAGCAGCACGACATCGTCCACGTCCCGGCTCAGAACGAGGAGCTGGCGGCCACGGCCCTCAGCGGGACCCAGATGCTGGACACCTACCCGCACTCCCGCCTGGACGGCGTGGTCGGGTTCTGGTACGGCAAGGGCCCCGGGGTGGACCGGAGCGGCGACGCCCTGAAGCACGGGAACTTCGCGGGCACGAGCCGCCACGGCGCCGTCGTCGTCCTCTCCGGCGAGGACCACGAGGCCAAGAGCTCCACGATGCCGTACCAGGACGACTACGCGTTCCTCTCCGCCGGCATCCCCGTCCTCTACCCGGCCTCCACGGGGGAGTTCCTGACGCTGGGACTCCACGCGATCGCGATGTCGCGGTACAGCGGCTGCTGGGTGGCGATGAAGCTGGTCGGGGCCCTCGCCGACGGCGGGGAGACGGTGGAGGTCGGGCCCGACCGCCCATCCATCGCGCTCCCCGAGCTCACGATCGACGGACGGCCCTTCAGGAAATCGACGGACTTCACCTTCTTCCCGGGGCTGAACATCGAGACGGAGCGCCAGCTCTTCTACGAGCGCCACCAGGCTGTCCTCGCCTACGCGCGGGCCAACCGGCTCGACCGGGTGGAGGTTCAGTCCGCGCGGGGCCGCCTCGGCATCATCACCGCCGGCAAGAGCTACGCCGACACGCTCCAGGCGCTGGGGGATTTCGGCATTGACCGCGCAACGGTCCAGCGCCTTGGCGTTCGTCTGCTCCGCGTCGGCCTCATCTACCCCCTCGACGCCGACCTCATCCGCGACTTCGCCCGGGACCTCGAGGAGATCGTCGTCGTCGAGGAGAAGCGCGGCTTTCTGGAAGCCCAGGTCAAGGAAGCGCTCTGCGGCCTCCCGCGCGGGGTCCGGGTCGTGGGAAAGTTCGACGAGCGCGGCGCCCCGCTCTTCCCCATCCAGAGCGGGATGGACAGCGATGTCGTGGCAGAGCGCCTGGGGCCCCGCCTCCTGGCGTATGACCCGGAGCACCCCGGAATTCTGAGACGACTGGCGGAACTGGAGGCAATCCGCTCCCGCCGCTACGAGGCGCTGCCGGGGCGGACCCCCAACTACTGCTCGGGCTGCCCCCACAATATCTCGACCCGGCTGCTGGAAGGCGAACTGGCCTGGGGGAGCCCCGGGTGCCACTCCTTCGCCTCCATCATCGAGCAGCCGGAGCGCCACATCGTGTCCATGACTCAGCTCGGCGGCGAGGGGGTGCCCTGGATCGGGCTCGCGCCCTTCACCGACCGCCGCCACATCGTCCAGAACGTGGGCGACGGGTCGCTCTTTCACTCCAGCTACCTGAACATCCGCTTCTGCGTCGCGGCCGGCGCCAACATCACCTTCAAGATCCTTTACAACGGCTACGTCGCCAACACGGGCGCCCAGGAGCTGGTCGGGGGCAAGCCGATCCCCGAGCTGACGCGGCTCCTCGAAACGGAAGGTGTGCGCCGGATCGCAGTGGTGACCAAGGATCCCAAGGCGTACCGGACCGCCGACCTCGCCGCCACGGCGCGCGTGTACCCGGTGGAGGAGCAGGACCGGGTCCTGCGGGAGCTGGCGGAGACCGAGGGGGTCACGGTGTATATCTACGACGGCGTGTGCGCCAACGAGCGCCGGCGGCGCCAGAAGCGCGGCCTGCTGCCGACCCCGAACAGATTCGTGGTCATCAACGAAGAGGTCTGCGAGAACTGCGGCCACTGCGGCGCGCTGACCAACTGCATGTCGCTCCACAAGGTGGACACCGAGCTCGGCCCGAAGACCCAGATCCACGCCTCCTCCTGCAACCAGGACTATTCCTGCCTCAAGGGCGACTGCCCCTCCTTCGTGACCGTGGAGACGCGGGAGGGGACGGGCTACCGCCGGCCGTCGCCTCCGGTCCTTGACGCTGACGCGATCCCGGAGCCTCAGCAGAAAGCGGGGCTGATGCGTCCCTACCACGTGTACATCCCCGGCGTCGGCGGGACCGGCGTCATCACCATCAACGCCCTGCTCTGCTACGCCGCCGTCATGGACGGCAAGCGCGTCCTCTCCTACGACCAGACCGGCGCGGCTCAGAAGTGGGGCCCCGTCCTCTCGAGCCTGGTCATCGCGCGGGAAGGCCAGCCTCTGGCGGCCAACAAGGTCGGCGCGGGCCAGGCCGACCTGTACCTGGCCTTCGACCTGATGGCGGCGGCGACTCCGGCGAATCTGGACCGCTGCGATCCGGCCCGGACGGCGGCCGTGATCAACACGTCGCTCCTGCCGAGCGGCGAGATGATCCGGCAGGTGACCTTCGCCCCGCCCGTCGAGGCGATGAAGGAGGCGATCGCCCGCTTCACGATCCCCGAGCGCGACGTCTCGGTCGAGGCCCGCCGCCTCGCCGAGGCGCTCTTCGGCGACTACCTGACCACCAACCTCTTCGCCCTCGGCGTCGCCTATCAAGCCGGCCTCCTGCCGCTCACGGCGGAAAGCCTCGAGGGCGCGATCCGCCTGAACCGCGTCCAGGTGGACCAGAACCTCCAGGCGTTCCGGTACGGGCGCCTCTACGTCGCCGACCCCAAGCGCGTGGCCGCCCTGGCGGAGCCGCCCCGGCGGACGTTCGAGGAGGAGCAGGCCGGCGTGCTGGCGCGTCTCTCCGGCGCCGACGCCAGAGCCTACGTCTCCTTCCTGGACCGCTGCGCCCACCTGGACGAGGAGTCGCGCCGGCTCGTGGCGATCCGCGTCGGCGAGCTGATCGACTACCAGGACGCCCGGTATCCCGAGCGCTACGTGGAGTTCGTCCTCTGGGTGGCCGCCTGCGAGCGGAGGGCCGTGGAGGGACGGTCGGAGATCACCCGGGCGGTGATCCGCTCCCTTTACAAGCTCATGGCCTACAAGGACGAGTACGAGGTCGCGCGCCTCCACCTGAAGCCGGCCTTCCGCGCCGCGACCCGAAGCCTCTTCGCGGAGCCACGGCGCATCGTCTGGCACTTCCACCCCCCGCTTTTGCGGGCGCTCGGGCTCGAGCGGAAGCTGGCGTTCGGCCCCTGGTTCACGCCGGCCCTCCGCCTGCTCCGCGCGGGGCGGCGCCTCCGGGGCACGCCGTGGGACATCTTCGGCTACGCGGCCGTGCGCCGGGAAGAGCGGCGCTTGATCGGCTGGTACCGGGCCCTCGTCGAAGCGGCGTTCGAGCACCTCGACCGCGAGACCTATCCCGTGGTGGCCGAGATCGCCTCCCTCCCCGACGGCATCCGGGGGTACGAGGAGATCAAGCTCGACAACGCGAAGGCGGTCAAGGAGCGCGCGTGGACCCTGCTGAAGCGCCTACGCGAGGCGAGGACGGCTGGGGTCAGGCCTGAGTAATTGCGCAAAGGTCATGCCGGTCTCGATCACCAACTCCAAGCTCATCTACGACGGGCTCAAGGCCTGCGACGTGAGGCTCATCGCCGCGCTGCCCGAGACCTGGCTCGTCCACCTGATCCGCATGGCCGACGAGGACCGGGCGATGACGCTGGTGCGCGTCGCCCGTGAGGAGGAGGCGATCGGGATCGCGGCCGGCGCCCACCTGGCCGGCGTCAACGCCGCGCTCCTCATGCAGAACCACGGCTTCCTGGCGGCCATCAACCCCGTCGTGTCGCTGGCGTTCCTCTACAAGATCCCGCTGCTCATGCTGATCAGCTACCGCGGCCACGTGGGGGAGAAAGACCCCTGGCAGACCCAGGGCGGCCTCGTGACCGAGCCCCTCCTGCGCGCCCTGAACATCCCGACCTGGCAGTTGAGTGCGGCCCACGACGTGGCCAGGCAGCTCAAAGATGCTCAGACGTTGGCCCACGCCTCCTTGACGCCTGTGGCCGTGCTCCTGACGCGCGACCTCATGTGGGAGGACGGGTAAGTGAAAACCTCCGACGCGCTACGCGCGATCTACCCCGAGCTGGAGCGCCGGATCGTCGTCACCATCATGGGGGCCACGGCGTCGGAGCTCTACGCCCTCGGCCACCGCCCCAACTTCTTCTACCTGGAGCACGCCATGGGGCTCGCCTCTTCGATGGGCCTGGGCATCGCGCTCTCGATGCCCGAGCAGCAGGTGATCGTGCTCGACGGCGATGGCTCGCTCCTGATGAACCTGGGCACTCTCAGCACCATGGCCCGCTACAAGCCAGGCAACCTGCTCCACATCGTGCTGGACAACGAGAGCCTCCTCTCCGTCGGGGGCTTCCCCACGGCGACGGCGACGGGCACCGACCTGGCCGGGGTCGCCCGGGCGGCGGGCATCCCGCGCGTCACCGAGGCCCGCACCGTTCCAGAGTTCCAGAAGGCGGTGTCAGACACCCTGCGGGCTCGGATGCTCACGACCATCGTCGCCAAGGTGGAGGCCGTGCCGCCCGCGTCCTACTACATGGACCTGACGCTCCTGGAGAACCGATTCCAGTTCTGGCGCCACCTCCAGTCCCTGCGCCATTCGTCTCCCTCTCCCCCCGCGGCGGAGAGGGTGGGGTGAGGGGTGATTCGAATGAGAATCCTCCGGTTCCTTCTCGTCCTGGGGATTCTAGTAGTGCCGCCGCCCGCCGGCGCCCAGCAGGCAGGAAAGGTCGCAAAGATCGGCTTCCTGATCTTTCCGTCTGTCCGCCCGGGGTGGGCCGAGCCCCTTTTGCCGACCGAACTCGTCCGGCGCGCCGTGCGCGAGCTGGGCTACTTCGAGGACCAGAACGTCACGTGGAATGCGAGGAGTTCGAGCAGTAGAGACTTCCTCCCGCAACTCGCGGCCGATCTCGTCCAGCTCAAGGCAGAAGTGATCGTCGCGAGCGGGGCTGAAGCAATCCAGGCGGCCAAGGATTCGACCAAGACGATTCCGATCGTCATGCTCTCTTTCGCCGACCCCATCGCGATGCGATTCGTGACGAGCCTCGCTCGGCCGGGCGGCAACGTGACCGGGGTTTCCCTCATGACCGCCGACCTGGGCGAGAAGCGTCTGGCGCTCCTCAAGGAAGCCCTGCCCCGCCCGTCCCGGGTGGCCGTCCTCTGGAATCCGACAGACGCTACTGCCACCTACGAATGGACGCGGCTCCATGCCTCCGCGCACACGTTGGGCCTCACCCTCGTGTCCCTCGAATGCCGCACCCCACAGGATGTCGAGGCTGCGTTCGCCACTGCCCGGAAATCCCGGCTCGGCGCACTCGTCGTGGCCATGGACCCGCTGACGTACGCGCAGGGGAGCCAGATCGTCTCGCTGGCCGCCAAGAACCGGCTGCCGGCGATGTACGGGTCGCGAACCTTCGTGGAGCGGGGCGGCCTCATGGCCTACCAGCCGAGCAACAAGGAAGCCGCTCGGCGGGTCGCGGTGTTCGTGGACAAGATCCTGAAGGGCGCCAAGCCCGGCGACCTTCCCGTGGAGCAGCCGTCGGAGTTCGAGCTCGTCGTCAACATGAAGACGGCTCAGGCGCTCGGGCTCAAGATCCCGCCATCGGTCCTGGTCCTGGCCGAGCAGATCTTCCGGTGAGCCCTGTGGACGTGCCGAAGACGCGCTACGCCAAGAGCGGAGATCTCCACATCGCCTACCAGGTCGTCGGGGAGGGCCCCCTGGATCTGGTCTTCGTGCCGGGCTTTGTGTCCCATCTGGAGTTCGAGTGGGAAGGGCCCCTATCCGCCAGGTTCTTCCAGCGGCTGGCGTCCTTCTCGCGTCTCATCCGGTTCGACAAGCGGGGAACCGGGCTGTCCGACCGCCCCCCTGGGGTTCCGACGCTGGAGCAGCGCATGGACGACGTGAGAGCGGTGATGGACGCGGCGGGCTCCCAGAAGGCGGCGCTCTTCGGTGCCTCCGAAGGGGGGCCCATGTCGCTCCTGTTCTCCGCCACCTACCCCGAGCGGACCTCCGCCCTGGTGCTCTACGGCTCCTACGCCCGACGGGCCTGGGCGTCGGACCATCCATTTGGAATCACGGAGGCGGACATGGAGCGTGCCCTGGAAGATCTCGAGCGCAACTGGGGCGGTTCCGCGGGCATTGAGACACGGGCGCCAAGCATGGCTCATGACGAACACTTCGGACGGTGGCGGGCGAACTGGATGCGGCTCGCCGCCAGCCCGGGAGCGGCCGTTGCGATCCTGCGGATGAACATGGAGATCGACGTCCGGCACATTCTGCCGGTGATCCGCGTGCCGACCCTCGTCGCTCACCGGACGGGCGACCGGCTCACGCGCGTCGAGCAGGCCCGCTACATGGCCGAGCGCATCCCCGGGGCCAAGCTCGTCGAGCTGCCCGGGATCGATCACACGCCCTGGGTCGGCGACTCGGACCCCCTCCTCGACGAGGTGGAGGAGTTTCTCACCGGAGTGCGTCACGTGGCGGAGCCCGACCGAGTCCTCGCCACGGTGCTCTTCACCGACATCGTCGGCTCGACGGAACAGGCCGCGCGGCTGGGGGATCGCCGCTGGCGAGAGCTCATCGAAAGCCACCACGCGCTGGTGCGCAAGGAACTGGCCCGGTTCCGCGGCCGCGAGATCGATACGGCGGGGGACGGTTTCCTCGCGACCTTCGACGGGCCCGCCCGGGCGGTCCGCTGCGCCTCGGCCATTCGCGACGCCGTGAAGGATCTCGGCATCGAAATCAGAGCGGGGCTCCATACGGGGGAGTGCGAGGTCATGGGGGATAAGCTAGGCGGGATCGCCGTCCACATCGGCGCCAGGATCGCGTCCCTGGCGAAGTCCGGCGAGGTGCTCGTCTCGAGCACCGTCAAGGACCTGGTGGCCGGCTCGGGCCTGGAGTTCGAGGAGCGGGGCACGCATGCGCTCAAGGGGATTCCGGGGGAGTGGCGCCTCTTCGCCGTCCGGCGAACATAGCGATGGAGACTGTCGAGACGGACCTGCTGATCCTGGGCGCCGGCGGGGCGGGGCTCTGCGCCGCGCTCCACGCCGCGGACCGCGCGCCCGGGCTCAGCACCACGGTGGTCGTCAAGGGCCTCCTGGGGCGTGCGGGCTGCACACGGATGGTCCAGGGCGGGTACAACGCCGTCCTCACCCCGCCCGATTCTCTCGAGGCCCACTTCTTGGACACCCTCCGGGGCGGCGGCTGGATCAACGACCAGGAGCTGGTGTGGACTCTCGTCACCGAAGCGCCCCGCAGGGTATTGGAACTCGAGGCCCGCTACGGCTGCTTCTTCGACCGCACCCACGACGGGAAGATCCACCAGAAGCCGTTCGCCGGGCAGTCCCACGACAGGACGATCCACAAGGGCGACCTGACGGGCATCGAGATCATGAACCGGTTGACCGAGCAGGTCTGGGCGCGCCCGTCCATCCGCGCGCTCGAGGAGTACAGAGCGGTGGAGCTCCTCCAGGATGAGGCGGGACGCGTGGGAGGTGCTCTCCTTCTCGACATGAGGCGCGGGGCCTTCGTCCTCGCCCGGAGCCGGGCCACGCTCCTGGCCATGGGGGGCGGCCCCACGATGTACAGGGTCGTCGCCTGCTCGGCCGACAAGGCGGCCGACGGCATCGCGCTGGCCTACCGCGCGGGGGCGCCGCTCAAGGACATGGAGATGGTCCAGTTCCACCCCACGGGGCTCGTGATCCCCAACTCGCTGATGACGGGCGCGCTGCTCGAGGAAGGGCTGCGCGGCGCCGGCGGCAGGCTGCTCAACGGGAAGGGCGAGCGCTTCATGGCGCGCTACGACCCGGAGCGGCTGGAGCGCTCGACGCGCGACCTGGTCTCCCGGGCCGCGTTCACCGAGGTCCAGGAAGAACGCGGGACGGCCAACGGGGGGGTCTGGATCGACGTCTCCCACCTGGGCGCGAAGTTTGTCGAGGAGAACTTCCGGGGGATGGTCAAGCGCTGCCGGGACTTCGGCAAGGACCTGGCGCGGGAGCCGGTGGAGGTGGGGCCCACGGCCCATTTCATGATGGGCGGCGTGGTCATCGATCCCGAATGCCGCACGGCCCTCGAGGGTCTCTTCGCCGCCGGAGAGGACGCGGGCGGCGTCCACGGCGCCAACCGCCTCGGGGGCAACGGGGTCGGGGACTCCACGGTCTTCGGCGGGATCGCGGGCGACGTGATGGCGGAGTGGGTGGCGGGCCGCGCGCTTCTGTCCGTCTCGGCGGCTGGTGCCGAAGAGGCGGCCAAGCGCCTCACAGCTCCCCTCGCCGCCTCCGGGCCGCCGCCCTATCCGCTCCTGGCGCGGCTCCGCTCGCTCATGTGGGAGCGGGTCGGGCTGATTCGGGACGGGACGGGCCTCCAGGCGGCCCTGGTCGAGATCGAGGAGATCGAGGCGCGCGTGGGGGCGGTTGCCGTTCCCGGCGGGCCGGAGTATAACCTTGCGTGGCAGGACTGGCTCAACCTCCTGAGCATGACCACGGCCGCCCGTCTGATCGCCCGCTCGTCGCTCGAGAGGACGGAGAGCCGGGGCTCCCACTACCGCCGGGACTTTCCCGAGTCCGACCCCCGGTGGCTCGTCAGCGTGCTCGTGCAGGCAAAGGACGGGGAGGTCGGCGTGAGGACCGAGCCGGTTCGCTTCGGGCGGGCCCGGCCCGATTCGCAGCCGCCGCGGATGGCCGCCGTCGAGATCGGCGACTGACGTGGACTGAAGGACTGACGTGGGGTCAGGCATGCGTATTTGCGTTGTTAACGCAAATACGCATGCCTGACCCCAGCCTTGGCTGACATGGTGAAGCGGAAGCAGGGGAAGGTGGTGGGGACGGCGCTCATCCTGCTGGGGGTGGTCGCCCTGTGGGAGGCGTGGCGGCTCTATGGCCTCAGAACCCAGATGGTGGCCGGCGCCGTCGTGGGCGACGACACCTTCCCCCTGATCGTGGGCGTCGCCCTGGTCGTCTTCGGCGCCACCGCGGCCTTTCTCCACCCGCCCGCGGCGGTGAAGGTCTCCATCCCCTACGGCGAGCAGCGCGGCCGGATGCTCGCGAGCGGCGCGCTCCTCGTGGGCTACTGGCTCATCGTTCCCTACGCCGGCTACTCGGCCAGCACCGTGCTCGTCGCGATCGGGCTCTTCCGGGCGATGGGGGGCTACCGGTGGCCCGTCGCCGTCCTGATGGGAGGCGTGACGACCGGCGTGCTCCACCTTCTCTTCAGGGTCTGGCTCCTCCAGCCCCTCCCGACAGGGCTCGTGGGAGTTTGACCGTGGAGATCCTGGGCCAGCTCGCGGGCGGCTTCGCGGCCGCGCTCTCCCCCACGAACCTCCTGATGGCCGCGCTGGGCTCGCTCCTGGGGACCCTCGTCGGTGTCCTGCCGGGGCTCGGCCCGACCGCCGCCATCGCGATCCTCTTCCCGCTGACGACGGTCCTGCCGCCCGTTCCCGCCATCATCATGCTCGCGGGGATCTACTATGGCGCGATGTACGGGGGCTCCACGACCGCGATCCTGCTCAACATCCCGGGCGAAGTGGCCTCGGTGCCGACGTGCCTGGACGGCTACCCGCTGGCCCAGCAGGGGCGGGGCGGCGTCGCCCTCGGGATCGCGGCCATCGGGTCGTTCTTCGCGGGGACGCTCGGCGTGGTCGCGCTGACGTTCTTCGCGCCGTTCCTGGCCGACCAGGCGCTCCGCTTCGGCCCGCCGGAGTACTTCGGCCTGATGATCCTCGCGTTCACCGTCGTGGCGTCGCTCTCGAGCGCGTCCTTGGTCAAGGGGTTCTCGATGGCCATCTTCGGCTATTTCCTGTCGCTCATCGGCCTCGGCCCCTCCACGGCCGAGCCCCGCTTCACCTTCGACTGGGCCCCGCTCTTCGCCGGCGTCGAGCTGATCGCGCTCGTGGTCGGCCTCTTCGCGATCTCCGAGGTCTTCCTGGGTCTGGAGGAGGCCCGCGCCGCCATCGCGCCCAGGATCACGAACGTCTTCCCCCGCTGGGCCGACCTCAAGCAGGCGATCCCCGCGATCCTCCGCGGAACCGGGATCGGCTTTTTCCTCGGGCTCCTGCCGGGCTGCGCTCCGGGCGTGACCGTCTTCATGGCCTATGACGCCGAGAAGAAGGTGTCGAAGCACCCGGAGCGCTTCGGCAAGGGCGCCATCGAAGGGGTCGCCTCCCCCGAGTCGGCCAACAACGCGACCTCCTCGGCGGGCTTCATCCCGCTCATGGCCCTCGGGATCCCGGCGTCGCCGCCTCTGGCGGTCCTCCTCGGCGGGCTCCTGGTGTACGGGCTCCAGCCCGGGCCGCTCCTCTTCCAGAAGAACCCCGACTTCGTCTGGACCATCATCGCGAGCCTCTACATCGGCAACCTCATCCTGCTAGTGCTCAACCTGCCTCTCATCGGCATGTGGGTCTGGCTCACCCGCATCCCCTACGGCATCCTGGGGCCGGTGATCCTGCTGCTCTCGTTCGTGGGCGCCTACACCGTGCGCAACAGCATGTTCGACGTTGGGGTGAGCCTGGTCTTCGGCGTGATCGGCTACTTCCTCCGGAAGTACCAGTGGCCCCTGGCGCCGCTGCTCCTGGCGTTCATCCTGGGGCCGCTCCTCGAGAACTATCTGCTCCAGTCGCTCTCCATGAGCGGCGGGAGCCCGTGGATCTTCTTCCAGCGCGGGCTCTCGCTCGCCCTGATCGGGGGCGCGACGCTGCTCCTCCTCACGTCGCTCTACCTCGTCCGCTACACGACCCGGCGGGTGAAGGAGGAGACCGCGGAGGAAATGGCCTTGTAGTGAATCCCAGACAAGGAGGACCCGAGCATGAGAACCATCGTGTGCGCGTTGATGGCGGGGCTGTTCCTGCTGAGTCCCGTGGCAGTCCAGGCCCAGCAGGACTACCCGGCCAAGGCCGTGGAGCTCATCGTGCCCTTCGTTCCGGGCGGCGGGACGGACCTAATCGCCCGCCTCATGTCCGATTACCTGGGGAAGAAGTGGGGGAAGCCGATGCTGGTCGTGAACAAGCCGGGCGGTGGCGGGATCGTCGGCGCGCGGGCAGCGCTCAAGGATTCCCAGCCCGACGGCTACACGGTCCTCATCGACATCCACACGACCTCCTCCATGCACATCGGCGCCTTCAAGGCGCCCCAGCTCACCCTGGCCGACCGGAAGTACGCGGCCCGGGTCGTCCGCGACCCCATGGTCTTCGCGGTGAAGGCCGACGCGTCGTGGAAGAACTTCAAGGAATTCTCCGACTGGGTGAAGGCGAACCCGGACCAGCTCGTCTGGTCGAGCGTCGGCCCCTCCGGGCCGTCCCGCTACACCGCCTTCGACTGGTTCAGCCAGATCGGCGTGGACCCTGTGAAGACGAAAATGGTCATCACCAAAGGGGCGGGGGATTCCTTCGCCCAGCTGGCCGGCGGCCACGTCCTGCTCTCCATCCACTCGGTGGCCGAGGCCAACGCCATGCTGAAGGCGGGAAAGATCCGCCTCCTCGCCGTCCTCTCCCCCTCGCGCGTCAAGTACATCCCCGACGTGCCGACCGCCGAGGAGCAGGGCGTGATGAAGGGCGTGCGCGTCCAGTGGTGGGCCTCGGTGGCGTTCCCGTCCGCGACCCCCGACCCCATCGTGAAGAAGTGGGAAGGGGCCGTCGCCGAGATGGTGAAGGACCCCGCGTTTCTGGCCGGTGCCGATCGGATCAGCATGAACATCGACTTCCTGCCGGCCACCGAGATGCGGGCCTTCGTCGAGAAGGAGGTCGAGGGCTATACCGACATGGCCACCAAGATCGGCATCCGCCGCTAAAGATCCTCTCTCCCCCTTTGTCCTCCCTCTCCCCCCTGGGGAGAGGGCGGGGTGAGGGGGAGAGGGTAAGGGTGAGGGGTCCATGGACGCCAAGACCGCCGTCGCGAAGATCCTGAAGGCCGAGGGGGTGGAGCACCTCCTCTGCTTTCCGAACAACGCCCTCATCGAGGCCGCCGCCATCGAGGGGATCCGGCCCATCTGCGCCCGGACCGAGCGCGTCGCCGTCAACATCGCCGACGGGCTCTCGCGCGTGTCCTCGGGCAGGCGGATCGGAGTCGTCGCAGTCCAGTACGGCCCCGGCGCCGAGAACGCCTTCGGCGCCGTCGCCCAGGCCTACTCCGACTCGAGCCCCGTGCTCCTCCTCCCCGGCGGCGTCGAGCGCGGCCGCCAGGGCGTTCCGCCCGGCTTTCAGGCCATCTACAACTACCGCGGCGTGACCAAGTGGGTGGAGAGCGTCAACCAGGCCGAGCGCCTCCCCCAGATGCTCCGCCGCGCCTTCACGCTCCTCCGGATGGGCAAGCCTGGCCCCGTCATGCTGGAGATCCCCGCTGACGTGATGAAGGAGGCCGTCGCGGACGAGGCCGTCGCCCGCTACGCTCCCGTCAAGCGCGCGGCGCCCCAGGGCGATCCCGCCGACGTGCGAGAGGCCGTGCGGATGCTCCTGGCCGCCCGCTCGCCGGTGATCGTCGCCGGCCAGGGTGTCCTCTACGCCGAGGCGTGGGACGAGCTCCAAGCCCTGGCCGAGGCCGTCCAGGCACCCGTCCTCACCACGCTCAACGGCAAGAGCGCCTTCCCCGAGGACCACCCTCTCGCCCTCGGCGCCGGCGGCCTCTCAGGCCCAAAGACCGTGGACCACTTCCTGAAGAAAGCCGACCTGGTCTTCGGCATCGGCACGTCCTTCACGCGCTCCCACTTCATCGTCCCCATCCCGCCGGGGAAGTCCATCGTCCAGGTCACCGTCAGCGAGGAGGACGTGAACAAGGACTACTCTGTGGCCCACGCTGTGGTCGGCGACGGTTCCTGAAGGAGTGGATGCCGCGCCTGACCTCCGACGAGGCGCCGATCTCACCCTACCGCGCGATCTGGGATCTCATGCACACCGTGGACCGGCGGCGCACCACCATCACCCACGACGCCGGCAACCCGCGCGACCAACTGGTCCCGTTCTGGGAGACCCTCTTCCCCCACGGCTACGTCGGCTGGGGCAAGTCCACCCAGCTCGGGACGGGCCTCGGCCTCGCCATGGGCGCCAAGCTTGCCGCCCCCGACCGCCTCTCAATCAACCTCATGGGCGACGTCGCCTTCGGCATGGTCGGCATGGACTTCGAGACCGCCGTCCGCTCGAAGATCCCGATCCTGACGGTGATCCTCAACAACGGACTCATGGGCGGATACGACAAGTACCTCCCGGTCTCGACCGAGCGCTGGGGGCTCCGCTACGTCTCGGGCGACTACGCCAAGGTGGCCGAGGGCCTCGGCGGCTACACCGAGCGCGTGGAGAAGCCCCACGACCTCGTTCCCGCCTTCCGCCGCGCGATCGAGGAGGTCTGGGCCGGGCGCCCGGCGCTCCTCGAGGTCCTCACGCGCGAGGAGGCGGTATACCCGAAGTACTGGTGAGCGGATGGAGGAGAAGATCCTCAAGCGCGCCTGGACCACGGCGGAGGGCTGGCGCGCGACCCGGGCCGGCATGTGGGCCTGGCTCCTCCAGCGCTGTGCCGCCGTCGCCCTCCTCGTCGTCATCGCCCTCCACCTGGCCAACCCCTTCCTCCGCCCTGTGCAGGCCGCGCTCCTCGCCCTCGCCCTGCTCCACGCCCTCCTGGGCGTCCGCGTGTTGTTATTGGACCTCGGCCTCCCCCTCCGCTGGCACCGCTCCCTCTTCGTCCTGTCGCTGGTCCTGGCCGCCGCCCTCTTCTGGGCCATCTGGTCCTGGCGGTGGTACTAGCCTTGATCCGACGAAATACTCCGTGTTGCAGGGGGTCGAGGGCCGCGGGTGACGCGGCGAACGGGGCGCCCCACGGCGCGGAGCGTACCGCCTCAAAGACGACTGGATAGGAATGGGGGACGTTTCGGGGGAGGAAAGAGCCTGTTGCTTGCGGGAGCGAGCACCGTGGGGCTGTTCGCGGCGGCAGGACCCGCGGCCCTGTCCAGAAACGCCCGGCATTATTTCGGATTGGGGCTAGATCACGGTGATCTAGGGCATGCTGCGCCGCCGGCTAAACGTAGACCCTGACTTTGAGGGCAATCGGCGTTGCGCGTCGCATAGACGCGGAAGCATTGTTTACCTCGGGACCTGTCGAGGAGGCCTACGAATGAGCGCTCAGGCATTGACCGAGGAAGTCAGCGCGTTCCTGAAGGAATACATGGAAGCGTTTGGTTCCTTCAGCGGCGCCCGAATCGCTGCCCTCTATTACACGCCATGCGTGACGTTGCGTGCCGACGGCTCTATCCATTGTCTTCAGTCGCGGTTGGACATCGAGCGCTTTTTCCAGGGCGTTGCGGACGCATACTACCGCGACGGATACCGCAGCAGTCGCTTCACGAACCTCGATGTTGTGCCAATCGGCGGACGAAGTACGCTGGCGACCGTAACCTGGGAGCTGCTACGCGAGGACGGAAGTGTGCTGAGACAGTGGCGACAGTCATATAACTTGGTTCGCGTCGAGAAGGGGTGGCAGATCCTTGCTTCTACCTTCCACGTCAATTAGGCTGCGTCCGGCTCTCAGCGAGTTGCCGCCCAGTGGCGCTCATCGCATTCGTTAGGCATCTGAGCGGCCGAATCAGGGGAGGTCGAGGTGCTCCTATGCCTCGAAACCACAGCGCCGATGACAACGCTGGAGCCAACATTCGGGATACATCGGGCGTTTCTGGTTTTCCCCGGAACAGACCGATCTAGGCAATCCGCATTAGCAAAGGATTAGGACGTGCCGACGGTCCGCGCCGGAACCGTTAATGTCCACTTCGCCGAGGTCGGTCACGGCGAGCCCATCGTGCTGGTCCATAGCGGGCCCGCCACGAGCGCGCAGTGGCGGGGAGTATCCGACGCGCTGAAGGACCATTACCGCTGCCTCGCCATCGACCTGTACGGGATGGGCAGGACGGATCCGTGGCCGGGCGACCAGCCCCTGACGTTGGACCACGAGGCCCAACTGGTCCGGGTTCTCACCGCCGCGTGTGATCGCCCGGTCCATCTCGTCGGTCACTCCTACGGGGGAGCGGTATCGATCCGAGTAATGCTTGTCGCTGGGCTCGGGGTGCGGAGCCTCACGCTGATCGAGCCGGCGGCCTACCCGGTGCTAGCGCTGGCGGGGGAGCAGGGGCGGTTCACCGAGGCGATGAGGGTCGGGGAAGCCTTCCTCGAGGCCGCCGAGGGTGGTGCCGAAGAAGAGGCATGGCAAGGGTTTCTCGACTACTACAACGGCCCGGGGTCATGGAAGGCCCTGCCCGAGGCGGTGCGCGCCGACTTTCGCCACAAGACACCGCTGATCAGCGCGAAGTGGCGGGCGCTCATGTCGAACCCGACGCGTCTGGAGGAGTGTCGGGCGCTGTCCCTGCCCACGCTCGTGCTGTGGGGAGGGCAAAGCCGCGGGCCGGAGCGCCGGATCGCCGAGATCCTCGCAGCCGTCGTCCCCGGTTGCCGACACCAGGTGTTAGAGGGTGCCGGTCACATGTTGCCGCTCACCCATCCCGCGGAGGTGAGCGCCGCCATCCGCCAGCACTTGGAACGTGTGTCGGAGAGTTCCTAGAACTTACTGGTCTGAGGATCATCGGAAACTCCTCAGGAGTTTCCTAACGGCCGCCTTCGGGACTAGACTCTCCTCCCAGAGACTGTCTTCTGTCTCGCGGTCTAAATAACTTGTTTCACCGAGGTACGTCCGAGAAATCGGTCTCCCCCTCCGCCAGAGCAAGGCGAACGCTCTGAGTCGTCAGCTGGTGCTGAGAACAACCACCTGCTCAAGCCTGCGGAGGGCCGTGGCTATGACGCCTTTCAGACAAGCAAGTACTTCCTTGGCCAAGACGATCGCGATGCCCCCTGACCGGGGGAGGATGGCTTCGGGGGAAGACGATGTGCCGGATTCCAAGGCGGGATGTCTTGTACCTGACGAAAGAGGAGGTGGATCAGTTCATAGGGGCCATCATCCGACCCGGGGAGTCCTGGGGAGAGGTGCCGCTGGCCCGGCTCCGGTTCCGAGCCCTGGTGGAGGTGCTCCTTGGGACGGGCGCCCGCATCTCGGAGGTCCTGGGGCTCGACCGGCGCGATGTGGACGGTGAGAGAATGGAGGCGAAGATTGTCGGGAAAGGCAAGAAGCAGCGGGTACTCTTCTTCACGGATCGGGCGCTGGAGTGGCTTGGGCGCTATCTGGCTCGCCGGCGGGACGATGAGGAGCCTCTGTTCGTCACTCGGGGGGACCGCCCCCACCTCTTCGTGCGGGTCGCGCGCGGGGCGCACCTCAGGAAAAAGGTGACCGCTCATGTGCTGCGGCATACCGTGGCGACGACGCTCTTGTTCAACGGCTGTCCGATCGGGCACATCAAGGAGTTGCTTGGCCACGAGCGGCTTGACACGACTTGCCGCTATTACCTTGGGGTTGACGTGCGGGCGGCCAAGGAGGCTCATCGGAAGTTCTTGAGATACGAGTGAAGGCCCCTGTCGAGCTTCAGAAGAGTGCCCAGGGCACTCACTCGCTGGCGAATGCTCAAGTGCAAAACGGGTTCGGACCCTCGGGACGTGGCGAGCCGCCGAGCGGTGGCAGGCCGCGCCCGTCGTCAAGCTGTGCGGGACTGATCCCAGCGGCACCCCTGCCGCCCCCTCCAGGTGATGCGGGCCGGTCACGTAGATCGGTCGTTTCATCGTTGGCCTTGGGGCGTTGTCCTCCACGCGTGCACCTTTGACCTCATGGTGTCGGCGCACACTATACCGAGGAGTGGTGTGAAATCAACGACTTCTCATTGGGGCTATGAGTACATACCCGCCTGGTTCGTAACTGATCCGATCATCAGGGTTGTGCGGATCGGTGACCCGCGAGGGGGTCGCGCATTACAGAGACCATGTGGCGGAGGAGTTGCTGCCGGACTCATAGTGGGGTGAGCTTTGACAGCCCCCGACAGCACCTGCCGGCAGGGGCGGCGAATCGGTTCCTGGCGCGCGCCCTCTATCTCCGCGAATTGGCGCTGGACCAGCGCGAGCCGTCCCTTTGACCGCCGTGACGTTCCCTGGTAGCGTTCCCGATGTGGAACGGTCGCGAGGAGGACCCCCACCGGCCCGCGATGTGGTCTGGATCAGCCATCGGGATGGGGCCCGCTGCGAGGGCTGCGGGACCGAGATTACGAAGGGCACGTTCGTGCTGGTGGCGAGGGAGAGCGGAATTCGCTGCCTTGAGTGCGCAGGCCTGGCGGATCTCCTCTACCTCCCGGCCGGGGATCCGGCCCTGACCCGCCGGGCGCTGGGACTTTCCTCGCGCTCCGCCACGGTCGTCAAGTTCTCCCGAACACGCAAGCGCCACGAGCGGCAGGGTGTCCTCGTTGAAGAGGGCGCCCTCGAGCGGGCAAGGGGCGAATGCGAGAAGGATCAGGCGCGCCGGGAGGGCGCGCGGGTCCGGCGGCGCGCCCGGGACGCGGTGGCCGAGCAGGACTACGTCGTCCGGTTCGCCCAGAAAGTTCGTGACCTCTTTCCTGCATGTCCGGCTGAAGAGGCGGAAGCGATCGCAATCCGCGCGTGCCAAAAGTACAGTAGCCGGGTAGGACGCTCACGGGCGGCGAAGGCGCTCGACGAGACAGCGATCAATCTGGCCGTGCGCGCGCATGTGCGGCACCGGTACAGCCGGTATGACGAGCTGCTGGTTCAGGGGCTGGAGCCCTTTGAGGCCCGACCGCTCGTGGCTGAGGAAATCGAGCGCATGCTGGATCGGTGGAGAGAACCTGCTGGTGACCCGGGCGTACGTTGATGCTCGCGCATGGGGGGCAGCGGAGGCGAGCGAGTTATTCCCCGAGCCGCGCGCCCTAGGGAGGTCGGCATGGGGGCTTCAGATGAATTTCACTTGACGTGCAGATGTTCTGTCCGTATTATCAATTGAGGCCGTCCATCAGGACGAGTGAGGAAAAGGGGATCCGCCGGTGGAGGGCTCGATACCGACAGGCTCGTTTCACGGTACCTACTACAGGACGTTGAACAAGGCCAGCAAGGATCCGAGGTTGAGCGGCCCCTACGGACGCTTTCATACCGTCGGAGACGGGGATACGACGTACACAGGCGAGACTCCGCAGACCTGCGAAAAGGAAATAAGAGCGAATCTCAAAGGCGAATTCGTCCCAGAGGCCTGGCAAATCATGTCGGTTGAGCTTGCGCTGGAGCGTGTGGTGGACGTAAGAAAAGGTTCGGTCAGGAGGAGATTAGGCATCAAGAAGACGGAGATCTTGGATCCGAAGAGGCTGGAGCGCGCTCAACAATTGGGGCGGCGTGTCAGACGACAGGGGGTACAGGGGATCATCTACGAGTCCGTTCGGGATCCGGGGCGGACGAACGTCGTCGTGTTTCTTGAAAACGTGGTGGAGGGTGTCCACATCCGCTTCGGAGACCGGAAGCGTCTGACGAACGCGCAATCTGTGGAGGGGGATGAAGCGGGGTGGGGAAGAGGCCCGTGACGGACATGTCGGTAGTCGGTTTCACCGGTCAGGCAGAGATGGTCCGTCGATTCAACGATGACTGAGGTGTATGACGATGGCTCGTGCCCTTCGTAAGAAGGTGAACCTAGCCGCTCGGCTCGTCGAAGGCTTCGATGCCCTTCCTTCTCCTGTGGCAGAGCCAAAGGAGATTCAGGGTCTTATTGACCGGATCGGGGTCCGCCAGGAGGAATTCGCCCGCCTGATCAAGACGAGTGGGCCGAGCATGTCGAGGTGGGTGAGGGGAACGTCACGCCCCTCGGGACGGATGGCTGAGAAGCTCGGCCGACTCAGGACCGTACTCGATATCCTTGAGCCGGCGATCGAAAAGAAGGATCTCAAGCATTTTCTAGAACGGCCGCACACTCGGCTGCGGGGACATAGTCCTATCAGCCTTTTGGAGAGTGATCACGGGTTGGAGACCGTCAAGGACCTTATTGAGACAGCGTTCACCGGGGCCTTCACATGAAGCGGGGCCGTCGAGGTCTGCTGTCCAGGCATAAAGAGCTCATGGACTGGATCGAGCCAGAAGCCACAGTCCAGCCATGCGAGAGCTGGTAGGCCATCACCTTAGAACACGGTGTTCTAGCGAGATCTATTCACGAACACCTCTTCCGCGTCCGTGCGGCCCCCTCACCCTGACCCTCTCCCCGTCCGGGGGCGAGGGGACCGAGGCGACTCCCTCTCCCTCTGGAGGGAGAGGGCGGGGGTGAGGGTGGGGCGCCTGGTCACGCATAGTCCGGGCTAGGTAATTCACACCAGCAGGGATGGAGATGAGGTAATGGGCTTGACGATGGGCTTTGTCGGGAGTATAGAGGGCTGTAGTCATGATGGCGCATGCGTAGTGTCCGTTTCGGGTCTGGCCATCCGGAGATAGCGCTGTAGATTCCGAGACAATCGTTCGGGCGTTCGTGTTTCGACCGTCCCGCGTTCCGGCTGTTGGTCGCGGCGTGTTTTGACTCTCGCTCCTGAGTGTCATCCCCAGACGCAATCAGGTGAACGAGGTCGCAGGCCTCACGTTGGGGAGGTAAGGGCCGGTCAAGAAACTCGGTTTGTTAGGGCGAGTAGTTGGCGTGGCTACCAGTCAATGCCCGCGCGCAGGCGGCCATGGGGGGAGTTATGAGGAAGCGAGGGTCTTGCGGAAAGGAGAGGGACCATGAAGCGGTATGACCCCGAGGGCCCGGGCGGGCCCGGCTGGTCACCGCCCGATCTCGAGCGCACGGTCCGGGACCTCCGGAATCGCTTCCGCGGGCTCGGAGGCTCGAGGATTGCCGCGGGTATCCTGGGAGCGCTCCTCCTGATCTTGCTCTGGTCGAGTTGGTTCACGGTGCAGCCCGAGGAGACGGGCGTGGTCCAGCGGTTCGGGGCGGTGGTCCGGACGGTGGGGCCGGGCCTCCACTTCAAGCTGCCGTACGGCATCGAGAGGGTCCGCCTGGTTCCCACGGCCCGGGTCCTCAAGGAGGAATTCGGGTTCCGGACAGTGGCCACGGCTGCCGGCCAGCGAACGCAATACGCGGATAACAGGGCCTTCAAGGATGTGTCCCTTATGCTGACGGGGGACCTGAACGTGATCGATGTCCAGTGGATCGTCCAGTACCGGATCGAGGACCCGATCCGCTACCTCTTCTGGGTCCGGGACACCTGGCAGACGATCCGGGACATCGCCGAGGCGGTCATGCGCCGGGTGGTTGGCAACCGGCTGGGGAGCGACGTCCTGACCGTCGGCCGCGTGGCCGTTTCCACCGAGGTGAAGGAGGAAATGCAGAAGGTCCTGACCGCCTACGAGGCCGGGGTCCGCCTGGTCACGGTGGAGCTGCAGGACGTGACCCCGCCGGATCCCGTCAAACCGGCCTTCAACGAGGTGAACGAGGCACGCCAGGACCGGGAACGGACGATCAACCAGGCCCAGGAGCAGGCCAACCGGGAGATCCCCAAGGCCCGGGGCGAGGCAACCCGGACCATCAGCGAGGCCGAGGGCTACGCCCTCGAGCGGGTCAACCGGGCCAATGGAGAGGCCACCCGATTCCGGGCCATCCTGGAGGAGTACCAGCGCGCCCCGGAGGTCACGCGCCGCCGCCTCTACCTGGAGGCCATCGGCGCCATCCTGCCCGAGGCGAAGGCCTTGTACATCGTGGACAGCGAGCAGAAGGCCCTCGTGCCCTGGCTCCCCCTGGAGTCGGGCCCGGTGCCCGCCGCGGGAGGGAAGCAGCCATGACGAGGGTGCTAAAGATCGGGCTCGGGGTCCTCGCGCTGGGGATCTTCCTCGTCCTCTCCGGGACCTTCTACACGCTGGAGGAGGGCCAGCAGGCGGTCATCCTCCAGTTCGGCCGGCCCGTGGGCCGGCCGGTGACTGAGGCGGGCCTTCACCTCAAGCTCCCCTTCGTCCAGGAGGTGCGCCGCTTCGAGAAGCGTCTCCTCATCTGGGATGGGGACCCGAACCAGATCCCGACCAAGGGGCGGGAGTTCATCTGGGTGGACACG
>JACPSW010000102.1 GCA_016193045.1 Candidatus Rokuibacteriota bacterium | reverse complement strand
GATTTACCTGAAGCAGAAGCGCTGGCGGGAAGCGCTGCGGGAATTTGAAGGCGCAACTCGGATCGCCCCTCAAGACGCTGAAGCCCGCAAGGCGCTGCATACCCTTCGCGGCCAGCTCAATTAGACGCAGTGAAGCGTGAAGGCGTGGGTTTTCTTATTTCTTCACGGCTTCCGGGAATTCGCCGAAACTCATAACCCCGAGGTCGCTGGTTCAAATCCAGCCCCCGCAAGCAACCCTCCGGGAAGTCAGAACGGGCCGGGAAGTTCCCGGCCCGTTCGACTTTACAGCGGACCTCAGCCTACCGACCGTCGGCCAGGGCCTCGAGGAATCTCGCCACCCCTCGCAGCGCGTGTGGCGCGGCGACCGCCGCGACGATCAGCGCGAGAGGCACCAGGGGCATCACGAACACGACGGCGTCCAGGACGGTGAGCCCGATGAGCAGGGCGAAGCGCCAGCTTGCAATGCGGTTCCACATACGGCTGCCTCCCTTTGCCGTGACATGGTATCGTAACCACCGATCATGGCGGACCCCGTATTCTTCCGCGATCTGGCCTACGTGTTGGTGGCGACCGTCGCCGGCGGCGTCCTGGCCCGGCTGGCGCGCCAGCCGCTGATCCTCGGTTACGTCCTCGGCGGAATCCTCGTCAGCCCGCTGACCCCCGGCCCCTCGGTCTCGGACATTCACACATTCGAGCTCTTCGCAGAGATCGGGGTTATCTTGCTCATGTTCTCCGTCGGAATCGAGTTTTCACTCCGCGACCTGCTCCGCGTGAGGTGGGTCGCTATCCTGGGGGGCCCCCTGGGAATCCTCCTGTCGGTGGCGCTGGGCATGGGGGTGGGCGGTTGGCTGGGGTGGCCGACGCTCCAGGGCATGATCGTCGGCATGGTGGTTTCGGTGGCGAGCACGATGGTGCTGGCGCGCCTGCTCCTCGACCGTGGCGAATTCCACTCCCGCCACGGCCGGATCATGATCGGGATCACGCTCGTCGAGGACCTCGCCGTCGTGGTGCTCATCCTCCTGATCCCCCGGCTCGGCAGCCTGGAGCCGGGTCGGTTGCTGGCCATCGCGACGGGTCTGGGCCTGGCCCTGGCAATCCTCGCGCCCATCCTGTACCTCGCCGCGAAGGTCGTGCCGCCGCTTCTCACTCGGGTTGCCCGCCTGCAGAGCTCGGAACTCTTTCTGCTGGTCGCGCTCGCCATCGGGCTTGGCACGGCCGCCGTGACTCAGGCGGTTGGCCTCTCCCTGGCACTCGGGGCCTTCCTGGCCGGCCTGATCATCAGCGAGTCCGACTATGCTCATGAGACGCTCGCGAAGCTCCTTCCGTTGCGGGAGGTCTTTGTCGCCGTCTTCTTCGTGACCGTCGGCGCGCTCATCAACCCTGCGGCCGTGGTCGAGAACCTCCCGCTCTTCGGCGTCATCGTCGGGTTGGTGATCGTGGGGAAGCTGGTGATCTGGTCCCTCGTCGTGCGTCTCTTCGGCCATCCGGCCTGGACCGCGGTGCTCGTGGCGGTCGGACTGACCCAGATCGGCGAGTTCTCGTTCGTCCTGATCCAGGTCGCCCGGACGGCGGGTCACGTGGGTGACGGCGTCTACAATGCCACCCTTGCCGCGGCGCTCCTGACCATCCTCACCAACGCCGTGCTGGTCCGCTACGCCCCCGGCTGGATCGACCGGCTGTGGTCCCTGCAACGAGCACGCCCGATCGCACCACCGATGGGCACCGAAACGCTCCGGGAGCACGTCGTCGTCTGCGGATTCGGGCGGGTCGGCAGCGCAGTCGCGGAGGCGTTCGAGACCTTCAGGACCCCGTACGTCGCCATCGAGCTCAACCCCGATATCGTTCGGAGTCTTCGGCAGCGCGGGATCGAGTGCCTCTACGGGGACGCCTCGCAGCGGCAGCTGCTCGAGGCCGCTGGCGTCGAGCGTTCCGCGCTGGTGGTTCTCACCCTCCCCGAGATCGAACGCGCGCACCTCGCCGTGAGGCACACTCGGGCCCTGAACCCCAGCGTGCCTATCCTGGCGCGGGCGCACGACCCCAGCGCCCGGGATCGGCTGACCCAAGCCGGCGCGACGGAGGTGATCCAGCCCGAGTTCGAGGCGGCCTCGACGCTGATCCGCCACGCCCTGCGCCGCCTGGCCCTGCCGCGGGATCGGGTGCTTGCCTATCTCGAGCGCTTCCGCGACGCCATGGAGGCGGTGCCGGCCGTGGGGGCACTCGGGGAGGCGCTGCCCGTGGTCCGCGAAGTCGTCCTCGATGGGGGGGTGTTCGCAGACCAGCTCCTGCGAGACGCAGCGCTGCGTGAGCGATTCGGCGTGACGGTGATCGGGATCAGGCGGGCGGATGGCGAGTACATCTCTTATCCCACCGCGGATACCGTGCTGCATCGCGGCGATCGACTCCGGCTTTTCGGGCTGGCCGAGCAGATCGCGAGGCTCTCCAAAGCACTAGCGGGGTCAGTGGATCAGTAGGAACTGGAGGCAGAGGGTGCTCATCCCAGCGCCTTCAGTTCGGCTTCCCCCTCCTCCAGCCAGAAGCGCATATCCATCTCGCGGAGCATCGTCGTGGCGGCCGCGAGGTGTTCCCGGGCTTCCTGCCGCTCCCCCATGCGCCGGTGAAGCGTGCCCAGACCGAGGTGACAGCGGGCCATGAGCGGGCGCATCCCGAGCTCCTCGGCGCGGCCCAGGGCCCGGCGGTAGGCGTCCTCGGCCCGTCCGACCTCGGAGGGATCGCGGCGGGCGGCTGCCTCACCCACCAGACGAAGGGCCCACGCCTCGAGGCCGCGCTCGCCATGACGCCGGGCGAGCTCGACCGCCCGCTCGGCCTCGCGGCCGGCTTCCTCCAGGCGCCGGTCAGCCAGATAGGCCTCACCGAGCCAGGCGACGCGAAGGGACTGGCCGGACATGATCCCCATCCGGGCGGCTTGCTCGACCGCTTCCTCGAGCAGGTTGATCGCCTCGCCCACACGGCCCAGCAGCGTGTAAGCATGAGCCAGGTGCGCGGCGATCAGGGGCGCGGCGACGGGGAAGTCGGCGGTCCGGGAGAGCTCCAGCCCCCGTTCGAGCATCGAGACGACGCGCTGCGGCTCGCCCCTCCGGATGTGGAGGAGGCCCGAGGCGAAGCCCACCCCGATCCCCAACTCCGCCTGCTGGAGCTTATCGGCGAGCCGTTCGTTGTCCTCCGCCAGAGGCAGGGCCTCGGCGAACTCGCCCAGCTCCAGCAGGGTGAGGACCAGCCACTGACGGGAGACGATGAAGAGCCGCCCGAGGCGGCGACTCCGGTCCAACCGGTCCGCCACGGGGACCGCCTCCAGCGCCTTGACGTTCCACCTGAGCGCCTCCGCCGCGCGCCGATAGTCCCCGAGGCCCTGGTAGGCCTGGCCGAGGTAGTAGCTGGCCGTGGCCTCGAGGGGCAAATCGTCGAGCGCGGCCGCGATGGCCCGCGCCTCGCCCGCCGCCTCCGCGGCTCGCTCCAGATCGCCGATCAGGTAGAAGCCGTTGGCCAGGAAGGAGGCCACAGAGGCCAGCCGCCCCCGATCTCCGAGCGCCTGGGCCAGGGCCCGTGCCTCTCCGAGGAGTTCCAGGATGCGCCCGTGCTGACCCAGCACCATGAGCGAATGCCTCAGCTCCACCCTGAGGTCGATGGCCCGCTCCCGGGCCTCGTGGCTCTCGGGTAGATGCTCGAGGGCCTGGAGGCCCTGCTCGAAGTAGCCCGCGGCTTCGCGATGGGCCAGGCGCTGGGCGGCCTTCAGGCCGGCCTGGCGGCAGTAGCCGAGGGCCCGGTCCCAGAGCTCCGCGCGCACGGCGTGGTGAGCGAGCCGGTCCACCTGCTCGACCCGGCGCTCTGCGTAAAGGCGCTCTATCGCCTGGACGATGCGCCCGTGGAGGGCGCGGCGCCGGTCGTGGAGGAGGCCCTGGTAGGCCACCTCGTGCGTCAGCGCATGCTTGAAGGTGTATTCGAGGTCGGGAAAGAGGCTCGCCTCGTAGAGGAATTCCCCCGCCTGGAGGTGGCCGAGACCCCGGCGAAGCTCCTCCTCGGGAAGCTCGGCGATCGCCTGGAGGAGGGCGAACGGGACATCCTTGCCCACGACCGAGGCCGCCTGGAGGAGACGCTTGTCCTCGAGCGGCAGGCGATCGATCCGGGCCGCAAGGATCGCCTGGACCGTGGCCGGCACCTGGACGGAGGGAAGCGCGGCGGCCAGCCTGTAAGCGCCTCGCTCCCCGCCGAGGACTCCCGTCTCCACCAGGGTTCGAACGCTCTCCTCCAGGAAGAAGGGGTTTCCCTCCGTGCGGTCGATCAGAAGCCGCTTCAGGGGCTCGAGGCCCGGGGCGCGTCCCAGCAGCGCTTCGAGCAGCTCCCCCGCGCTCTCCGCCGGCAGCGGATCGATCCTGAGCTGGGCGTAGCAGCTCTTTCCGCCCCAGGCATGCTGGTACTCCGGCCGGTAGTTCACCAGCAGGAGCAATCGGGTCGCCGGGAGGCTTTCGATCAGGCTGTCGAGGAGGGCCTGGGTTTCGGAATCGACCCAGTGGAGGTCTTCGAAGACCACGAGCAAGGGTTGCACCTGGCTCTCGCGGAGCAGGAGGCGCTTGATCACCTCCAGGGTCTGCCGGCGGCGCTCAGGGGGCTCGAGCGTTTGCCAGCCGCCAGCCTCGACCGGCACGTCGAGAAGGGCGAGCAAGGCCGGGAGGCCTGGCTCCAGGGCCCGATCCAGGGTCAGCAGCTTGCCGGTGACCTTCTCGCTGACCTCGCGGGGCCCGTCCCGCTCCTGGATCTTGAAGTACCCCTTCAGCAGGTCGATCACGGGCAGGTACGGCGTGGCCTTGCCGTGGGAGAGGGAACTCGATTCGAGGACGAGCCACCCCGCCGTCCGGTGGGAGTGGGTGAGCTCCCAGAAGAGGCGCGACTTGCCGACGCCGGGTTCCCCGACGAGTGCGGCGATCTGGCCGTGGCCGGTGTGGGCCTTCTCCAGGGCCTGGTGGAGCACCTCCATCTCGGCGTGGCGGCCGACGAAGCGGGTGAAGCCCCGGGCGGCCGCGACCTGCATGCGAGAGCGGACGGCGCCGGCACGGAGGAGCTCGTAGATCTCGACGGGGTCGGCGAGTCCTTTGATGGGGACGGGGCCGAGTGGCTCGACCTCGACGTACCCCTCCGACAGCCGGAGGGTGTCGCCGGCCAGAAGAATCGTGCCGGGGCGCGCGAGCTGCTCCATGCGCGCCGCGAGGTGGGTGGTCTGGCCGACGGCCGTGTAGTCCATGCGGAGATCGCTGCCGATCGAGCGGACGACGACCTCGCCGGAGTTGAGGCCGAGGCGGATCTGCACGTCGAGGCCCTGGTTCCGCCGCAGTTCCTCGGCGTAGCGCGCGACGCTCTCCTGCATCCGGAGGGCGGCGTAGCAGGCGCGGACCGCGTGGTCCTCGTGGGCGACGGGGGCGCCGAAGAGGGCCATGATGCCGTCGCCCATGACCTGGTTCACCGTGCCTTCGTAGCGATGGACGGCCTCCATCATGCGCTCGAGGACCGGGTCGAGGAGCTTCCGCGCCTCCTCGGGATCGCGGTCGGCCAGGAGCTCCATGGATCCCTTGAGGTCGGCGAACAGCACCGTGACCTGCTTGCGCTCGCCTTCCAGAGCCGTCCGGGAGGTCAGGATCTTCTCGGCGAGGTGCTTGGGGGTGTACGCCTGAGGAGATGCGAAGCGCGGTTCGGCTTGAGCGGTTAGGCCCGCACCGCAGGAGCCGCAGAACTTCTTACCGGGGGTGACCTCCGCGCCGCAGGAGGGGCAGGAGAGTGCCAGGCGAGCCCCACACTCCTCGCAGAACCTCGCTCCCTCGCGGTTCTGAGCCTGGCACCGTGGACACTTCATCCCGAGGCCTCCCCAAGTGGCGTACGAGTGGGCCAAGAGTAGCCCTCGCGTGGAAAGGGGTCAAGCACGGGCGCGTCGTAAGTCTCCTTCATCCTCGGCTGGGTTCCGATCAAGCCTTTCTCTTTCGCTCCTGATCCAGCACGTCCGCGAGAGCGAGGATGAGCGTGGCGCCGTCGCCGCGCCAGGCGCTCCCGTGCATACAGGCCAGCGTCGTTGGACGCTCGGCGGCCAGCCGCTCGAGCATCGCCCGGGTGTTCACCGCGTGCGCGTAGTAGTCCATCTGGCCGCGGAACGCCTCACTCGGTCCCAGGATATCCGACTCGGTCAGCGGCGGTTGACCCTCACCGCCTTGGGTGAAGAGGTCGCCGCAGAGGAGCGTTTTCGTGCGGCTCTCGAAGAGGAAGCCGCACTCCCAGGCGTGGGGGAGGTGCGGGGTGTCGAACCAGCGGACCGTGTGCGTCCCCAGGCTCAGCTGCTCGCCGTCGCCGAGCGCGCGCGCCGGCCGGTCGGCAACGTCGTTCACGGAGACGAGTGCCGCGATCTTGCCGCAGAGGGGAACGGCCTCGGGCGCCACGGCGAGCCACTCGTTGAGCGAGCCGCACTCGTCCGCCTCGAAGTGCGAGAGCCCGATGTGCGAGAGCCGCTCGACCGGGAGCACACGGCCCACCGCCTCGTGCACCAGCGGGAACATCCGGCGGAGGCCGGTATGAAAGATGAGCGGCTGGTCGTCGACGATCAGATACTGATTGAACGAGAAGCTGGCTGGCCCGCCGGGGACGCTCACGGGCGTGTTGATCCTGTAAATCCCTTCCGCGACCTCATGAATGCTGGTGCCCGACTGCGTGTTCGTGATCATGCGTGCCTCCTCCTCGAGTGATAATCTCCCACTTCCTGCCTAGGAGGTGTAACGACCCCCACCCGTCGTTACACTCCCATATCAGGGGGAGGCCATGTGATATGCTCCAACGTGGTGAGCTCCCTCGAAACCGACCCTGCCGAGAGCTCTCTGGCCGACGCCGACTTAGCCAGGCGCGTCACCGCGGCGGCACCCGGCGAAGCCCTGGCCGCGGAGACCGAGCTCTACCGACGCCTGGCGCCGCGCGTCGAGCTCTACGGTCTCAGGCATCTTCGCGCCGAGCAAGCGGCGGCGGACCTGGTCCAGCAGGTGCTCGTGCTCACGATCGAGCGGCTTCGCGAGGGGCGCGTGCGCGAGCCCGAGCGGCTGGCATCGTACGTGCTGGGGGTCTGTCGAATGGTCGTGCTCGATCTCAAGAGAGGGGAGGGGCGCAGGAAGCGCGCGCTCGAGCGCTACGCCGCCGACGTGCCGATGGCGGAGAGCAGCAGCTCCCCGCGGGTGGATCTCGACCGTCTTGCCTCCTGCCTCGATCGCCTCCACGAGCGGGAGCGGAGCGTGTTGGTGCTGACATTTTACTCCGAGCGATCGGCGACGGAGGTTGCCGCAGAGCTCGGGCTCTCGCCGGGGAACGTTCGGGTCATCCGCCATCGCGCCCTCGGACGGCTCCGTGAATGCATGAGCGGAGAACTGAGCGCGCCATGAGCGCCGCGTGCGGGACTCCTCTGGGACTCTCCCTCCTGGTCGATTACTGGCTCGCCGAGCTGGCTCCTGCGGATGAGGAGCGTGTGGAGGCGCACCTGCTCGGTTGCGCATCGTGCGGCTACGAGCTGCGCAGCCTGGTCAACCTGGCGGGCGGCATCCGCAGGGTGACCAGGAAGGGAGCGGTTCGCGCCGTCGTGACCCGCGCCTTCCTCGAGCGCGTCGCCGCCGACGGGCTCCGCGTGCGAGAGTATCGCGTCGCGCCCGGCGGAAGTGTGCAGTGCACCGTCGCGCCTGAAGACGATTTGGTCGTGGCGCGCCTGTCTGCCGGATTGGAAGGGATCGGCCGCGTGGACCTGGCCATCTGCGACGACTCCGGCAGAGAGAGGGAGAGAGTCAGGGACATCCCGGTGAGCGGCGCGCATGGCGAGGTGGTCTTCCTTCCGCGAACGGCGAGCCTCCGAGCGGCGCCGGCCGGCGTCGATCGTCTCAAGCTCTTGGCCGTGGAGCAGGGGGCCGAGCGGCTGCTGGCCGAATACATTTTCGTCCACACCCCTTCGCCGGCCGGGCCGGCCCGCGGTTAAGGTTCCCGCCTGCCGATTCCGTTCCCGCGCCCACCGCCCGCATCACCTAAGGGGTGTCCCGTCACTCCTTAGCCGTAATGGCCGGGGGTGATTCGCTGGTTTCTCCAGGGTCGCTCCGCGGGCTAGGGGAGCTGGTAGGACCTAGCGCCGCTGGGAGCACCTCGTTCTCCTCGAGAAGATCCTGACGCGGGAGGAAGGCGCAAGCGACCTCCCGGTCTGTCTGGCCGGTGCACAAGCCGTCCTTGCAGCTGGAGCAACTCCGGCAGGAATCCACCAGACAGCAACCCCCCACGAGATGCTCCATGAGGAAGCGGGGGTTCCAAGTCATACTTCGCGAGTGCCTCCTCATCCACATCACGGCAACATGCAAGGTTGGGACCAGACCTCGGATGTGTCCTGCAAGAACATAGACGACGGCGAGGCCGCCGAGGTGTTTCGTCGCGGAACACGACGTTCCATTATGGAATCCTAAGGAGGTCCTGTACGCCCGCTGGTAAAATGGCCTACTCTTTTGCGGAAGCCCGGGGTTGACGGGATCAGGTAGAGGGGGGAGGCTGGAAAGAGGGTCACGTGTTGGGCAGGAAGATGAAGGTCACGAAGGCAGGGAGCGCTGATAGGGTGCAAGGTCCGCACGTCGTCATTGTGGGGGGCGGGTTTGGGGGGATGTACGCCGCCTTTGAGCTTGATCGCCAGCCGGTCAGGGTCACGGTGGTCGACCGACAGAACTACCATCTCTTTCAGCCCTTCCTCTACCAGGTCGCCACAGCGGGGCTCTCGCCCGGCGACATCGCGCAGCCGATCCGGCATATCCTGAGCAAGAGCCCGAACATCGATGTGAGGCTCGCCGAGGCAACCGGCGTGGATCTCGAGCGTCGGAGGCTCATCTTGGCGGACGGCGAAATCCCCTATGATCACTTGATCCTTGCCGTCGGGACCAGCCACACTTACTTCGGACATGAGGAATGGGAACCCCTCGCTCCCGGGCTGAAGAGCATCGAGGACGCGTTGGACATCCGGCGGCGCGTGCTCCTCGCATTCGAAGCCGCTGAGCAGGAGACCGACCCGACTCGTCGGCGCACCCTGCTCACGTTCGTGGTCGTCGGCGGCGGGCCGACCGGCGTGGAGTTGGCCGGTGCCCTGGTCGAGTTGGCCCGGCACGCCCTGGCCCGGGATTTCCGGGCGATCGATTCCAGGCAGGCCCGGATCATTCTCCTGGAGGGGGCGCCCCGCATCCTGCCTACGTTCGCCGAGTCACTCAGCGACGCGGCCTCCCGTCGGCTCACCGCGCGGGGGGTGGAGGTGCGACCCAACACCCACGTGACGCGCATCGCCCCCGGGGTGGTGGAGGCCGGGTCGGCATGCTTCCCGGCTAACACCGTTCTGTGGGCGGCGGGCGTGAAGGCATCCCCCCTGACGCGGGCTCTGGGGGTCCCCTTGGACAGGGCGGGGCGCGTTCTCGTCGAGCCCGATCTCTCCATCATGGGTCACCCCGAGGTGTTCGTGATCGGGGACCTCGCCACCTTTCTCCACCAGGAAAGCAAGCCCCTGGCCGGCATGGCACCCGTGGCTATCCAGATGGGACGGCACGCGGCGGGAAACATCCTCCGGGCAGCGCGGGGCGAGCCGCCCCGGCCCTTCCGCTATCGGGACAGGGGGATGCTGGCGACGATCGGCCGGAACGCCGCCGTCGCCCAGATTGGACGACTCCGGGTGAATGGCTTTCTCGCATGGCTTCTCTGGGTCATCGTCCACATTTTCTTCCTCATCGGGTTTCGCAATCGCGTGCTGGTGATGCTCGAGTGGGCCTGGATGTACGTCACCTACAACCGAGGAGTACGGCTCATCACCGGCCGCCCCAGAGCGACCTCCTTGCGTGATGACCTGGTCGGGCAGGAGCCTGTTCTCCGCGGGGGCGAGTCGCGGGGAGAGGCTAGCCGCCGGCCGTGACCGCCGCCGAGCTCCTGGTGCGCTGCCTCGAGAACGAGGGGGTACGCTACGTGTTCGGCCTGCCGGGCGAAGAGGTGCTGGACGTGCTCGACGCCCTGTCGCGCAGCACGCAGATCCGCTTTGTCGCCACGCGCCACGAGCAGGGCGCCGCCTTCATGGCGGACGTCTACGGGCGCCTGAGCACCTACCCCGGTATCTGCCTCGCGACGCTGGGCCCCGGGGCCACCAACCTGGTGACGGGCATTGCCGATGCCCAGCTCGACCGCGCCCCCCTGGTGGCGATCACCGGCCAGGCGGGGCTGGAGCGGGCGTACAAGGAAAGCCACCAGTACATCGACGTGGTGCAGATGCTGGCGCCCATCACCAAGTGGAACGCCCGCGTCGAGCGCCCGGACGCGCTCCCCGAGATGGTCCGAAAGGCCTTCAGGCTGGCCCGGCTGGAGAAGCCGGGGGCGACGCACCTGGAATTGCCGGAGGACGTGGCGGGCGCGAGCGTGCCAGCCGACCTTCGACCGATGCCCGTGCGCCGCACCACTTATCCGGTCGCCGGCGAAGAGGTCCTAGCCGGGGCCGCCACGCGCCTCCTCCAGGCCCGGCGCCCGCTCGTCCTGGCAGGCAACGGTGTCATCCGCCGCCAGGCCAGCGGGCACGGGGCCGCCGACGCCCTAGCGGACTTCGTGGCGCGCCTCCGCATCCCCGTCACCCATACCTTCATGGGCAAGGGCGCGCTGAGCTGCCACGACCCGCTGGCGTTGCCCGCGGTGGGTCTGCTCCGGCCCGAGGCCGATCTGGCGATCCTCCCCGAGCTCGCCCAGGCCGACCTCGTCCTGACCGTCGGCTACGACCTCGTCGAATGGGCCCCGGCGTTCTGGAACCCGCGCCGCGACAAGGAGATCATCCATATCGACAGCACGCCCGCGGAGATCGACGGCCACTATCTTCCCGCCATGGAGGTCGTCGGCGAGATCGGCGATTCCCTCCGCGCGCTGGCGCGTCTCTGCGAGACGGAGGCCCCCGCGGCCTGGCCGGATCCCCTCCGCCCGTCCCGCGCGGTCCTGACCGCACTCCAGGGCCACGCGCTCGACGAGAGCGTGCCACTCAAGCCTCAGCGGATCGTCTGGGAGATCCGGCAGGCGTTGGGGGAGGAGGACATCCTGGTCAGCGACGTGGGCGCCCACAAGGTGTGGCTCGCCCGCTTCTTCCCGACCATCCGCTCCAATACGGTGGTCATCTCAAACGGCTTCGCCAGCATGGGGCTCGCCGTCCCCGGGGGCCTCGCCGCCAAGCTGGCCCATCCGGACCGCAAGGTCGTCACGGTGAGCGGAGACGGGGGGTTCATGATGAACTCGCAGGAGCTCGAGACGGCGCGACGCCTGGGCACGTCCTTCGTCACGGTGGTTTGGATGGACGGACGCCACGGGATGATCGAGCTGAACCAGCTACGCCGCTTCGGCCGGGCCTTCGGGGTGGAGTTCGGCGAGGTCGATCTCGTCCAGTATGCGGCCGCCTTCGGCTTGCCGGCCTGGCGCGTCGAACGCGCGACCGATCTGCTCCCCCTGCTGCGCCGCGCCTTGGAGCTCGACCGTCCTTCCCTGATCGCCGTGCCCGTGGACCATGCGGAGAACGCCCGCCTCGGCGAACCGGCGGGGAGCGCATAAGTGCCCGGGAGGGTGCGCCAGCTGAATCGGCCAGCGGAGGCTGCGCATCCAAAGAAATGCGACACAGCAGACTCCTTCCGGAGGGAGACCGATGATTGACGCTCTGCTGGCGGGTGCCGAGGTTGACGACCCCTCGGGGTCAGTCGGGCCGTGTGAGATCGATGGTTCGAGCGGGACGGAGGATCGCGAGCTCCTCGATTCCTACTCCCGGGCCGTCGTCGCGATCGTAGAGGATGTCGGACCCGCGGTGGTGAGCATTGCCGCCGGCACCCGCCAGCGGGGCGGGGTGGCGGGCGTGGTTGGCACCGGCTCGGGAGTCATCGTCACACCGGACGGATACGTCTTGACGAACAGTCACGTGGTGCGGGAAGCAACGGGTCTCGCGGTCACCCTGACGGATGGCTCCACCCGCGGCGCGACGCTCGTCGGGAGCGATCCGGCGACCGACCTTGCCGTGATCCGGGCCGACGCTTCGGGGCTTCCCAGCGCGCGGCTCGGCGAGTCGGCGTCGCTTCGGGTCGGGCAGCTCGTCGTCGCGATCGGGAATCCGTTCGGGTTTCAGTCGACCGTGTCGGCGGGTGTGATCAGCGCCCTCGGTCGCTCCCTGCGAGGCGCCACCGGGCGACTGATCGAGAACATCATCCAGACTGATGTGGCACTGAACCCTGGGAACTCCGGTGGCCCCTTGGTTGACACGCGGAAGCGCGTCGTCGGGATCAATACGGCGATCATTCCGATGGCCCAGGCCATCAGCTTTGCCATCCCGATCGATACCGCGAAGTGGGTCGTGGGCGAGCTGCTCGCCCGGGGCCGGGTCCGCCGCGCGTACCTCGGGATCGTCGGGCAAACCCGGCCGATGGACCGACGCGTCGCGCGGCACTATGGCCTGTCGGGCTCCTCCGCCGTAGAGATTGTCTCTGTCGAACTCCGCAGTCCCGCCGCTAGTGGAGGGCTGCGCGAGGGGGACCTCATCGTCACGCTCAACGACCGCCCCGTACGCACGGTGGACGACATGCACCGAATGCTGGTTGGCTGGCCGGTCGGCGAAGCGCTCAAGGCCGGGGTGATCCGCGGAGATCGGCGCTTCGACGTGGCCGTGGTCCCGGTGGAGACTCCGTCTTGACACGGCCAAGGAGGTCCGAAGTATGAGCCCGTCCTCGCGCCCGGTGGCCGACGTCGTCATGCCGGAGCCGGTTGTTGAAGGGGCAGGGGTGCACCTCCGACGGAGCATCGGGACTCGACGGCTCGACCATCTCGACCCCTTCCTGCTTCTCGACCACTTCGAATCGGTCGACCCGGCCGACTACGAGCCGGGCTTTCCGTATTCGTCTGATCGCGGAGGGCGCGGCCGACGGGCGGCTCGTGGGGCCGGTCGAGGGTCTGGCCGTCGCGCCCAAGTTCGTCGACGTGAGGCTGCCTCCCGAGGCGGGGTTCCGCGAGCCGGTGCCGCGGGGGCACACCGCGTTCGCCTATGTCGACCAAGGCGAAATCCGCTTCGGGCCGGAGCAGCGGCGGGTGCGTGCGCCGGCCCTCGTCGTCTTCGGCGACGGCGACCTCGTGGAGGCCTCGGCCGGCGCGAGCGGAGGCCGTTTCCTTATGGCGGCGGCTCGACCGCTTCAGGAGCCGATCGCCCGCTACGGGCCCTTCGTGATGAACACGTCCGCGGAAATCGAGGAGACGCTGGAGGACCTTCGCATGGGCCGCTTCATCCGCGACGAGCCGCGCGACGAGTGAGCGGCTGGCGCCGCCGAAATTGCTGTGAGCGATGGTCGATCGGTGCCCCCGTACGGACCACCCGTGAGCGCGAGCCTCCCGGCCTACCTGACACTGGCCGGGGCCATCGACGGACTCACCCGCCGCGGATTCACTGAACACCTCACGGTAGTCGGCAGCAAGCTTCAAGCGCTTGAGAGCGGCAGGACGTTCGGCCCAGACGAGGTGGTGATCCGTGAGTATCACCGTTTCGAAGGGGTCTCGGATCCTGACGACATGTCGATTGTGTATGCCATCGAGAGCCGGGGCGGAACGCGGGGGACGCTGGTGGACGCGTTCGGGGTCTACTCGAACCCCGTCGTCGGCGCCTTTCTGAGGGAGGTGCCTATCCCCCGTCGACCGGCAGGTGAAACCAAGGAGCGCGGGAGACCGATCATGACCTATGCGCTTTGGATCGTTCAGGGGCTGCTCGCGGCCCTCTTTCTATTCGCCGGTGGCATGAAGCTGGTCCTGCCGCTCGAGAAGCTGACGGGGCCGGTGCTGGTGCCGGGGCTGTTCATGCGGTTCATCGGTGTGGCCGAGGTGCTCGGCGCGCTCGGCCTATTGCTGCCCGGGCTGCTGCGCATTCGGCCGGGCCTGACACCGCTGGCCGCCGCGGGGCTGGTGATCATCATGATCGGGGCGACCGTGGTCACGCTAGTGGGGCGTGACGTGGTGGCGGCGCTGATCTCGGTCGTGGTGGGGCTCCTCGCGGCGTTCGTCGCTTACGGGCGCTGGCGGCTGGCGCCTCATCGCGGGTCGTCTCATCCGTCGACGCTCGAGCCTGCCCGCTGAGACGGCTCGCGTCGAACAAGCACCGGAGAATTGTCCAAGGTGTGCACGACGAGGAAGGAGTAGAGGATGAGCGGGGTACGGGTACTGGTTGGTACGCGCAAGGGCGCGTTTGTGCTGACGTCGGACGGCAAGCGCCACCGGTGGGACATCAGTGGCCCGCACTTCGGGGGCTGGGAGATCTACCACCTCAAGGGGTCGCCTGCCGAGCCGAATCGGCTGTACGCGTCGCAGTCGAGCGGCTGGTTCGGGCAGGTGATCCAGCGCTCCCACGACGGGGGCAAGTGAGGGAACCGAGGGCCGAGGAGGTCTTGAAGCCGAGGCTTGACGATCACCGGGGATGGACCTCCAGGTAGCCGAGCGTCACCTCTTCACCGTGGCGATGGCGGGTGATGGGAAATCGCCCGGTCGCCGCCGCCACGAACCACATGGTGGTGACAGGGCCCGGCTTGAGCTCCTTCTCGATATCGTAGCCGTGCAGGTGGACCGAGACCGGCTCGTCCGTGGACCATCGGAGGACGACGTCGTCACCCTGCCTGACGCGGATCACCTGCTGCTCTGATGGAAGGGCCCCCCGCGAAAAGCGAGCTCGAATTCTTTCCGGGTCGGCTTCTCCCCACCGCCGCACCCGCTGGCCCAGGCGGCGACGAGAAGGAGACCGACGAGAGCGAGCAGGCGCTGTTGCCTCATCGAATCATTCCTCTGCGGTATTCTTATGGTACAAGGACGTGAGCGTCAAGCGACCATGAAGCGAGCCATTCAAGTCGCGTGCCTGGTGGCTCTCGGCTTGCTGCTGAGCCCGGCCGAAGCCGGGCATGAGCTCCCCGTGTACCCGTCGTATTACCCCCATGAGATCCACGTGGAAGTGATGGACCCCGCCTCGGCCGGGAAGCGCCTCCTGGACGCCCGGATCCACGCCTACATCGGCGCCGAAGCGGCGTTGGCTCGGGCGGCGCCGGACACCGTGAGCTACGTGGAGTCGCTCGGATCCTACCTCGTTCTGACCTTCCATCCGGCGTTCCTGAAGCGAAACGACCGGGAGGCCCGGTGTGCGGTCGCCGCGGGGGTCGGGCGGGCAGCGGCGGATCGGCCGGGGGGCCTGGTCTTCCACCCCTACCCGATCACCCCGTACCACGCGGACTATCTCCATCATGTCGACCTGTCGGAGGCGTCGGAGCATAAGAGGCGATCCCCGGCACCGGAACTCAGGGTCCGAGCGGTGGGTCGCCTGGCGGAGCGGCTCTTCGCCTCGCCGGAGGGACGGAAGGCGGACTGGGATGCGACCGTGGAGGAGATTTCGGCGGCTGACCTCGTGATCTCCCACGCCGTCGCCTCGAACGGATGGCTCGGCCCTCCCTGGGTGAAGGAGGGATGGTTTCACGCGTTTGTCCTGTTGGGCGGGACGCTGACCGATGCGAGCGTGAAAGAGACCGTCGAATCCATGGCCCGCAGATTGCGGCGGGCGGAGTACGGAGCCCCGGAAGAGCGGCTCAATCTGGAGCGCGACCTGGTCACGCTCCTCCGCAGCGGCTGCGAGCGTGTCGTCCTCGGCTACACCGTGAAGCGCGAGGCCTTCAACTCGGAGTTTTCGGCCGGGATCGAGAACATTGCATACGACTCCGAGACCGGCCTCAATTCGGGGTTGTTCATCAGAACGGTCAAGCTGAAGGACTTCCCGTGGAACGGCTGGCTCCGCATCGGGATCAACACCCCGCCCTCGGCGGCGTGGAACCCCGTGGGAGGTTTTACAGACCCGGCCGGGCGGCTCATCTGGCATGCCGTGGGGGACCCCGCGCTGCTTCCCGCGCCGTACAACGATGGGTGGGTCCTGAACCGGATCGTCGACGTGCGACGCGAGCCACGGAGGTGAGCGGGTGAGGACGGCGTGGAGTCCCCTCTTGGCGAGCGCGGGTCTCGCCCTGGCCGGCGCCGCGCCGGCTGGAGCCCACGGGTTCGGTCAGCGCTACGACCTGCCGGTCCCGCTCGGGCTTTACCTGTCGGGGGCCGCCGCGGCTGTGGCGTTCTCCTTCCTGCTCCTGGGCCTCTTCCTGCGTGGCGCCCCCGGCGTCCGCGCCTACCCTCGCGTGAACCTCCTTCGGTGGCCGGCGGTGCGCCTCCTTGCGCACCCGGTGGTCCTGATCAGCGTGAAGGTCGTATCGGTGGGCCTGTTCCTCCTCTTCATCCTCGCCGGCCTTGCGGGAGACCAGCACCCGTTGCGAAACCTGGCCCCGACGCTCGTCTGGGTCATCTGGTGGGTGGGGCTGAGCTACGTGTCGGCGCTGGGCGGCAACCTCTGGGCGCTCATCAATCCCTGGAGGACGGTCTTTGGCTGGGCGGAGGCGCTCTACCGGCGTGCGCGTTCCGGGCGCGAGCTTTCCCTCGGCCTGCCGTACCCCGAGCCGCTCGGCGTGTGGCCCGGTCTCCTCCTCTACCTGGCCTTCGCCTGGGTGGAGCTGGTCTTCCCGGGCCGGGCCGTTCCGGCCCGTCTCGCCGGGCTGGCCATCGGCTATTCGGTCATCACGTGGGCCGGGATGTTCCTGTTCGGAAAAGAGCGCTGGATCCAGCGCGGGGAGGCGTTCTCCCTGGCGTTCCGCTTGCTGGCCCGGTTCGCCCCGACGGAGATCCGGGTCACGCGGCGGGCGGTGTGCGATGCCTGTGGTCTCGACTGCAGGGACTCGGACGAGTGCATCAACTGCGTGGAGTGCTTCGCCCGGGCGAACGCCGCCGATCGGGAGTGGAACCTTCGTCCCTTCGCCGTCGGCCTGTTGCGGGCGGAGGCGGCCTCCGCCTCCATGATGGGGTTCATCCTCCTCGTCCTCTCCACCGTGACCTTCGACGGCTTCATGGCCACGCCCGCGTGGGCGGGGCTGGAGGATCTCCTTTTTCGCCGTCTTCCCGGGCCGGGCGCCGTTCGCCTGCTGGCCGTCCAGACGGTCGGCCTCGTCGCCTTCCCGATCCTCTTCCTGGGGGTCTATCTCCTGGTGATCCGGCTCATGGTCGCCGTCAGCCGGGCGCCGCGGTCCGTGGCGGCGCTGGCCCCGACCTTCGCCTTTACCCTCGTGCCGATTGCCATCGCCTATCACCTGGCGCACTACCTCTCCTTCCTCGTGATTCAGGGCCAGCTCATCGTCCCGCTGGCCTCGGACCCCTTCGGATTCGGCTGGAACATCCTCGGGACGGCCGGCTACCGGATCAACATCGCCGCGGTGGGCGCGCGCTTCGCCTGGTACACCGCCGTCGTCGCCATCGTGGCGGGGCACATCGTCGCCGTGTACCTGGCCCATGTGCTGGCGTTCGGGACGCTCCGCAGCCGGGCGCCGGCGCTCCGAAGTCAGTACCCGATGACGGCCCTGATGGTGGGCTACACCATGGTGAGCCTCTGGATTCTCGCCCAGCCCATCGTCGAGAGCGGAACGCCCTCGCCGAGTGCCGGAGGGACCGCGGGCGTCGTGAGGATCCCGGCGGACGCCGTGATGCCGGAGCTGGGAACCGGCCGGCTCCAGCCGGTCGGGGCAGGGAAGACGGCGAAGGTGAAGCTGACGTACCGCCTGCTGACCTCCACGTTTCACGACGGGACGGCGACGACCGTCGCCGACCTCCTCTATGCCTACGCTTTTGCATACCGCTGGGGTGCGCGCGAGCCCGCGGATCGCCCAACGTACGATCCCCTGGTCGCCGAATCGACCGCACTGATCCACGAGCGGCTGGCGGGACTGCGGGTCGTCCGCGTGGAGAGAACCACCCGAGTGCTCGCAGATCTCAAGATGGTGCAGGAAACGCCCGTCGTCGAGGTGTACCTGACCTCCGGTGGGGGGCCGCCGGACGAGGCGGACTCCATCGCGCCCCCCTGGAGCACGCTCCCGTGGCACCTGATCGTCCTCATGGAGGAGGTGGTGATCCGGGGGTGGGCGGCCTTCTCGAAGGAGGAAGCGGCGCGCCGCGGAGTCGAGTGGTTGGACCTCGCCCGTGATGCGGGCCTGAGAGACCGGATGGCGTCCCTGGTGCAGGAGTTCGGGCGCAAGGGGTACGTCCCCGAGCCCCTCAAGGGGCTGGCGATGGAGGACGAGGGTCGCCAGCGATGGGCGGCGTTGAGGGCCTTCGCGGAAAAGCGTGGGCACTTCCTGGTCACGAACGGCCCGTACATCCTGGGAAAATGGTCCCAGGACTCCGTGGTCCTGGGCGTGTTCAGGGACCTGAGCTACCCGCTGGGGGTGGGATCGTTCGATGCGTACCCGATTCCGCGTCGAGCGTATGTCGCGCGGGTCGAGGTCCTCGATGGCCGGGTGGAGATCGCGGCCGAGGTGGAGCAGCTGGAGAAGTTCATGCGGACCTACGCCCTCGTCCGCAAGCCCTTCCAGCCCGGCGCCTCGACCGGCGCCAGGCCGGACGTCGTGGAAGGCCGATACGTGGTCGTAAGCCCGGCCGGTCAACTGGTGAGAACCGGGACCGCGAAGCCGGGGGCGGACGGGGTCTTCCGGGTCGACCTCAAGGGGACGCTGGCGCCGGGCCGCTACGTCCTCCTGGTCACCCTCTACCTGAACGAGAACGCCGTCAATCCGGATGTCCGCCGCATCGAGTACGTGGTCCCGCCGAGCTGACAGGCATGTGACGGTCTCGCGGATCCCGCCCAGGACCGGGGCGGCGCTAGGCGGAGATCGCCACCCGCCGGAGGAGAGCCAGCTCGTCTAGCACCTTGCCGGCCCCGAGGGCCACGCAGGAGAGAGGCTCGTCGCTGACCGTGACCGGTAGATGGGTCTCCTCGCGGATCAGGATATCCAGCCCCTGGAGCAGTGCGCCGCCTCCCGTGAGGACGATCCCCTTGTCGACGATATCGGCGGCCAGCTCCGGCGGCGTCTGCTCCAGGCAGGTCCGAACCGCCTCCACGATGATCATCACCGGCTCTCGGAGGGCCTCGCGGACTTCCTCTTCTGTGACGATGACGGTGTTCGGGAGCCCTTCGATGAGATCACGCCCTTTGACCTGCATGGTGTGGCGCTCCGTCTTCATGGGGTAGGCGGATCCCAGCTTGATCTTGATCTCTTCGGCCTGGCGCTCTCCGATCAGCAGGTTGTGGTGCTTCCGCATGTACTGGATGATGCCCTCGTCCATCTCGTCGCCGGCAATCCGCACGGACTTGCAGTGCACGATCCCGGTCAGAGAGAGGACGGCCACCTCCGTGGTCCCTCCGCCGATGTCCACGATCAGATTGCCACCGGGCTCCTGGATGGGGAGGCCCGCCCCCATGGCCGCCGCCATCGGCTCCTCGATCAAGAAGACCTCCCGCGCCCCGGCCTGCGTGGCCGAGTCCCTGACCGCTCTCTTCTCCACTTGCGTGATCCCGGACGGAACGCTCACGACAACCCGGGGGTGGACCAGGCTCCGTCTCTCGCGGACCTTCGTGATGAAATAATGGAGCATCTTTTCGGTCACGTCGAAATCAGCAATGACCCCATCCTTCAAGGGGCGGATGACCCGTATGGTCCCCGGAGCGCGCCCCAGCATGGCCTTGGCCTCCTCCCCCACGGCCAGGACCGAGTTGTCGGCCTGATGGAGGGCGACGATGGATGGCTCCGTGAGGACGATCCCTCGTCCCCGGACGTACACCAGGGTGTTAGCGGTGCCCAGATCCACGGCGAGGTCGCTCGAGAAGATGTGCGCCAAGGGACCCGGGAGTATGTCTAGGAGCATGCGTTCGATCGCTACTCTTTGGCGACCATCAGCTTGATCGTCACCCGCCGGTTCTTTTCTTGCTCCTGGGGCTTCCCGTTGTCGCGCAGGAAGCCGAGCCCGATGGAATGGATGCGGGGGAGCTCGACGCCTCTTTCCACCAAGTACCGGCGAACCGCCTCCACACGGCGCTGGCTGAGATGGACGTTGTATTCGCGCGGCCCGGCCGAGTCCGTATATCCCGCCAGGTCCACGGTCAGCCTGGGATTCTCCTTGAGCTCCTTGACCAGGGAGAGGAGCGCGGTCTGGGCCGCGTCGCTCAGATCCCACCGGTCGAAGCCGAACTGGACGTGCAGCGTCTCCACAAGATCCCGCGCGTTGCGGCTATTCCAGAGCCTCGTGACTCGGCCGTTCACCTCCTCCGCCCGCGCGTAGGCCGCATCCGCCCGTCCGAATGCCTCCTCGGATCGCTGCCGGGTCGACGTCGCCGTCTGGCCGATCTCCCCCACCGAGGTTTCCAGCTTCTGGACCCGCTGACTCCCCTCGCTCACCCGCCCCTCTACCGTGGCGAAGCGCTGGTGGGTCTCAGCCTCCTTCTTGCCCAGCAGCTCCTGGACCCAGTTCTTCGTGGCGCACCCCGTCACCAGCAAGAGCAACCCCGCCACCAGGACTATCGTTCGGAAAGGCTCCCGCATCATCGTATGCTCCTTTCTGTAGTCACTCCTCAGACCTGCGGGGCTAGAGAAACCACCACCGAATCACCCAGGCGAGGATGCCCAGGCCGAGCAGTAAGATCACGAGCATCTTCGTGGCGACCCACCAATCAATCCTGCCCATGAGTCCCGCACACCGGCCCAGATTCCTTTCACGCCTGGGATTCCTGGCGAGCCCCGAAAAGGTCCGAAGGGGCCAGCACCGTCCCCGCCGGGACTTCGACGACATTGACGCCCCGGGCGCTGCACCAGACCAGCACGCGACTCAAGGTCTTGGAGTCCTCGACCCTGAGGCTCTCCAGGATCTCCTGTGCCAGCACGACCCTCGCGGACGAAGGGCAGGCCCGGAGGGCCTCCAGCAGGTCAGCCAGGGCCGTGAACCCGCGCTTCCTGAGCTTTGTGGCCAGCCTCATGGGGTCGCTACTTCGACGCTCCGCCGCCCAGGCTCCTCTGGACGTCCTCCCAGAGGACGCCGGCGGCAGTTCCCGCAGCTCCGCCGACAACCGCGCCGATCAACGGACTGCCTCCGACGATGGCGCCGATGGCGGCCCCGCTCGCGGCGCCGATGGCACCGCCGCTCAGGGCCCGCTGCTGCCGGGGCGTCATGTTGGCGCACCCCACCATCGCCACCAGCACGAGCACGAGCGCGAGTCTCACGAGTCGTTTCACCGGCTCTTCCCTCCCTGTTCCGCCTTGACCGCCGGGATCACCACCGCCTTGAAGATCGCGTCCACAACGGGTCGCTTGAGCTGGTCAGGGTGAGTCTTGTAGTAGGCATCCACCTGCCGGACGACATCGTTCATAGGCTTGCCGGCGAGCCCCTTGATCAGCAGGGGGATGAAGCTCCTGGTTCCGGGCGGCTGGGGCTCGATCCCGGCCCGCTCGTATTCCACCAGGTTGCCGATCCCCCACACGAAGGCGACCTTCGCGTCGGGAGACATCTCTTGCCACAGCTCGCCCGTGAGGAGCTGGGGGGCCCGCCCAGCCGAGCCGACGACGCTCCATGCGGCGAGCCACATGACCAGCACCACGCCGCCGAATGCCGAGACCACCAGCGGCCTGCTCATCGACATTGCCTCACGGCGCCTCGACCGACGCCGCGACTCCCCCGCTGGCGGCGTCGGGCTTCCCCACGACCTGGCTCTTGCCGCTGGCGGTCGTGATCGTCGTGCTCCCGCTCGTGCCGGACTGCGGCTGGTACTTGCCGCTCACCAGCTGGCCCAGGTTCCTGACATCAGGCGGCAGCTGGCCATTGGCCTTCATGTCCTTGAAGATCACGCCCCACCCCTTGCCCTCCTGGTGCATGGCAGCGATATCGTCCTTCGACAGAGAATTGGCGGTGGAGCCGCTCGATGGCGCGGCGCTGGGGGTCGGTTGCGCGTCATAGAGCGCGTCCACGATCTTCTGGTTTCCCGGGGAGAGCTTGTCGTACTGGGTGGCGGTCTGAGCGCCGGCGACTCCGATGGCGACCGCGAGGACCAGAAGCGTGAGGACGAGAATGTTCGGCATGGCGAGATCCTCCTTTGCTACCTCTTCGTCGCCAGCGCCGGTTCGGCGTCGAGCGTGCGGTCCGTTTGAACGATGATCTCCGTCGCGGTGGCGCGATCCTTGAAGAACCAGCCCTGCTTGACGTTGACGCGCATCCGGGTCGTCTGCGACGTCAGCCGGTCGAGTTCGATCTCGATGGCGCGGTCACTGGCCACCGCGACGATCTTCCGTCCGGACTCGGTCGCTTGGTTTTCCTCCACTTTGATATCCATCCGCTTCAGCGTCTTGAGCGTCGCCGCCCGGAGACCCTCCTCGGGCGCGGTGAAGGTCTTGTAGGCGATGCTGTCCAGGGTGTAGGAGACCCCGGAGCCCGCGCTGACGCCGGCCCCGACGCCGAGCAGCGTGAGCCCGACGGCGGCGCACCCCGGGGCGCCGACCAGGGTCAGGACGAGCGCGACGGGCACCCAGCGCGACATCAGCTGGTGTACCCGCGCCCCCGCATGCAGGCGCGATAGGCCTCAGCAGAGCGGGCGTCATTCTTGTTGGCCTCATTGATGCCGTACAGGGTTCCCCCTGCCGCTCCGACGATGCCGCCGATCGCCGCGCCCTTGCCGGCACCCTTGCCGCCCCCCGCGATCGCGCCGCCCGCGGCGCCCACGCCCGCCCCGAGCGCCCCGCCGATCACCGCGTCCTTCAGCACCTCCATCGTCTTGTCGCCGCTCTGCGCCTTTGCGTACTGATTACACACTTCGATGTCCGACGCCGTGGGTGTGATCGCGACACGAGGCGTGCCGGAGGCCATTCCGGCCGGTCTTGCCGGCTCTTTCCCGGTCCAGTTCGCCACGACCAGACCGGTCGCCAGCCCCGTGACGATCACGAGTGCCATCCCGATTGCGATCATCTTCCACGGATTCCAATTGTTGTCCGACATGGGCCTTCCTCCTTTCAGATCAGACGGCGGATCGCTGTCCCTGGCGAGACGCGGCCGCCTCCAGCGCGAGGCGCAGCCGCGAGAGTTCCACGGGTTTTTCCAGAACCGCCAGGACTCCCTGAGCCGCCAAGTCCCCCGGCACGTCTTCGACGCAGCTGGCGATCAGGATCCCGCGCACCCCCGGGTCGCCCCGCCGCGCGAGGCGAAGCAGGTCCAGCACGGTCACCATGACGTTCCGGCTGGGCGGAAGGTCCGCATCGAGCAGCAGGACGCCGAAGGCCTCGGAGGAGAGCCGCGCGAATCCTGCCGGGATGTCCTCGGCCACGCTGACCTCGTGGCCTTCGGCGGACAGGATGGCGCGCAGACCCTCCCGGGCATGCGGTTCGGGCTCGATTAGTAGGACGCGCATCTCATTCCTCTTCCCCCTGCCATCCGGAGAAGAGCAACCCCCGTGCCCACACGGCGGCAGGGGCTAACTGCTGGAAAAATCTGAGGTTGGGCTCAGCCCGACGAGGAAGGCGGGTAGGATTTACCGAGTACTTTTTACTTTGTCAGGGCGGCCAGATCGTCGCTCAGGGCGCGCGCCTTGCTCGCCAGGTTGACGGCGCGCTGGTAGTCCCGCGCGCCGAGGGCGCTTCGGGCCTGATCGAGAAAGTCCTTCGCCGTGAGGAACATCTCCTGCTGCTGCGGCTTCATCTGCCGCCCTTCCAACTCCCGAAGCAGGCGATCCGCTTCGCCGATTTTTCGCGTTGCATCCTCCCTGAGGCGCTGCTCTTCCTCCGCCGACAGCTGCGGCCGGAGCGGCGGCGCCGGCGGCGCGGTGGAAGGCGTGGCTCGCTCGGGCGGTGGGGCCGGACGCTTGAAGATGGCTTCGATCTGGGCGCAGCCAGATAGCAGGATGAGACCCACCGCGAGAAGGATGCCCGGCTTCATAGGGCCGCCCGACCCGGCGCCACGGGCAGCGTCAGGATCACGGTCGTGCCCCGCCCCACCACCGATTCCACGTCGATCCGGCCGTCGTGCATTTGCATGATGCGGTACACGAGGGAGAGTCCGATGCCAGAGCCATTCGGCTTCGTCGTGTAGTAGAGCCGGAAGATCTTGTCAAGATCTTCCGGCGGGATGCCGACCCCCTGGTCGCTGGCGCGCACCTGGACCGCCCCCTCGGGCCCCCGCCGGGATGCCAGCGTCACCGTGCCGCCTTGGGGCATCGCCTGAATGGCGTTGGTCACCAGGTTGGTGCACGCCTGCCGGAAGAGCTCGGCGTCACCCGCGACGGGCGGAAGATCCGGGGCGAGGTCCAGGGCGATGCGCGTCCCGGCCTGAGCCGCCTCGGGCGCCATGAGCTGCGAGACCTCTTGAAGGAGGGCGTTGACATCCACAGGCCCCAGGCGCACCTCCTGGGGGCGCACGAACTTCAGGAAGCCCTGCACCACGCGGTCCAGCCGCTGGATTTCCTGCGCGATCACTTCCAGATTCTCCCGGACCTCGGGTTGCCTCCCCTCGAGCCGCGTCTTCAGGAGCTCGAGATGGATGCGCATGGCGTTGAGGGGGTTTCTGACCTCGTGAGCCACTCCCGAGGTCAGTCGGCCCAGCGCCGCGAGCTTCTGCGAGTAGGTGACCAGGGACTGGACGGCTCGCACCGGATCGAGGTCCTTGAGGGCCAGCACCCCGCCGCCGACCTGCTCCCCGTCCGGGATGCGGTAGCTCGACACGGCCAGCTCCCGCGTCTCGCCGCCGGGGCACGGGATCTTCATCGTCACGTTGCGGCGCTCGGTTCCGCTTTCGAACAGCTGCCCCACCACGGGGACGAGCGGGTGCTCTCCCGGCAAGAGCGCGTCCAGTGGCTGGCCCACCATCGCGTCCAGCCGCCGTCCGAGCACCGCCTCCGCCGCCTGATTACAGAACACGACCTCCCGCTTCCCGTTCAGGAAGATCACGGCATCCTCGAGGCTGTTGAGAATGCCCTCCATCCGCGCCTTCTCGCTCTGCCACTGGGACTGGTCGGCCTGCACCCGCTCTCCCAGCTGGTTCACGCGCGCCGCCAGTTCCCCCAGCTCGTCGTCTCGGGTCAGATCGACGGTGGCGCCATATTCCCCGCGGGCCAGGCGCTCCATCCCCCGGGCGATCTTCCTGAGGGATTGGAGCAGGATGTGCCCTGCGCCGAGCCCGACCGCGACCGCGGCGACGAGCGCGCCGAGCGCGAGGGCCAGGCTGCGAACCACCGTGCGGGCGACCTCTTGCCGGAGAAGGCTCGTGGAGACTCCGACCCTCACCGTCCCGAAGGGGCGTTCCCCTATTCGCATGGGCAGCTGCGCTTCGTAGACCTGTGGCTCGCCCACCAAGGCGGCGACGGTCCGCAGCGCCCCCCAGGTCAGGACGGACGCCAGGCTCTCGCGCGCCGGCAGGGGTTTCCCCTCGAACGCCGGATTGCTGTGGACGACGACCTGGCCGGACGGGTTCACGATGGCCGCGTAGACGACGGTATGCGAGTAACCCACCATCCCCTCCAGCAGGACGCGGATCCCCGTGTCCCGGCGGAGGGCGGCCAGCGACGGCGCGGGCGACGCGGCGATGACCCGCGAGCTCTGATGGTAGAGTTGCCGCGCGAGCAGTTCGCCCTCCGCCGCCGCGGAGCGAAGGGTGATGCGGGCGACGCTGGCCAGATGGGCGATGGTGGACACCGCCACCACGAGCAGCACGACCGTCGTGATCGCCACGACTTCTCGGGCGCGGACCGTCAGGCGCATCACGCGTTGTATTTGTTGAGCTTGTTGTGCAAGGTCTTCAGGCTGATGCCCAGGATCTCGGCCGCCCGGGTCTTGTTGTTCCCGGTGTGCGCCAGCGTGCGGAGGATGAGCTGGCGTTCCGCCTCTTCGAGGCTGGTGCCGATAGGGAGCAGTGCGCCGCCCTCCGCCGACGGAGTCGCGGCGGGCGTGGATCCCAGCGGAGCCGGAAGGTGCTCGGCGCGGATAAGGTCGCGCGGGCACACGATCACCGCGCGCTCCAGCACATTCCGCAGCTCGCGTACGTTCCCCGGCCAGCGGTGCCGGCGGAGGAGTTCCAGCGCCCCGTCGTCCACGCCGCGGATGCTACGCCTATGGCGTTCGTTGAACTCCGCGAGGAACGCCTGAATGAGTTCGGGCAGATCCTCCATCCGCTCTCGGAGTGGCGGCAGGACGATCGCGAAGACGTTGAGACGGTAGTAGAGGTCCTCGCGCAGGACGCCCTCCCGGACCGCCTCGAGCGGATCCCGGTTGGTGGCCGCGATGACCCGAACGTCGACCCGAACCTCCGTCTTCCCGCCCAGGCGCCGAAACTGCCCCTCCTGCAGGACGCGAAGGAACTTCACCTGCGTCGCCGGTCGCATTTCGGCCACTTCGTCCAGGAACAGCGTCCCGCCGTCGGCCAGCTCGAAGCAACCCTGGCGCCGCTCCAGTGCGCCGGTGAAGGCCCCCTTCTCGTGTCCGAAGATCTCGCTTTCCAGGAGCGTCTCCGGAATGGCGGCGCAATTGACGGCCACGAACGACCCCTTTCGGCGCGGTGAGAGCTCGTGCACCGTCCGCGCGACCAGTTCCTTGCCGGTCCCGCTCTCGCCGACGAAGAGGAGCGTGGCATCGGTCGGCGCCGCCAGATCGAGCTGGCGCATGATGTCCTGCATGGCCGGGGAGCTCCCCACGAGTTGGCCGAACGCGCCCCGCTGGCGGAGTTGCCGGCGCAGGAGCTGGACCTCCCGGACCGTCTCGGTGCGCTCCAACGCCTTGTCCAGCAACAGCCGCAACCGGGTCGGATCCACGGGCTTTGTGAGGTAGTCGTAGGCGCCGTCCTTCATCGCCTGCACGGCGCTCTCGATGGTCCCCTGGCCGGTCAGAATGATCACCGCCGCGCCGGGATAGTCGCACTGGAGCGCGGCCAACAAGCCCATCCCGTCCAGCCCCGGCATGACGAGATCGCTGATCACCACGGAGGGAGAACGCTCGGCCGCCTGCTCCAGAGCCTCCCGGCCGTCGGCGGCGGCGCTCACGTCATACCCCCAGGCGGCGACGAGATCCTGAAGACCTTTCCGAGAGGTTGCGTCGTCGTCTACGACCAAGATTCGATGCGGCATGAGGACAATACCTTTACCAGGAGATTGAGAGTATGCGATCGATCTCACCCTCCAATATACAGGATACTGAAATTCAACGGTCAGCTGATCGTGCGGGGGCCGGCCGGCGCCCATGCTGAAGTCGGCATGGCGGTAAAAGGGTCTCGGTCGAGAACTTGTCGTATACCGCAACGTCCCGGTCAGGCCGGGCGAAGCGGGCTCCACGGCATCCTTCAATCCTTCGCGGAGTAGCACGGCCTGGCGCGCGAGATCATTCGTCAACCTCTGTCGCTCCTCCCGGATCTGAAAGAATGCAAAACTGGCGATCACGACCAGCGTTGAGATCCAGATGCCTCGAAGGCGACGAAAAGTAAACCTCCTGATCGCCCGCCCCTCGCTCACTCGGCTCTGACCGGGACCCAGGACCTTCCCTTCCTCGATACCCAGCCAGAGACTCTCCGGTGCATGCCAGGCAATCGGGGCTCGTCGCCGTGCCGGTCAGTGAGGGTATCTGAGCGACCTTGCACGGCTCGGCAGCCACGAAGCCTCAACTGGCGGGCTCTTACGCCGGAAATAAGGCGATCCGGGCAAAGAGACGATGGGGTGGAGAGCCTCCATCACTGTCAGTAGGCCGAAGATGCCGACGAGGATCTGGACCTTCCGTCGTCTCATCAGACCGGGCGGCAACAATCTTCTTCTGTTCAGCAGAGGTCTCTGTGCGAAGGCGATGTCCAAGGGGAAGAGGAGGAAGACCCGAGTTCGAGGGTTTTGTAGCAAGGGACGTGCCTAGCGTAGTGGGGAAATAGGGGAGGCGGGTAGGGACCGCGATGCGCGTCAAAGTTTGGCGATGAGCGCCGGGAGAAGTCTGCAAAAAAAGGCAAGGCCCCAGAAGGCTCGACTTTCGCATCCACAGTGGCACGCTGTTGGCTCAAGGCGGAAACGTTCGCAGACGCTCAGCTTCTTGGCTCGGTAAATTTTACCTTCCTACTCTGTAGATCTTACAGGGGCGTTTCCCTCAAGAGCCGCACAGCAGAGGCCCAAGAAGATCTCCAAGATTCCAGAAATGCTAGCCCAATGGTCGTGCCCGTCTCCTTGGCACGGAGGTTGCCAGATCTGCTTGGCGGGGCTCAGTTCCCAAATGTTGGAGGAGGTGCGGTGAAAGCGCTGGTGATCGGACTCGTTGGGCTAGCCCTGATGTGCCCACTGCCGATCAAGCAGTTGAGCGAGACGGTCGGCAAGATGAAGGCGGAAGATCCCAAAGTGAAGCGGGGGACTGCCCTCATCGCGGAAGCGGAGAAGCTCCACGATGCGGGGCAGCATGCCGAGTTGGTGGCCAAAGCCGGGGAGGCGGCGAAGGTGTTAGCCCAGATCGCCAGTGCTCAGACCCCGACTGCTGTGGGTACCGTGACGGCGGTCTCCGGGAAGGTCACGGTGACGCGGCGGGCGGCGGCTCCCCATCGCCTCGAGCCTCGCGAAGCCCTCTACTCGCGCGACGTGGTCGAGGCGCGCAAGGACGGGATCGCCCGCATTCTGCTCGAGGGGAAGACGACCGTGACGGTGCGGGAGTTATCGCGGCTCGAGCTGCGCGAGGAGGCGCAGGTGGGCGGGGTGCGCTACACGGTGGAGCTCCTGGCGGGGAAGGTACGGGCCTCGGTGGCGCGGGCGTTGATGCGTCCGGG
>JACPSW010000021.1 GCA_016193045.1 Candidatus Rokuibacteriota bacterium | reverse complement strand
GATGTGATAGGCATCGACGGCGGCAGTGAGGCGCTCGCCCACGAGGACCACGTCGGCGGACTCGATGGCGATATCAGTCCCGGCACCGATGGCGATGCCGACGTCCGCCTGCATGAGCGCCGGCGCATCGTTGATCCCGTCCCCGATCATGGCCACGCGCTTGCCCCGACGCTGGAGCTCGCGAACACGCTCGGCCTTATCTTGAGGCAGCACCTGCGCCATCACCTCGCGGATGCCGACCTGGTCGGCCACGGCACCCGCCGTCCGCGCGTTGTCGCCGGTGATCATGACGGGCTCGATCCCGAGGCTTCGGAGGCGGGCGATCGCCGCCGCGGCGTCGTTCTTCACAGTATCCGCGAGGGCGAGGAGGCCGACGGCGCGTCCTTCACTGGCCACGGCGATGACGGTCTCGGCCCGACCCTCGCGCTCCGTTGCGGCGCCGGCGAGGGCGGCGGTGGCAATCCCCGACTCCGCGAGGAACCGGAGCGTCCCGACCAGGACGGGCTTCCCCCCGACCGCGGCGCGGATCCCCTTCCCTGGCACCGCTTCGAAGGTCTCCGCGCGGTCGAGGCGAAGCCCCTTCGCCTTGGCCGCCTTCACCACCGCCTGGCCAAGGGGGTGCTCCGACACTTGCTCGGCCGATGCAGCGACCGTAAGGAGCCGATCAGCCTCCCAGTCCTCGGCGGGGATGACCTCCACCACGCGCGGCTCGCCGTGGGTGATCGTCCCGGTCTTGTCCATGACGACGACCGACACGTCCTTGAAGGCCTGGAACGACGCGGCGCTCCGCATGAGGATCCCCTGGCGGGCGGCCTCGCCGCCACCGCGGACCATCGCCAGCGGCGTCGCCATGCCGAGGGCGCAGGGATAACCCATGACGAGGACCGCGAGGGCGGCCAGGACTCCCCGTTCCCAGTCGGGGGCGCCCCAGACAAGCCAGGCGCCCAGCGTCCAGAACGCGAGGGCCGCCGCGCCAACGAGGAGGACGCCCGGGACGAAGTATTTGAGGATCTGGTCGAGCAGGAGCAGGATGCTCGGCTTGAGCGCGCGCGCCTCCTGGATGTGCCGCGCCACCTGCGCGAGAAAGCTCTCTTCGCCGACGCGGGTCACGCGGACGAGGAGCGTTCCCGACCGGTTGACGGACCCTCCGATCACCTCGTGACCTGGAAGCTTCTCCCGCGGCAGGGGCTCGCCGGTCACCAAGCTCTCGTTCACCGCCGACGCGCCCTCCACGACGACGCCGTCGACCGGAACCTGCTCGCCCGGGCGGACGCGGACCAGATCGCCTGTTCTCACCTCTGCGATGGGCACCTCCGCCTCGGCGCCGTCTCGCACGACGCGCGCCGTCGGCGGCTGAAGGGAGAGGAGCTTCTTCACCGCTTGCGAGGCGCGAGTGCGCACCAGGAGCGACGTGTAGCCGCCGAGGATGTGGTAGGCCGTGACGAACACGGCGACGCCAAAGAACTCGTAGCTTCGAAAAACGGGGTTCACGAGACCCACGGCGCCGCCGGCGAGGCCTGCGAAGGCGGCGATCTCCATCAGGACGTGCTGGTTCAAGATCCCCCGCCGGGCCGAGGCCCAGGCCATCTTGAGGATGTAGAGGCCCGGACCGAAGACGATCAGGAGTCCGAGCGCCGCCATGAACCAGTGGGCCAGGGGATGGTGACGCCCGACCCACATGAGGAGCATCACCACGAAGCCGATCCAGGCCGCCGCGCCGGCGATGATGAGCCGGTCGCGCTCACGCTGGAGCTCCGCTTCCTCTTCCTCGAAGGTGCGGACCTTCTTCGGGTCCCTCACGGTGTAGCCGAGGCTCCGGAGGGTATCGGTCAGCGTTGTCGGTGTCACCCGCTCGGGGTCATACGCGATCAGAGCCTCCTCGTGGGCGAGGCTGACGTTGACTTCCGCCACCCCGTCCGTCCGTCCGAGCCCCTTCCGGATCGTCTCGGTGCAGAAGGAGCAGGCCATCCCGCCGATCTTGACCTGGAACTTCTCGAGGGCCATCCCCTACGGCCTCCGCGATGCCCGCCGGCGGGATCGCCCCACCGGAGCTTCGATGTGGGGACACACGGCGGCTCCCCGCGCCCGGCGTCGCCCCCAGGCCGCGAGACTCTCGCGGATCCGGCGACGGAGCATCACGAGGTCGCTCAGCTTTCGGTCCAGTTCCCCGGCCTTCTCCTGCAAGAGGCGGTAGACGTGCCGGCACGGGGGCCGACCCCCCTGGCGGATCGCGACGATCTCCTTGACCTCCGCCAGGGTGAGGCCCAGCCCCTGCGCCTGCTTGATGAACCGGAGCATCTCCACGGCGTCCGCGGGGTAGAGGCGATAGCCGTTGGCGCCCCGGGCCGGCGGGGGCAGGACCCCGGCCCCTTCATAGAAACGAATCGCCTTGGCGCTCACCCCCGCCTGGCCCGCGAGCTCGCCGATTCTGAGGGTCTTCATGGGCTGCCATCCTCCACCGCCAATGGTAAACCTTCCACTATAGTGTAAGGTCAAGCGGACTTTTCACCCGGCAATGTTTGGACTCGCGCAGCGGAACCCGATGAGGATGTGACGGCTCTCGAATGGACGGCCATGACGAAACGCCGGCCGGCAAAGCCCGGGCTCATCGTCCCAGGCACACCCCTTCAAGATCGTCCGCCCGTCCGGAAATGCGGATGATGTCCATTGAAAGACGTTCCCGACGGGATCAAACACACCGTGGGGACTGATTCCCTTGGGATATTGATGCACCGGCGTCGTCCCGCCCGGTCCGCGCGCCGCACTGTTCAACCGCTCCGGATCCCAGTGGTTCCCCCACGGGAAACTCCTGCCGTCGTCGCCTCGCGCCGCCTTTTCCCATTCCGCTTCGGTGGGAAGACGGCCACCCGAGTGGCGCCAGCGGCAATACGCCGCGGCGTCCTCGGCGCTCACGAGAACCACCGGGTGGTCTTCAAGACCCACGGGCGGAGTTCGATTCCGCCAGAGGTACCGAGTCACCTCTCGATCGTAGTCGTGAACCAGGAACCCCTGGCGCTGATACTCCTCTGCTGAGATGCCAGGCGGCCGGTGGCCCGTTGCCGCCACGAATAACGCATACTGCGCCTGGGTCACGAGGAAGCGATCGATGCAGAAGGCGGGAAGCGCGGCCCGGTGGCGAGGCCGCTCGGCCTCAAACCATCGAGCCTCCCGCACGGTTTCACTCGAGAGCGTGTAGGCGAGCCGCCGCTCCCCCTTATCGCTCCCCATCCAGAACGGTCCCGGACCAACCCTCACCATCTGGTCGGGATTCGCGCACTCAGGCCTCCCCGACACGCTTGGCCACGCCACAGAGGAGATCCCGCCCAGGGCAGGGAGGGCCAAGAGGATCGAGATAAGAAAACGTCTTCGGCCATTCATCGAAACCCTATTGGGGGGCGACGCGAGCCGGAGTGCCGAGGGAGGGGGAAAGTTGGTCAGGCGGCGATCCGCGCCAGGTACGAGGTGAGCCAGTAGAGCACGGCGTAGACAATCACCATTGCGAGGGCCACGCTGACGAGGAGCCGCCACTGCTCCCGGAGGCCGCGCACGCTGCACGACTTCCGCCGCCGGAGGATTCCGACGACTCCGGCCGCTGCCAGCAGGAGCGCCGCGCCCCTGAAGTACCAGCCGTACTCATAGTAAAGGGTGTTCCCGAGGCTCAGCGCGAACGACACCGAGCTCAACCCCAGGAGCACCAGGACCACCGGGCTCACGCAGCAGGCGATGCCGACCAGGCCGGCCAGGACGCCGAGTGTCAGGCCCGAGCGGTCCTTCGGGACGCGGTCACGCCCGGGCTGTCCCACCGGCGGGCAGCCCGGGCGTGCGGGCGTGTCGGGCGTTACTTCTTGGGCGCGGCGCACGGGTTCTTCGCGGCGCAGGGATTCTTGGCGGCACAGGGGTTGGCGGCGGGTTTCGTGGACTCCTCCTTCTTGACCGCACACGGATTCTTGGCGGCACACGGGTTGGCGGGTTTCATGGCGCACGGATTCTTCGCCGCGCACGGGTTGGCCTGCTGGGCCATTCCGACGGTTGGCGCCCCCAGCGCGAACACCCCCATGAGAGCCACGGCAGTGACAATCTGTCGAACCAAGGCGCTTCACCTCCTTCCGGGATCCTTCTGCTTACCTCCAAGAACCCCATCGGGTCCACGTTTATTCCCGGCCTCAAAGGGAACGAACGGCGGAATATCCTGCGGGTACGCTAGGTTTTGTTGGTAGGCCATGCTGAAATTCAACCGGTTTGTCTTCGGGGGAGCCCTGCTCGTCCTGGGAATGCTCGCGTCTTTCCTGTTCCTGGCGCCTGGGCCGCCTCCTGTTTCCCTCCAGGGGGTGCGGCAAGCCGTCAGTCGGGCGGCACCCGCCACGTGGTTTTACCCCAGGGGAAACGTCTTGGCGCGGGACCTCCTCGCCCTGGGCGGCCACTTTCATGGCATGGCGCTTCTCTGGCCGGGCCCGACGGTCGTCGGGGCAACCCACCTCGGCATCTTTCTCAGCGGGGACGGGGGCGCCAGCTGGCAGCTTCTGAACCCCGACTTCTCAGTTCACGGCGTGGGGCGCATCGCGGCCTCGAGGGACGGAAAGGTCCTCATCGTCGAGGGGGAAGGGATCGGCCTCAAGCGGAGCGAGGACGGGGGCGCCGCCTGGACGCCGATCCATCGAGGGCTCCCGCCTCACGAGGTCAGGGCGCTGGCGATCGACCCCGCCGGCCCCGACCGGCTCCTCCTCTGGATCGGGGACTCGCTGGCGCGGAGCGAGGACGGGGGGCGCCGCTGGGTCCTCGTGACTCCCCGATCGGCTCCTCCCCCGGTCCTTTCGCTCGCGTTTCATCCCACGCGGCACGAACGGCTCTACGCCGGAACCGAGCGCGGCGTCTGGGTGAGCCGGGACGACGGCCTCACGTGGTCCCCTCCCTCGCCTGGAGCGCCGACTGCCCCCGTGCTCAGCCTGGCCGTTCCCCCGGGACATCCCGATCTCCTTCTCGCCGGAACCGCGGAGGGACCGTTGCTGGCGGTCCTGGATCTCTCGCGGTGGCGCCTTCTTCCCACCCCGCCGAAGAACCTCGGGCCGATCGTGGCCTTCGCCTTCGGCGTCCGGCAGCAGGCCACAGTCTTCGCCATGACCCATCAGGGGCAAGTCGTCACGCACTCGCTCCAAGATCTTCTCTCTCCGGCCGAGGGGGCGGCGGGATGGAAGGCGCTCGATCTCGAGGTGACGGCCCATCCCTGCCTCGATTCCCCCCACGGCGAGTTCGGCTTTGACCCATGCTGACGTGGCGTCTGGTCCTGGCGTCCCTCGTGACAGCGCTGGCGGTGGCGACCGCATCGAGCCAGCCGGCCCGCGACCCCACCCTGAAGACCGGGCCCTTCAAGGACTACCGCCAGTGGGCCCGCATGAACGCCACGCCGGTCTTCAGCGCGACCCACGGGAATGCCTTCGTGGTAACGTACGTCAACCCCACCGGGTTGCCGGCGGCCCGCGCGGGAAAGTTCCCCTTTCCGCCCGGCAGCGCCATCGTCAAGGAGGCCTTCGAGAACCAGGGGTGCCGGCCCGGGGGGCAGGGAGCCGTGTTCGTGATGGAGAAGCGCGAGCCGGGATACGACCCCGACGGTAACGGCTGGCACTGGGTGCGCTACAACCCCGATGGAACGCTCTGGGGCGAGGGCAAGAGCGGCGGGCCGATGGACTTCTGCCGGGCCTGCCACTCGGTGGCCCGCGTCAATGACTTCGTCTTCGGCAACGGGACCTCCATGAAGGTCGCGCCCACGATGCCCCCGACCCCCTGCGTCAAGTAGTCGAGTTGGTGCTCGGCATCCTACGGCGGCATTTCGGCATCTAAAGGCGAAACCCGCAAATCTCCACAGGAGGGGCTGATGGCTCTACAGGACCGGCTCGACGCGCTCAGGGCTCAGTTTGAGGCGAAGGCTCCGAAGGACGTGCTCGAGATCATGCATCGGGCGGTCGAGCACATCCGCCAGTCGGGACTTCTGGCGACCACGCTCAAGGTCGGCGACAAAGCCCCCGATTTCACCCTGCCGAACGCCGCCGGTCAGCCGGTGAGCGCTCGGACCCTGTTGGCCAAGAGCCCACTGGTCGTAAGCTTCTATCGCGGGAAGTGGTGACCCTACTGCAACCTGGAGCTGGAGGCTCTACAAAACGCCCTCCCGGAGATCACCGCCGCCGGCGCGACGCTGGTCATGATCTCGCCGCAGCTGCAAAGGACCCCTCGAGAGAGTGCGGACAAGCCGTTCACCTTCGAGATGCTCCGCGATCAAGGGAATCAGGTGGCCCGGAAGTTCGGCCTCGTCTACACGCTCCCGGACGATCTGCGGCAGGTGTACCTGAAGTTCGGGATCGACCTGACGCAAGCCAACGGAGACGACTCCTGGACGCTCCCCATGCCGGGCCGATTTGTGATCGACCGGACCGGAACGATCCGCGCCGCGGATGCCGATCCGGACTATACGCGGCGGCCGGATCCGGCCCGCACGATCGACGCCCTGCGGGCGCTCCGCGGATGAACGGGCAGGAAGGACGGACACGCCGAATTCATTCGAACTGGCCGTTTTGATCCGTGCCGATCCCACACGGGCGGTACGGGAAGAGGCGGCTCCGCTTCGCCCGCTCTTCGATGGTCGCTTTCAGCTGACGGGCGTGCTCGCGCATGAAGCGGCCGAGGAGCGGCTTCACGCGGGATCGTGCGGCCAGCCAGCCGACGATCCACCCCTTCAAGCCGAACGTGCTCTCGTAGCGAAAGCGGGTGCAGCCGGCCACATCGTCCAGGACGAACCGGTCCCGCAGGAGGTCGAGGGGGCCCTCAACGCCTTCGAAGTCGATGGCCTCGGGCTCGTGAAGGGTCACCCATTCGACCGTCCGATAGATCTTTTTCCCTCCTGCCGCGGTGGGGATGAGGGCGTGGAACTCGACGAGCTTCCGCTGGCCCTCATCCCGCAGCACCCTGGAGGAGCTACCGTCTGGCTGTGCGGTGCCAAACGCGGTCAGCACCTGAAACGCGAGGCGGCGGTCGGCGTGGATGTGGATCTCCACCGCCTCCATCCGAATCGGGATCACCCACATGTCAGAAGTGGTCGTGTCTGCCGGTTGAATCTGAGCATAACCAATACATAAAACCCTTCGAAGGCGCGGGATATTCCGCCACAGCGGGGAGGACGACATGAAGCTCCATCTGAGGGGCACGCACAGACTGGCTGTTTCCCTGGTTCTCGCCGCCGCTGCTCTGGTCGTTCCCGCAGCGCCTGGAATCGCTCAAGACGGACGAATCACGTTAACCTCAAAGGCTCCGTTCGCCAAGGTGGCCGAGGCTCTGGAGAAAGCCATCGCCGATCAGCACATGGGCCTGGTCTGCCACGCGAACGCCCAGAGGGGCGCGGCCGCTCGGGGCGTGAAGCTCGCCGGAAACCAGGTGTTCATGGTGTTTCGAAACGATTTTGCCGTACGAATTATCAGCGCCGCCCGGGAGGCCGGGTTCGAGGCGCCGATCCGCCTCTATCTCCACGAGAACTCCGACGGGACCGCCACGCTGGAGTATATCAAGCCCTCGGCCATCTTCAGGCCCTATGCCCAGCCCGAGGTGGGAAAAGTAGCCGCCGAGCTCGATCCGATTTTCGAGAAGATCGTCGCCCAGGCATTGGCCGTCCGATGATTGGTGTCGGCTTGCCTAGAAATGCGAAACGCGGGCAGCGATGACGCCCGCGTTTTTTATTGGTGGGCGGAAGAGGGATCGAACCTCTGACCTCAGCCTTGTAAGGGCTGCGCTCTCCCAGCTGAGCTATCCGCCCGCGCAAGCAATCTTACGGGGTTCCGTGACGGGCGTCAACATGCCCAATACGTCAGCGGCCGAGCGGTGTTATGCCGCGCGCTCGGTCATCTCGCGGTCCTCGCCTTGCGGTACTCCTCCGGGGTGAGGGTGTTGGGGATCAGGTACTTCTCCAGCCCCTCGTACACGCATTCCCGCCACTGGCGCCTCGAACGGCGCGAGATCCGCCTCCCGCGCCGGCCCGGGCTCAGCGCCCTGTTGAGCCGCGGGATTGACTATTTGCGGTCGTTGGCAATCTGCCCGGCTCTTTCCGATCACGACCGATGGCCAGCGCGGCATCCCGAAGCACTTCGGCCAGACGTAATTTCTCGGACCATGTCAATTGCGCCCGGGACCGCTGCCACCGCTCCTGACGCTCCAACAAATCCGTGAGTTCACTCATCCAAATATCTCCGCCTGAATGCGCTCCAGCGATCGGAGAGACCATGGCGCGCCGCGAGCGCCTCAATCGTCTCGGCTCGCACCGATCCTGCGTCGAGCATTGAGAGAATGCGCAAGTGATCCTTGGGGCGCCCGACGCTCAGAGCGATCGCGGCCAAATGCGCAGCAGACACCACGCGCAACGGGACCCCTTCGATTTCGCCTGTCTCCGCCTGTCGGACGGCCTCCTCGGTGAGCGGGCTGAAAACGGGGACAAATTGGACAGGCCAGTCGCCCACCCGTATGGCCTCGCCCTGCGGTAAGTATCCGCGGGCCTCGCAGTAGCGGTAGATCGGGGACAGAGCGTCCAGACCCGAATCCTGGATGGGCATGACCAGGATGTCCGCGTCCAAAGTCGCCATCGGTTCGGTGTAGCGCATCTGGGCGATGGCGCCAAACACGGCGTAGTCGCGAATCACACCGGCGGTTTTCATCCCCTCAAGCAGTTCGGCAACTTCTTTCATCGTCCGGCCATGTGAGCATGGTTTCTCCCTCAACCACTGAAACCCGACGCCGGCCCATGGGCCAGCTATTCTCCGAGCTGACCCTGATCTTGGACCCATCCGGATCGTGACGCCAGGATGATTATAAACACATCACCCTGACTGCTCGACCGCCGTTTACCTGATCTCCCCCAGGCGTCCCCGTCAACTGAGCGCAGGGTTTGCCCCGCTAAGGCAAGCCGAGGGCGGCGAGGCGCTCGGGCGTGGGAACACCCTGGGCATCCCAGCCGCGAAGGCGGTAGTACTCGTCGAGCATCCCGTCGAGCTCCGCCGGTGGGCAGTGCATCCCCGCCGACGCCCCCTCGGGAATCGGCTCGTGCATGACCCGCCAGGGCAGGACGTCGTCCTTTCGGCTCACGCCCTCGCGCACGTTGAACAGCCGCTCCTGGTTCACCACCCGCTCGCCGATCCGCTCCAGCTCCTCCACCGAGACGTCCCAGCCGGTGACCGCTGACACCATCCGGGCGTAGGGCTCGCCCAGGAAGAGGCCGAAGCCGCGCTCGGAGGTGAAGCGGCAGACCACGAGGGAGTCATCCACGGCGGTGAAGTGCTGGCTCCTCACCGCGAACTCGGGCTTCCCTTCGACGCCGCGCCGATCGAAGCCCTGGGCGTACTGGGGCGTGGGGCGGGTGTCGTGGTGGCTCCCGCCGCGCGTGGCGGTGGCGTAACCGATTGACATGCCCTTGAGCGCCCGCGCCGAATGGGCGGGGAGTTCGAGCCGCTTCACAGCGTACACGGTCTTGAGGGCCTCCGGTCCGAGGGCCTCGGCCAGTCGCCAGGAGCCCTCCGCCAGCCGATCACCGAAGCCCCGGCGGTAGGCGGTCTGCTCGACGAGAGCCAGCATCCCCCGCCAGTCACCCCAGCCGAAGGGAAGGCCGACCTCCTTCGGGTCGAGCCAGCCGCGCTCGAGGGCCTCGGCCACGAAGGCGAGCGTCACGCCGAGGCTGATCGTGTCCATCCCCAGGAGGTCGCAGAGGTCGTTGGCCTTGACGACCGAGGCCGCGTGGGAGTTCCCGAGCATGGATCCGAGGGCAAAGATCGTCTCGTACTCGGGCATCTTGGCCCTGAGCCCGGCGAACTCGCCCTCCCCGATGGCGTACTGCTTGCCACAGGCCACGGGGCACTTGAGGCAGGTGGTGTCCTTGTCGTGGTAGTGGGCCTTCATCTCCTCGCCCGAGATGGCCCGCGCCTCCGCGTACACCTCGCTCTTGATGTTGTAGGCGCCGAGCCCGCCGAGGGTGTTGATCGGCTGGACGAGAAACGGCGTGCCGAAAGTGGAGAGGGCCTGGGTGCCCTTCTTGAGAGGCTCGCGCGTCTCGTCCACGAGGGCCTTGAGCCGCGCGGGATCGGCGACCTCCGTCTTTCGTGTCCCCGCGACCACGACGGCCTTGAGGTGCTTCGAGCCCAGGACGGCGCCGATGCCGCCGCGCCCGGAGATCCCCTCGCGGTTCTTCCAGTAGTGCGCCATCGAGGCGAAGCGCACGCGGTGCTCGCCGGCGGGGCCGATGGCCATCACGTCGGCGTCCCCGCCCTCGGCAGCCTGGATGGCCTCCACGGCTTCCCGCGTCGTCTTCCCCCAGAGGGCGCGCGCGGGCTCCAGGCGGGCCCCGGCCTCCGTGACTTTGAGATAGACCGGCTCCCTCGCCCGCCCCGTGATGCAGATGGCGTCGAAGCCGGTGCGCTTCTGCGTGGCGGGGAAGCGGCCGCCGAAGGTCGAGTCGAAGAAGAGCCCGGTCAGAGGCGATTTGGTTGCCACGCAGGCCCGGCTGTTGCCGGGCACCGTCGTGTCGGTGATCGGCCCCACGGCGAAGACCACCCTGTTCCCCGGATCGAAGGGGTCCGCCCCGCGCCCGACGTGACGGGCGAGGAGCCGGGCGGCGAAGCCGTTCCCGCCGAGGAAGGCGCGCGCCATCTCTTCCGAGACGGGCTCGACCCGCGTCCGCCCATCGCCGAGATCCACGAAGAGGATCTTCCCGCCGTAGCCGTTCATCGCGTCCCCCCTAGCGGGCGAGCAGCATCCAGAGGCCCATGGCGATGAAGCCGAGCACGCCCAGGATCTTCAACCGCTCCGGGGGCAGCCAGGCGCCGAGCTGGCCGCCGATGGCGACCGCCAGGAGGCTCGAGACCACGAGGGCCCCCGCGGCGGCGACGAACACCCCAACTTTGCCGGCCGCCGGGTTCGCGGCGAAGAACAGGGTGGCCAGCTGGGTCTTGTCGCCCAGCTCCGCCAGAAACACGCTCAGGAACACCACCGCGTAGGTCTTCATGGGAACCCCCGGGCCGCCGCAGCTACTTGATGGCGCCGACGGTGAAACCGGCGATGAAGCGGTCGACGAAGAAGTTGTAGAGGATCGCGATCGGCACACTGGCGATGAAGGAGCCGGCCATCAGCGAGCCCCAGAAGTACACGTCGCCGTGGACCAGGAAGGTCGGCACCCCGACGCTCACCGTCATCTGCCGGACGGAGGAGATGAAGGTCAGGGCGTAGACGAACTCCTGCATGACCAGCGTGAAGGAGAAGATGACCACCGTGAGGACCCCCGCCACCGAGATCGGGATCACGACCTTGACGAAGGCGCCGAAGCGGCTCAGCCCGTCGATCATGGCGGCCTCCTCCAGGTCGCGCGGGATGGCCTTGAAGAACCCCATCAGGAGCCACGTGCAGAACGGGATCGTGAAGGAGGGGTAGACGAGCACCAGGGACCAGAGGGAGTCCTGGAGGCCCAGGTCGCCGATCACGCGCGACATGGGGATGAAGAGGAGCGTCGGCGGCACGAGATAGGTGAGAAAGATCCCGATCCCGAGTTGCTCCCCCCACCGCCCCGTGAGCCGAGCCAGCGCGTAGCCCGCCGGGATCGCGAGGATCAGGGTGATGACCACGACCGCCACCCCGACCAGCGCCGTGTTGACCAGCCACTTCACGTAGAACGTCTCCTGGAAGAGGACGCGGAGGTTCTCCAGCGTCGGCGCCTCGTTGTAGACGAACGGGTTGTTCCCCCGCTTCAGCAGGTCGCTGGTCCGCTTGAACGTGGTGACGAGCATCCAGTAGAAGGGGAAGGCCGTGAAGAGCGTGAACAGCCCCACCACGCCAAAGTGGCCGAGGGTGAGCCCCCAGCGCCGCGCGGTCCCGGCGGCCATCTCAGGTCACCTCGGCCCGCCGGGCGATCCGGAGGAAGACGATCGCCACGGCCAGGAGCAGCGGGAACAGGAAGATGGCGATGGCCGCGCCCTCGGCCAGGTCGCCGCCCTGGATGCCCGTGAAGAACGCCAGGCTCGCCAGGACCTGGGTCGTGTCGTACGGGCCGCCGCGCGTCAGGACGAAGATCACGACCATGTCGGTGAAGGCGAAGACGAGGCCGAAGAGGAGCGCCACCAGGAGGATCGGGCGGATGAGCGGCACCGTGATCTGGAACTGGTGCCGCCAGAAGCTGGCCCCGTCCACCTGGGCGGCGTCGTGGATGTCCTTGGGGATGGAGGTGAGGCCGGCCAGGATGATCACCGTGGCGAGCGGCAGGAGCCGCCAGACGTGGACCGTGATCACGGACCCCATCGCCAGGTAGGGCTTGCCGAGGTACATGGGCCAGCCGTCCGCGGTGATGAGCCCGACGGCCTCCAGGGTCCAGTTGATCACGCTGTAGATGGAGTCCAGGATCCAGAGCCAGCCGATCGTCCCGAGCGAGATCGGCGCCACCCAGGGGAGCAGGATCAGGAGCCGGACCAGCCACTTCCCGCGGAAATCCTTGAGCAGCGCCAGGGCGAGGATGTTCGCGAGGATGATCACCAGCACCTGGGAGACGATGGCGAAGACGAAGGTGTTCTGGAGGGAGGTCTGAAACTTTGGCGTCGGGACCACGCTGATGAAGTTCCTCAGCCCCACGAAGCCCAGCGTCCGCCTCCCCATGCTGATGTCGCTGACGCTGTAGTAGAGGGCCAGCAGGAACGGCAGCCCGACGATCGCCACGATGTACAGGACGGCGGGGGCGATCATCAGCGGCCCGAGCCACTCCGGCCGGTCCAGGACGAACCCGAACCGGCGGCCCGCAGCCGGCGCGCGGAGGTCTTCCCCGAGGGTCGCCATCGTCCGCCTCAGACCGGCCGCGCCCGGGTCCGGAGGCCGGTCTGACGGTCGAAGAACCGGAGGTCCTTCTCCCGGATCGCGAAGTCCTGGGTCTTCCCGGGCTGGACCGGCGCGGTCACCGTGGAGGCGAGCTTGGAGATGACCTTCGTGTCGGGGAACTTCCCCTCGAGCGCGCCGTAGAGCAGGCGGTCGGCGCCGAGATACTCGATGCGCGTGATGTGGAAGCGGAGCGTCACGAGTCCGTCCCGGCTCTCGTGAGCCTCCTTCGGCAGGAAGTGCTCGGGGCGGAACCCCACGAGGCAGTCGGGCGCCTCCACCATGTTCATCGGGGGGGAGCCGAGGAAGCCGGCCACGAACGTGTCGGCCGGCTCGTCGTAGACTTCTTGCGGCGTCCCGATCTGCCGCACCTTGCCCCCCTGCATGACGGCGATGCGGTCCCCCAGGCCCATGGCTTCCACCTGGTCGTGGGTCACGTAGATCGTGGTGGTCCCGATCCGGCGCTGGAACTGCTGGAGCTCGTCGCGCGCGGAGGCGCGGAGCTTGGCGTCCAGGTTCGAGAGCGGCTCGTCGAGCAGGAAGACGGCCGGCTCGCGCACGACGGCCCGGGCGAGGGCGACGCGCTGGCGCTCGCCGCCCGACAGCTCGCGCGGCTTCCGGTGCAGGAGCTTCTCGATCCCGAAGAGCCCCGCGGCCCACTCCACCTTGTGGGGGATCTCGGCCCTGGGCATGCCCTGGGCCCGGAGGGGGAAGGCGATGTTGTCGAAGACCCGCATGTGGGGGTAGAGGGCGTAGCTCTGGAAGACCATCGCGATCTTCCGCGCCCGCGGCGGCAGATCGTTGACCACCTGGCCGCCGATCAGGATCTCCCCCCCCGTCGGATCCTCGAGCCCGGCGATCATCCGGAGGAGGGTGGTCTTGCCGCACCCCGACGGGCCGAGCAGGACGAGAAATTCGCCCTCCTTGGTCGTGAGATCCACACCGTCCACCGCGTGAACGTCGCCGAAGTGCTTCCGCACGCTTCTCGTTTCGACTATGGACATCGTCGTTTCAACATGGCAGGAGGCTCCGTCATCGGGAGCCTCCTGCCGTCGAGCGCGCCGCTACGCGGAGCGGCTCAGACCAAGCCCTTCTCCTTCCACTTGCCGAAGATGCGCCGGCAGGCCGCGTCGGCCTCGTTCAGCGCGTCCTCGGGGGAGGCCTTGCCGGCGGCCACCTTGGCGAACATGACGTTCAGCACCCAGGTGCCGTAGATCTCGTCGATGGCCGCGGTGGCGTAGCCCGGATAGCCCACGTTGGTCGCCCACTTGAGAACGTCGTCGAGCACCTTGTACTTGTCGGGCGGGTGGCCCTTGGGGTCATTGGCGATGAGCTTCTGGAGGTCCGGCACGGTCTTCTCGAAGCAGGGGAAGTCGTAGAACTCGCCCGCGACGAAGGCCTGGCGGAAGTTCGTCACGTAGTCCACGAGGAACTTCATGGCGCCTTCCTTGTTTTCGGCGAACTTCCAGATCACGTAGCACTGCATGACGTGCTCCAGCCCGATCGCGCGCACCGGCCCCTTGAGGGCCTTCGCGAGCTGGATCTGCTTCGACATCTCCGGGTTCTCCTTCTCGGCCGTCCGCGTCGTGGAAATGGCGTTCAGGACCAGCGAGACCTTGCCGGAGACGACTGCCCGGTTGTTGGAGGAGGCGTCCCAGGTGAACACCTCGTCCGTCATCGTCTCCTGGAAGAGGGCCTTGACGAACTTGAGCGCGTCCAGGGTCTGCTTCGACTTCAGCGTCAGGTTGCCGGCCTGGTCCTGCTCGTGGGCCCCCCAGGAGTACATGATCGTCCGCATGGCCATCGCCGTGTCGATCTCGTTGGCGAGGCCGATCCCGACGGGGTTGCCCCTCTTCTTCTTGATCTCGGCGCCCTTGACCCGCACCTCGTCCCAGGTCCGGGGCCCGTTGGGCAGGCCGACCTCGCCGAACAGGTCCTTCCGGTAGTTCACGGGGTCCGGCGTGAACGACGGCGACAAGGCGTAGTATTTCTTCGTCTTCGGGTTGTAGGTGCTCTTGATCGCCAGGTCGATGGGCTTGCCGACCTTCTTCTCGATCTCGGCGTAGACGTCCTTCATGTCCACCGTCTGCTCCTCGAAGGAGGGCGGCGGCCAGTTGAACAGGAACAGGTCGTGCCCCTTCTGGGCCGACACCTCGGCCGCGGCGCGGGCGTTGACGCCGGCGATGCCGATGTTGTCCACGGTCACCTCGGTGTCGTTCTTCTGGCCCCACTCCACGGCGTATTTCTTGTTGAACCACTCGTCGTACGCCGGGACGAAGTGGACCCAGTTGAGGATGCGGAGCGTCTTCTTCGCCGCGTGGGACCGGCCCGGGATGATGATGTTGGCCCCGATCCCGGCAGCGGCCGCTCCGGTGGCGGTCGTCTTGAGGAATTCACGACGGTTCACGCTGGAATCACCCATAGGCGGCTCCCTCCTTGTGGAGACATGAACAGGGGTTCACCCCCGGACCATGAAGCGAGAGGTCGGCCGCCACGTCCGGCTGGGCCAGGAGCTTGCGGTAGACGATGGCCGCGGCATCGGGCTGCTTGAGGGCGGCCAAGCTCTGGCCGGCGCCGAGGAGGGCGCGATGGCCCCAGGTCGAGGCCGGCGCCAGGTAGGCAGCGGTCAGGTAGACCTCGATGGCGTCCTCCTGGGCCCCGCGGGCTCGCAGCCCCTCGCCGAGCATGAACGCGGCCTCGACGGCCAGGGACTCGTCGGAGCCGGCTAGAGCCTGCTCCAGGGCCTGACGCGCCTCGTCCCAGCGTCCCCCCCGGAGGAGCAGACGCCCCTGGGCGACCCGGGCGACCGGCGTCCACTCGCTGCTCGGATGGTCGATGACGAGACGGGAGTAGGCCTTCAGCGCGGCGGCCCGGTCGCCGGTGCCCTCCCGCGCCTGGGCCAGGAGGAAGAGCGCCCGTGGCAGCCCCGGGTCTCCCGAGCCCGAGACGACGAACGCCTCGAGCCTCCCCCGCGCCTCGGCGAGGGCACCGCCCCGGAACAGCGCCTCGGCGAACGCCAGTTGGATGTCCTCGGCGAGCGGGCTCTTGGGATAGCGACTCTCGAGCAGCTGGAACGCCTCGCGGGCCAGTGTCCACTGCCCGCCGGCGGCGGCCCTGCTCCCCAGGCGAAAGAGCGCGTCGTCGGCTGCGTCGCTCCCCGGGTAGTCGGTGAGGAGGCGCAGCGTCAGCGCCCGCGCCTCGCTCCAGTGCTTGTCCTCCCCGGCGAGGGCCGCCAGCACGTAGAGGAGCGGCGGCAGCAGTGCCTGGGACGGCGGCGACTGGAGGATCGATCCCGCCGTCTTGTTAAACTCGTCCCGCTTGCCCTCGTTGAGCGCCAGCACGACCAGCCCGTACTCGGCGGCCCGGCTGACGGCGGCCGTTCCCGCGTCTCGGGCCTCACGGAGCTCGCGCCCGGCCTCCTCCCACCGCCGGAGGGAGAGCGCCGCGGTCCCGGCGCCGAGGTGAGCCAGGGCACCTTGGCCCTGCCGGAGCGCTTCCTTGAACTCGCGGGCCGCCTCCTCGGGGCGGCCGAGGGCGAGGAGCGCGACCCCGAGCGCCAGCCGGGTGCGCCCGAGAAAGGGCGAGAGCGGCGACTGCTTCACGAGGGCCGTCAGCTCCTCGCGCGCTTCCCGGAGCCGATCGGACCGGAGATTGAGGATCGCGCGGTTCAGACGGGCCACGTCCGCCTGCGCGTAGGCGGGATACCGGGCGAGCAGCTGGTCCAGCAGATCCTTCGCGCGGGCGTCTCCCGCTTCGCCCGCCAGCTCGGCAGCCAGGAGCAGCGCCTCCGGTGCGCGCGGGTCCGCCGGGAAGAAGCGGGCGAAGGCCACCCAGCGCTCGCGGGCGGCCGCGCCGTTGCCGCGCCTCAGCTCCGCCCACCCGAGCGAGAGGGCGGCCGCGCCGGCCTGGGGGTGACCGGGGAATTCCGACAGGAAGCGCCGGAATCCGGCGGCGGAGGTCTCCCAGTCCCGCGCCCGGTAGGCGGCGTCGGCGTGCAGGAGCAGCGCCAGCGCTCGCACGTCGTAGGGAATCGGCTGCTTCAGGATCTCGGCGCTCTCCCCCGCCGCCCGAGCGAATTCGCGCGCCTCGACGTCCATCTGGGCCAGGCGGAGCGCCGCGGCCCAGCCGAGCGGCGTCCCCCTCTGGGCGTCTCTGACGAGCTCGAACTGCCCTCGCGCCTCGCCGCTCTGGCCTTCGCGGCGATAGGCCTCGCCGTTCAGCAGGAGCGCGTACGCGCGATCCTGGGGGGCGAGATCCAGGGCCAGGATCTCCTGGGCCGCGGCGTGGGCGGGCTCGAAGGCGTTGCGCTCCACGGCCCAGCGTCCGAGGATGAGGAGGCCGGGCAGCACGAGCGGGTGGCCCGGCGCCGCGGCCTGGAGCTGGCGGATCTCCTCGCGAGCTCCCGGCCAGTCGTCAAGCGCCAGGAGCGCCCGAGCGAGGCCGACGCGGGCCCAGGCCCATTCGGTGGCCCGGGGATAGGCCGACAGCAGCCAGCGAAACGCCTTCGCCGCCTCGAGCGCGTCCCCCGCGGCCAGGGTCCACCAGCCGAGCCGGAGGATCCCCGTCTCGATGAGTGGGTGCGGGCCCGCCCCGGTGAAGCGCTGGAGATTTTCCATGGCCCCCTTGTACGCCCCCACCCGGCCCAGCGTGTCGCCGAGCCAGAAGGCCGCCTCGATCGCCAGCGGGCGCGGAATCGAGAGCTTGAGGAGCCCCTGCCAAGCCTCGCGCGCCTCCTCGAAACGGCCCAGCCCGTAGAGCGCGACGGCCCGCCCATGCGGCACGAACGGCGCGAAGCCCGGCACGGCAGGCCCGCGCCGGAGCTCGTCGAAGCGCGCCAGCGCTCGGGCGGGGTCGTTGAGCCTGAGGGCCACCCACCCGAGGGCGTACGTCGCGTAGGCGGTGAGCTCGTCGGCCGGTCCTTCCTGGGCGACCAGGAGGAGGTTCCGCTCGGCGGGCTCGTAGCGGCCGAGGCGGAGGAGCGTCTCCGCGAGCCAGTACCGCCCTTCCCGGATCACGGCCCTGTCGCCGGCGCCGCGCGCCGCGGCCTCGAGCGCCGCCCGGCCCTCCTCCAGCTCGTCGCGCTGGAAGCGCGCCCGCCCGCACTCGAGGAGCTCGGAGGCCACGCCGAAGAACGTGCCGAGCGGATTGCACGCGAGGATCCTCGGCAGCGGCAGCGGCGCCACCGGTTTGCCGGAAAGATCCGCCGCCAGCGGCGGCGCCGGCAGCGGCGGGAGCGCGTGCGGCGGGTCGGGCACGGAGACCTCGGGGAGCGGGACCGGCGGCTTGTCGAGCGGCGGCGCCGCCAGAGGAATGAGCGGGGCGAGATCCGGCGGCGGCAGCTCCAGCGGAAGCGGAGCCGCGGCGCCGGCCAGGGCCGGCCAGAGCCAGATCGCCGTCAGGAGCCCCGCGGTCCAGCGCCTCATGATTTGGGCTTCTCCGCCTTCGGCTGGGCGCGCGGCTTGGACTTCGCGCGCACCGCCGCCAGCCGCTCCTTGGCCCACTGCTTCAGCGCTTTGTCGGGGCTGTCGGCGGCGACCTCGGCGTAGAGCCGGGCCGCCTCCGGAATCTGCCCCAATCCTTCGTGCGCGAGCCCGCTCCCGGCCAGCGCGCGGAAGCGGAGGGCGAGGTCCGCCCCCTCGGCTGCAGCGGCGGTCTGGAAGGCCTTGAGCGCCGGCTGGAAGCGCCGCTGCTTGAGCTCGCTCTCGCCCACGATCAAGAGCGCCTCCACCCGCACCGCCTCGTCGTCGCTCTCGCTGGCGGGCCGGGCCAGCGCCGCCGCGTCCTTGAACTGGCTCCGCTTGAACGCCGCCTGGGCCAGATCGAGCGAGGCGCGCGGCGCGAGCGCGTGCTTGGGGAACTCGGTCCGGAGCCGGCGCCACGCTTGCTCGGCGTCTTTCTGGCGTCCCAACTGCTGGGCGATCCGCCCGGCGTCGTAGAGCCCCTCGGCCGCGGGGGGAGACTGGGCGATCAGGGACTGGTACTCCTGGGCCAGCTCCGCTTTCGTCCCCCCTTTGAGAAGGGCGTCGGCGATGGCCCGGCGGGCGGCCAGGGCGAGCTCGTGGCGCGGATGTGCCGCGACGAATTCCCTCAGGTCCTGGAGGCCTTCGGAGGTTTTCCCGGCGGCCAGCCGGCTCCACCCCAGCAGGTACTGGACGTCCGCTATCAGGGGGTGAGTGGGGTAGCGGCTCGCGAAGGGCGCGAGGAGGACCATCGCGTCGCCGGGCTTCTTCAGCTCCACGAGGGTGCGCGCCAGATAGAATGTGGCTGACGGCGCCAGGGGGGAGTCCGGCCAGGCGGCGAGGAACTGGCGGAAGGCGGCCGCTGCCGCCTCGGGGCGTTTCAGCTCCAGGTCGGCCCAGGCCAGCCCGTACATCGCATCCGGAGCCGCGGGAGCGGCGGCGTTGGCGGCGAGGAGCGCATCGTACACCGCGTGCGCCTCGGCGTAGCGCTTCAGCCGGAAGAGCGTCTCCCCTTCCCAGAAGCGCGCCTCCTCGGGACGCCCCGGGGGCGGCGCCAGGCGCTGGGCCCTCTTGAAGCTCTCCAGCGCGGCCTCGAATTCGCCGAGACCGAACTGGCTCTTGCCGAGGAGGAGCGTGGCCGCGCCCACTCGGGCCTCGTTCGGGTAGCCCCTGATGAAGCGCTCGAGCGCGCGGCGGGAGACGGCGTAGAGGCGGTCGGCGAAAGCGTGCTCGCCGACCAGCCAGAGGCGGTCGGCCTCGGCGATCGCCCATGCCGGCGGAGGCCCCCCACTATAGATGAGGGAGGCCATCCCCAGGGCCACGATCCCCCTCGCGAGCCGGTGTGCCAGCATCGCCTCCCAGCCTACCACAGACACCCTCCACCCCACCCGGACCGCTGCCCGTGTCACCCCTGGAGGGGTCCAACCTTTCCTCCTTGACCAGCACCGGCCCTATGTCCTAACGTACTAGTACACTATATGCTAGGATCCGGACCGCCGAACCCAGAGGCCGAGCGTGCCGTTGCGTGAGAGGCTGAGCGTCGCGCCGCCGGCGGGTCTCAGGGTCAACCGGCAGAGCGCGGTGCCGGTTCACGTCCAGCTCACAACCCAGATCCGCCACCTCATCATGACCGGTGCCCTCAAGCGGGGAAGCCGGGTGCCGACGGTCCGCCAGCTGGCGGGGCTCCTTGGGATCAACCCGAATACGGCCGCCAAGGCCCTGGCGGGGCTCCAGCAGGACGGCTATCTGGAGAGCCGCCCGGGACGCGGGACGTTCGTCGCCGACCGCCCCCAGGCGAGGGAAGGAAAGATGGCCCGAGGCCTCGAGCGCCTCGTGGACGAGACGCTCGAGCGCGCGCGACGGCTCGGCTACGCCGCGGAAGAATTCCTGGCCACCGTGGCGACCCGGGCCCCGGCCGCCGGAGCCAGGAAGGCGAAGCGGACCCGGGCCCTCGTGATCGAGTGCAACTGGCCGGAGGTCTCGCGCTTCCGCGAGGAGCTGGAGGCCGAGCTACCGCTCGCGGTGGACCGCATGCTGGTAGGGGAGCTGTCCGGGCGGGCGCGCCACGACCCGTCCTTCGTCCGCGACTACGGGGTGATCATCACGACGTTTTTCCACATCCGCGAGGTCAAGGCGGCCCTGGCGTCCGAATCGGTCCCCGTGGTGGCGCTCCTGACCGAGGCGAGCATCTCCACCCTGCTCCGCCTCGGCGAGCTTCCCGAAGGGACCACGGTGGGCCTGGTCTGCGGCACACCGGAGGGGACTCAGAACCTGCTCCGCTCGGTCCAGTCGGCGGGCCTCACCCATCTGAAGATGGTCCTCGCCAGCGCGGACGATCCCTGGAGCCTCGAGCGGATGCTCGAGGCCGCCTCCGTCGTGGTCTGCTCGGAGCAGGCGGCCGAGAAGCTGCGCGAGACCCTGCCCCCGACCGTGGAGGTCATCATGTCGAACCGGACCATGGATCACGGGGGAATCGATCTCCTGCGGGACGTGCTCGCGCGGCTCGACGAGCCGCCGCCGCCCGCGGCGAGGTAACGTCATGACGCTGATCTCCTCCGCGCCCCCCTCGCCGAGCCGAGCGTTGCCTGAGCCGCTATAATAGCGGCGTGGACCTCTTCGAGGCTCCCGAGTCCGTTCCCTCCCCCGCGCCGGCACCGCTCGCGGACCGGATGCGCCCACGGAGCCTGGAGGAATTCTTAGGCCAAGCACACCTCTTGGGCCCGGGAAAGATCCTCAGGAAGGCCATCGAATCGGGCGAGCTCCACTCCATGATCCTCTGGGGGCCGCCCGGTTCCGGGAAGACTTCCCTGGCGCTCCTCCTGGCCCAGGTCAGCGGCGCCCACTTCGTCACCTTCTCCGCCGTGCTCTCCGGCGTCAAAGAGATCCGCCAGGTCATCGCCGAAGCCGAGGCCGTGCGCGCGCGCACGGGGAGGCGGACGATCCTCTTCGTGGACGAGATCCACCGCTTCAACAAGGCCCAGCAGGATGCCTTCCTCCCCCACGTGGAGAAGGGGACCATCACGCTGGTGGGAGCCACGACCGAGAACCCCTCCTTCGAGGTGATCGCCCCGCTTCTCTCCCGCTGCCGCGTGTACGTCCTGGAACACCTCGGGGAGGACGATCTGCTCACGCTCCTTCGCCGGGGGCTCACCGATGCCGAGAGCGGGCTCGGCGCCTTCAAGGCCGAGGTCGGCGAGGACGCGCTCCGCTCCATCGTCCGGGCGGCGAACGGGGACGCCCGGAGCGCCCTGAACATCCTGGAGCTGGCCGTGATGCTGACCGGCGCGGCACCCGACGGCCGGCGCCACGTGACGGAGGGGGCGATTCGCGAGGCGGCGCAGCGGAAGGCGCTCCTCTACGACAAGGCGGGCGAGGAGCACTACAACCTCATCTCAGCCCTCCACAAATCCCTCCGCGACTCGGACCCCGACGCCTCGCTGTACTGGCTGGCGCGGATGCTCGAGTCCGGCGAGGACCCGCTTTACCTCGCGCGGCGCCTGGTCCGCTTCGCCTCCGAGGACGTGGGCAACGCCGATCCGCTGGCCCTCCAGCTGACGCTGGCCGCCAAGGACGCCTACCACTTCCTGGGCTCTCCCGAGGGCGAGCTCGCGCTGGCCCAGGCCGCGCTCTATCTCGCCTGCGCCCCCAAGTCGAACGCGGTGTACCTGGCCTTCGCGGACGCGCAGAAGGACGTCAACGCCAAGCCCGCCGAGCCCGTGCCCCTCCACCTCCGCAACGCGCCGACGGGCCTGATGGCGCACCTCGGCTACGGCAAGGGGTACCAGTACGCCCACGACGCGCCGGAGGCGCTGGTGGATCAGGAGCACCTGCCGGAGGCGCTCAAGGGACGCACCTACTACCGGCCCACGGACCGCGGCCTCGAAGCCGAGATCGCCCAGCGCCTGGCACGCTGGCGGAACTGGCGTCAAGCGCACCGGGGCGCTCAGTGACGTCGGGGCCGGCGGACTTCCGCTGGCTCGGCGCCCTGTGCCTGGCCGAGATGGGGACGATGCTGGTCTGGAGCAACTTCGCCGCCGTCCTCCCCCTCCTCCAGACCGAGTGGCGTCTCTCCAACACCGAGGCAGGCCTGATCTTCGCCGCCTATCAGGTGGGGTACATCCTGGCCGTCGCCATCCTCTCCACGCTGACCGATTGGGTCGAGCCCCGGCGGATCTATCTGGGCGGCGCGCTCTGGGCCGGCCTCGCGGGCCTCGCGTTCCCGCTGTGGGCGACGGGCGCGCTCTCGGCGCTCATCCTGCGCACGCTGGCCGGAATCGGTCTCGCCGGCACGTACATGCCTGGCATGCGCCTCGTGGCAGAGCGCTTCGACGCCTCACGCCGGGGCTTCGCCATGGGCTGCTACATCGCCACCTTCACCCTGGGAACGTCGGTCTCGCTCCTCCTGACCTCCTGGGCCACTGCACGCTGGGGCTGGCGCGCCGCTTTCGCCCTCACGGCCCTCGGCCCGTTCCTGGCCGCCACCATCGCGACGGCGACGCTCGCGCCGGGGGGCCCTTCCCGCCTCCCACGGCCCGAGCGCGGCGTCGGACTCGCTCCGGTGCTGAAGAACCGCACGGCCCTGAGGCTCATCGTGGCCTACGGCGCCCACACGTGGGAGCTGATGGGGATGCGGGGATGGATCGTGCCGTTCTTTGCGGCGAGCCTCACGGCGAGCGGGATGGGGCTGGCGCCAGCCACCCAGAAGGCCGGCCTCGCCGGGTCGGCGGTGCTGGCGATCGGCGCGGTCTCGCACCCCATTGCGGGGCTGTTCTCCGACCGCTGGGGGCGAGCCCGCCTCATCAGCACCATCATGCTGGTCTCCGGCGCCTGCTCCCTCAATCTGGGCTGGGCCCTCGGGTGGTCATTCGGGGCCCTGGTCACCCTCGCTCTCTTCTACGGGATCATGGTGACGGCCGACTCGGCGATCCTCTCCACGAGCATCACCGAGAGCGCCGCGCCGGCGTACCTCGGGCGGACGATGGCGCTCCAGTCCACCGTGGGGTTTTCCGCCGGGGCCCTCGCCCCCGCCGTCTTCGGCGCGGTGCTCGACCTGGCGACGAAGCTGGGCCGCCCCGCAGTGGAGACGTGGGGGTGGGCCTTCACGCTCCTCGCCGCAGGCGTCCTGGTCGGCCCGCTGGTGGTCGGCTTCAAGGAACCCGCACGGCCCCGAGTGTGATACACAGATACATATGGGGCGTAGGGTGCGTGTGGGGGTGATCTTCGGCGGACGCTCGGGCGAGCACGAGGTCTCGCTCGCCTCGGCCGCCTCCGTCCTCCGGGCGATCGACCGGAGCCGTTTCGAGCCCATTCCCATCGGCATCGCCAAGGACGGCCGCTGGCTCGTGGGGGGGGATCCGCTCAAAGCCCTGGCCGAGACCGTGAAGGGCGCCCTGGCGCCCGGCGACGTCACCGGCTCGGTGAAGCAGGAACTGGTGGCTCGCGCGGAGAAGGCGGACGCCGGGGTGGCGGGACTCGTCCGCGCGGAGCCCTCCGAGAGTTTCCCCGCGGGACTCCGGCGGGAGCTGGACGTGGTCATGATCATGCTCCACGGGCCGTACGGCGAGGACGGGACCGTTCAGGGGCTCCTGGAACTGGCCGGCATCCCGTACGTCGGCGCCGGAGTCCTGGCCTCGGCCGCGGGAATGGACAAGGCCGTCATGAAGGCGCTCTTCGGGGCGGCCGGGCTGCCAGTGGTCGAGCACCTGGTCGTCCTGGCCCACGACTGGGAGCGGGAGCCCAGGGCGGTTGCGGCCCAGGTGGCGGAGCGGATCGGATACCCCTGCTTCGTGAAGCCCTCGAACCTCGGCTCCAGCGTCGGGATCAGCAAGGTCAAGGCCCCCGACGCCCTGCCGCCGGCGATGGCGGAGGCTGCGCGCCACGGCCGGAAGCTCCTCGTGGAGCGCGCCGCCCAGGGTCGCGAGATCGAGGTGAGCGTCCTCGGAAACGAGGATCCCCAGGCCTCACTGCCCGGCGAGATCCTCTATGACAAGGAGTGGTACGACTACGAGGCCAAGTACGGCGAGGGGCACACGACGCTGAAGGTCCCGGCGCCGATCAGTCCCGAACAAACCCGGCGGTTCCAGCAACTGGCGGTGACGGCCTTTCGCGCCATCGACTGCCGCGGCATGGCGCGCGTGGACTTCTTTCTGGAAGGGGAGCGGATCCTGGTCAACGAGATCAACACGATCCCCGGCTTCACGGCCACCTCCGCCTACCCGCGGCTCTGGGAGGCCTCGGGCCTTCCCTATCCGGACCTCATCGCCCGCCTCATCGAGCTGGCCCTCGAAGCGAGGGGGGACGTCCGATGACCGGATCCCTTCTGCGTGGCCAGCGGGTGGAACCGGCGACGGCCTCCGCCCGCCCGGAGCGGGGTCCCTACACCGGGCGGGGTGCGAGGACGGACGGAGGCCGAGCCGGGGACAGGACCCGCTGGCCGTGAAGGTAGTGATCGCGGGAGGCGGGACGGGAGGCCACACGAGCGCCGGCCTCGCGGTGGCGGCCGCGCTCCGGCAGCGCGGAATCGAGTGCCACTGGATCGGAAGCCGCGCGGGTATCGAGGCCCGCCGCGTTCCCGAGTCAGGCCTCCCCTACCACGCGATCCCGACGGGAAAGCTCCGTCGCTACTGGGACTGGCAGAACTTCCCCGACCTCCTCCTCCGCGCGCCGGCGGGCGTCGTGCAGGCGCGGCGCCTCCTGAGACGGCTCGCCCCCGACCTCGTCTTCGCCACCGGCGGCTTCGTCGCGCTGCCGACCGTCTTCGCCGCCAAGTCGCGCAAAATCCCCGTGGTCGTCCACGAGCAGACCTCCGTCCCAGGCCTCGCCAACCGCATTGCCGGCCGCATGGCGCAGAAGATCGCCCTCACGTTCCCCCAGATGGGAGCCGAGTTCCCTCCGGAGAAAGTCGTCGTGACCGGCAACCCCCTCCGCCCCGAGCTCCAGGGCGGATCCCGGGAGGCTGGCCTCGCCCGCCTCGGCCTCGACGCAGCCCTCCCCGTCATCTACGTGACGGGGGGAGCTCAGGGCTCCCACCCGATCAACCGCGCCGTGGGTGAGACATTGGCGCCGCTCCTCGAGACCTCCCAGGTGATCCACCAGTGCGGCGACAACCCGGAAACGGGCGACCGGCCCTGGCTCGAGGAGCAGGCGCGAGCCCTGCCCGCCAGCCTCAGGACGCGCTACCGCCTGATTCCCTACGTGGGCGCCGAGCTCCGCGACGTCTATGCCGTCGCGAGCCTGGTCGTGGGCAGGGCGGGGGCGGGAACCGTGAACGAGTGCTGTCACCTGGGGCTGCCGGCCCTCTACATTCCGCTGCCGGGGACCAGCGGCGACGAGCAGACCGCCAACGCGCGGCTGGTCCAGGCCGCCGGCGGGGCCGTGCTCTTTCCCCAGGTCGCCCTCACGTCCCGGAGCCTCTTGGAGAGCATCCGCGGCCTCCTGGCCGATCTTCCGCGGCTCAAGGCGATGGGGGAACGAGCCCGGAGTCTCGTAGTCGCCGACGCCGCCGACCGGATCGTTCGCCTCATCGTCGAGGCGGCCTCCCCCTGAGGTCGAATCGGAGGGGGCACCCCTCACAGTGCGGGAGGTTCCGGCAGTGCTCTTTGCCGACGGCCACCAGGAGCGCGTGGTACTCGTTGAAGAGACGGGGATCGCCCGGCAGGTGACGCTCGAAGAAGGCGCGCACCTCCTCGTAGCCCGCGCCCCGGGGGAGGAGGCGGTGGCGGGAGAGGACGCGCCGCGTGTAGGCATCCACGACGAAGACCGGCCGGCCGAGCGCGTAGAGGAGGATGCTGTCGGCGGTCTCGGGGCCGACGCCGGGGACGGCGAGCAGCTCGCGCCTGAGATCGTCCAGGGGCACGCGGCTCATGCGATCGAGGCTGCCCTGATAACGACCGTTGAGGTGGGCCAAGAAGGTCTTCAGCCGTCGGGCCTTCACCCTGAAGTATCCGGAGGAGCGAATCAGCGGGGCCAGACGCCCGGCGGGCAGGGCTGCCAGCCGCGCCGGACTCAGAAGCCGGTGGGCCCGGAGGGCTGCCAGGGCGCGCTCCACGTTGCCCCAGGCTGTGTTCTGGGTGAGGATCGCGCCGACCACGACCTCGAAGCGGGTCCTGGCCGGCCACCAGTGCTGAGCCCCGAAGCGCGTTAGCAGCGCCTCGTAGAGGCACAGAAGGCGGCGTCGCACTCGCCGGTCGCGCGCGGGCTTCGCCCGCGCAATCCCGGGGGGAGGATTCGGAAGGGGGGCGGAGCCCCTCTCCGAGGAACGAGGGGAGGTCCGATCCGTGATTGCGCTCGTCGTCTTCCTCCAGGTGAGTCTCTCCGTAGCCGTGAGCGGCCCGTATACCTCACCCGAGTATCTGCCCCTCCGGGTTGCCGAGGCCGAAGGCTATTTTACCCAGGAGGGCCTCCAGGTCTCCCTGATGACCACCCGCGCCGAGCCGGGCGCCGCGGAGGCCCTGGCCAAGGGGGAGGCCGACCTGGCGGCAACCTCCCTCGAGGCCGCCCTGCGCCACGGCGCCGTCGGCGGCCGCCCTCCCCGCCTGGTCTTCGGCCTGACCGCCGCCCCACCGGTCGCGCTCCTCGTTTCCACCGCCCACCGCGACACGGTCAAGCGCATCGAAGACCTGGCCGGGAAGCGCGTGGCTGTCACCAGCCCCGGCGCTCCCGAGCATCCCCTCCTCTTCGCGCTCCTGGACCGTCACCAGATCAAGCCCACCCAGCTCTCCCTGCTGAGCCTCGGCGAGCGCGGCCTGGTGGCGGCCCTCGACGCCGGCGAGGTCCACGCGGGGCTCCTCCCCGACCCCTGGGCGAGCCGCCTGGTGGAGGACGGCAAGGCGGCGATCCTGGCGGACTTCCGTCGCCGCGACGAGGCCGCCCGCTGGCTCGGGGGCCCGACCGTCCACGCCGCCCTCTTCGCCAGGGCCGACCGACCGCCCAAGGCGTCCGATCTGACCGCCTTCGCCCGGGCGCTGCTCCGAGCGGTCCGGCGGGTGGAGACGGCGCCCACCGAAGACCTCCTGGCCCACCTCCCTGGCCGCGTCGTCGGACTCAAGGAGGACTTCGTCGCTCGGCTCGAGGGCGCCCGGGAGATCTACCTTCCCGGGGGCTGGGTCCGTTACGAGACGCTCCAGCTCTCCGTAGCCCAGATCCGGATCCGGGCCCCGTTTCCCAAGGCCGTCAAGGTCCCGCGCCGCCCCGCCGACCTCCTCCTCCTCGATCCCCTCAAAACGATCATCGAGTAATGGGGTCAGGCATGCGTATTTGCGTTAAGCCTATACCTGCTCATCTCTGGCTGGTGGTCTTGTCCCCCCAACGCAAATACGCATGCCTGACCCCACGAGGAGGCGGCGGGTGGTGGTGAGGGGAAGGCCGACGACGTTGGTGTAGCAGCCGTCCACCCTCGCCACGAGGGCGCCGCCGGCGGCCTGGACGGCATAGGCGCCGGCCTTGTCGAAGGGCTCGCGCGAGGCGACGTAGGCGTCGATCTCGGCCTCGCTATACTCCCGCATGAGGACCCGGCTCACCACCGCCGCCGTCTCTTCCCGCCCCGCCGGCACCTCGACAAGGGCCACCCCCGTGATCACCTCGTGCTCCCGCCCCCGCAAGGCGCGGAGCATCCGGCGGGCATCCTCCGGGCTCTCGGGCTTGCCGAAGGCCTCTCCGGCCAGGACCACGGCGGTGTCGGCCCCGAGGACGACGGCGGGGCCGGCCAGCCGGGCGACGGCGCGGGCCTTGGCGAGCGCCAGCGCCGTCACGGCCTCCTTGACGGGGCCCGGTGGCAGGACCTCGGGGATCTCGCTGGGGATCACCTCGAAGGCCAAGCCGAGCTGGCGCAGGAGGTCGGCCCGGCGGGGAGAGGCGGAGGCAAGAATGAGATGTTTCGAAGGAGAACTCAACTGAGGCCTCCTCACCCTGCCCTGCTGGAATGCCCCTCGCCTCTTCTCCTCTCCCCACTGGGGAGAGGTAGGGTGAGGGGAGAGGGAAGTGAGGCCGGGGTCAGGCGACGATCAGGGGGTGCTTGTCCGTGATGACCCGGTCCTGCTTCTCCAGCGCCCGGCGGACATGCTTGGGCAGGCTGAAGGCATGGGCGTGGGTCTGGCCGTCCCAGTAGCCCAGCTCGCCCTTGATCCGGGATGCGATCAGCTGATCCACCTCCTGGACGGTCTGCTTCCGGGGGTCGGAGCCCTTGGAGGCCACGAGGAACCCCCAGGGAACCGCGAAGCACGAGATGTAGGTCTGGTAGGGCGCCACCACCGGGAAGACTTCGCGCACCGTCCGGCAGATGGAGGTGAAGAATTCGAGCTCCCCCACCTTGGTCATCCCCGCCTGCATGGTCATGACCCCGACGGGCGTCAGGCGGTCGCGGATCAGAGTGTAGAACTCCTTGGTGAACAGGAGGCAGGCCGGCCCCTCCTCCAGGGGCTCGGTGAGATCCACGACGATCAGGTCGAAGCGATCGGAGGTCTGCTCGAGGAAGGCCCGGGCGTCGTCGTGGAGCACCTCGGTCCGAGGGTCGTCGAAGGCGCCCTGGTGCATCTCGGGGAGGTGGCGCTTGCACTGCTCCACCACCTCCTGGTCGATGTCCACCATGAGGGCGCGCCGGATCGACGGGTGGCGCAGGATCTCCCGGAGGGTGGCCCCCTCCCCGCCGCCGATCACCATGGCCCGCTCGGGCCGGGGGTGAGCGAGAAGGCCGGGGTGCACGAGGGCTTCGTGGTAGATGAACTCGTCGTGCTGGCTGGACTGGATCCGCCCGTCGAGAACCAGCGCCTTCCCGTAGGCGGCCAGCTCCAGGATCTCCATCTGCTGGTACTTGGTCTCGACGGAGACAATGGTGCGGACGATGGCGTGCATGTGCCCTTCGACGGCCGTGGTGGTCTCGAAGAACCACTTGTAGCTCTGGGGATTGATCATCCGGGGAACCCTACCGGCTTGTGCGGCATCGCCAGGGCGCTCTGCACGAAAACCCCGCGCTGGAGCTCGACGATGGAGGCCCGCTCGGCCTGGAACTGCTCGACCAGGTAGTTGGCCGCCACCTCCGGCTTGAGGACGTCTCCGCAGGAGAAGATGTCCACCGCCGCGTACCGATACTCGGGCCAGGTGTGGATGGACAGGTGCGACTCGGCGATGACCACGACCCCGCTGATACCGAACGGGTTGAACTCGTGAAAGACGACGTCGACGATGGTGGCCTGAGCGCGCTTCGCGGCCTCCACCAGCGCCCCCTTCACGGTCTCCAGGCTGTTGATGACCTGCGCGTCGCAGTCAAACAACTCGAGAAGCATGTGCCGTCCCAGAGCTTGCAATCCTATCAGCCTCCTTTCTCTCCTCCCTCCGAAAAATCTTTTTCTAGCCGAATTTTTTTCACTGTAGGGCCGCTTTTTTTCAAATGCAAGAAAAAAATGAGGCTCCGGAGCCCCACCGGGCCAAAATTTTGCTTGCATTCCGGGGTCGAGCCGCTAAGATGGGCGAAAATTTAAATCCGGAAGGAGGGCCGGATGCTCTGGAAAAAGGTGACGAAGGTGGCGGCGACCGCCGGGCACGCGGAAGGCCTCACACCCCTCAACGCGTTCGACAACGCGCTCCTGGCGGCGGGCATCGGCAACATCAACCTCATCAAGGTCTCCAGCATCGTCCCCCCCGACGTGGACATCGTGGACCTCCCCAGGATCAAGCCGGGCGCCCTCATCCCCACCGCCTATGCCGAGGTGACGGGGGACGTCCCCGGCCAGGTGATCTCGGCCGCGGTCGGCTACGCTCTGCCCGAGGACCGGACCCGGCCTGGGGTGATCATGGAGTACCACGACGGGGCCTCGCGGCCCGAGGCCGAGCGGACGATCCGCCAGATGCTGGAGGAGGCCTTCCGGGTCCGAGGGGAGACCATCCGGGAGTGGAAGGTGTTCGCCACCGAGCACCGGGTGGAACGGATCGGCTGCGCGGTGGCGGCGGTCGTGCTCCTGTCCGAAGAGGACATCCTCTAGCCGGTCGAGCGGCCTGGGCGCAGGGACCGCCAGCGGGCCGGGACCCATGAGACCCGTTTCTCCTCGCTTCATCGCCTGCACCCATCCCCCCGACGAAGCCCAGATCGTCTTCTTCGGTATCCCCTTCGAAGGCGCCGTGAACCTCCGCAAGGGCGCCGACCGCGGCCCGCTGGACCTCCGCCTCGCCTCCGACTCCATCGAGACCTACTCGCCGGCCCTCGGCAGAGACCTGGAGGATCTGGCCATGGCCGACCTGGGCGACTGCGAGCTGCCGGATGCCTCGCCGCGCGCCCAACTGGAGGCGGCCCGGGAGGAGATCAGGCGCTTCTGGCGGGCGGGGCTCCGCCCGGTCATGCTGGGCGGCGACCACGCGGCCACCCTTCCAGTCATCGAGGTCCTGGCTGCCGCCATCCCCGACCTCAGGATCGTCCACTTCGACGCCCACCCCGACACGCGGGAGGAGTTCCTGGGCGAGCGCTTCTGCTACGCCTCCGCCATGGCCCGCGTGATGGAGGTGGTGCCGCCGGAACGGGTCTTCCAGGTCGGCATGCGGACAGGCTCCCGGGAGGAGTTCGAGCGCCGGCTGCCGAACTTCTTTCCCGTGACCGCCAGCGCCCCGGGCGACGCCGTCAGGAAGATCCTCCCCGAGCTCTCCCGTCACCCTCTCTACGTGACGATCGATATCGACGTTTTGGACCCCTCGGAGGCTCCCGGCACGGGGTCGCCCGAGCCCGGCGGCCTCCGGGTGCCTGAGCTGGTGGAGCTGGTCCGCCTCCTCGGGGGGTGCGAGGTCGTGGGGACCGACCTCGTGGAGGTAGCCCATGCCCACGATCCCTCCGGGCGGACGGGGATCGCCGGCTCCTGGATCCTCCGGGAGGCAATCCTGACCTGGTGGGGGAAGTGACCGCCAACGTCGGTCTACCCGACCGCCGAGGCCGCTCGACGGCCGAGGCGGCAACGCTCAATGACCGCCAACGTCGGTCTACCCGACCGACGCGGCCCGACGGCCGAGGCGGCAACGCTCAATGACCGTGGAGTGCCCACCGACTCGGAAGGCGCCCGGGCGGCGTCCACCGCTCGCTCGCTGGCCTTCGGCGGCGAGCCGATGAAGCGCGAGTACTCGGTCCCCCGCTACTACGAGGTCGCCTTCGACCTGAACCGCAAGGCGGAGGTCGACTTCCTGGAGTACTGCTTCAACCGCTGGAGCCGTCATCGGGTGAGGCGCGTCCTGGACATCGCCTGCGGCACCGGCCCGCACCTCTTCCGACTGGCCCGGCGGGGCTACCGGATGGTCGGCCTCGACCTCTCTTCGGACAACGTCGCCTACGTCCGCGACCGGGCGGCGGCCCTTGGCCTTCCCGTCTCTCTCCACGTGGCCGACATGCGCCGCTTCAAGCTCCCCGAGCCCGTGGACGCCGCCATCTGTATGCAGGACTCCCAGGGCCACCTCCTGACCAATGAGCAGATCCTGAGCCACCTCGCGGCCGTCGCCCGCGCCCTCAGGCCCGGCGGGCTTTATATCTTCGACCGCTTCATCCCCTCCTCCTGGACGGACCCGGCCCGGCGCTGGTCCTGGACCAGGCGACGCGGCCGATTGACGGTGCGGGCCACCTTCGCCGCCCTCGAGGCTGTCAACCCGGTGACCCAGGTCTTCAGAGAGGACATAGACTTCGAGGTGGTCGAGAACGGAGCCATGCGGCGCTATCACCAGCGCCACCTCTCCCGGATGGTCTTCCCCCAGGAGCTGAAGGCGCTGGTGGCCCTCGCCGGCGGCTTCGAGTTCGTCCAGTGGTTCTACGGCTTCAAGCCCCACCAGGTGCTCGACCGCGCCCGGCACCCCCTCATGATGATCGTCGTCCTCCGGCGCCGCTGACACTCTCGCGGCTCGCGCGTCCTGACGTCGGAACGACGCACCTCGGACGGCCGGCGGGTGGCACGGCGAGCGGGGCGCCCCACGGCGCGGAGCGGACCGCCTCGAAGAGGTTTACGCGATGAAGAAGCCCCGCCCCCTAACGCCAGTCGTCAGAGCACGCGGGAGCGAGCACCGTGGGGCTGCTCGCCGGGACAGGACCCGCCGGCCGTCGCCTAGACTCACCGATGGCTGAACGGGCACCGGCGAAGCTGATCCTGAAGCGCGGCCGGGAGGGCCGGGTCAGGGCCGGCCACCCGTGGATCTACCGGGGCGAGGTGGCCGAAGTCGTCGGCGACTGGAAGGCCGGCGAGGCCGTGACGGTCCTCGACGGCCAGGGCCGCTTCCTCGGCCGCGGCTTCTATAACCCCCGCCCCTCCCTGGTCTGCCGTCTCTTGACCCGCCGTGATGAGCCCGTGGACGGCGCCTTCTTCCGGCGACGGGTCGAGGCCGCCCTCGCCCTCCGGCGGGAGGCCGGGCTCGCCGCCGACGCCTTCAGGGTCGTCTGGAGCGAAGCCGACGGGCTCCCTGGCCTCGTCGTTGACCGCTACGCCGCCGTCGCCGTGATCCGCTGCCTCACCCTCGGGATGACTCGTTGCCGGCCATCGGTTGTGGAGGCCCTCCGGAGCCTCGAAGGCGTCACCCACTACTACGGTCACGACGAGGACGTGGCGGGGAAGCTGGAAGGCTTCGAGCCGCTCCAGGGGTGGATCGGCAATGGCGGGCCGGCCGAGGTGGAGATCCGGGAAGGGTCATGCCGGTTCGTGGTGGCGATCGAGGGGGGTCAAAAGACCGGCTTCTATCTCGACCAGCGGGAAAACCGGGCCCTCGTCGCCGGCCTCGCGCAGGGGCGAAGGCTCCTCGACGTCTTCTGCTATACGGGGGCCTTCGCCTGCCAGGGGCTCGTCGCCGGCGGAACGCAGGCCGTGGCAATCGAATCGTCGGCCGAGGCCTTGGCCCTGGCCCGGAGGAACCTGGAACTGAACGGCGTGCCGGACCGGGCGGATCTGAGAGAGGGGAACGCCTTCGATCTCCTCCGGGCGATGGAGCGGAGCGGCGAGCGCTTCGACCTGATCGTCCTGGACCCGCCACCCTTCACGCGGACCAAGACGGCGCTCGAGGCGGCGGCCCGGGGCTACAAGGAGATCAACCTGCGGGCGCTCCGGCTGCTCACTCCGAGCGGGATTCTGGTCACCTTCTCATGTTCCCACCACGTGTCGCCAGCCGACTTCGAGGAAATCGTCCGGGCCGCGGCCTCGGACGCCGGCGTGATCGTGCGGGTGCGCGCCGCCCTCACCCAGTCGCGCGACCACCCGGTGCTGTTGAATGTCCCCGAGACCCGCTACCTGAAGGGGCTCCTGCTGGAAGTCGTTTAGTCGGGGTCAGGCATGCGTATTTGCGTTGGCAACGCAAATACGCATGCCTGACCCCTACCTGACCCCGCGGAGGAGGGCGGAGACGTCGTCGAAGGTGAAGGGCTTGGGGAGCGTCAGGGCCCCGGCCTCGCGGATCAGGTCCAGCAGCTCGGGAGCGCGCGCGTTGCCGCTCATGAACGCCATGCGGCGAGCCAGCGGCGACCGGCGATCCCGCAGTGCCTCCCACAGTTGCCGGCCGCTCATCTCGGGCATCTTGAGGTCCACGATGAGGAGATCGTAGTTCGCCTTCTCCACGCGAGCAAGCGCGTCCCGGCCGTCCCTCGCCACCTGGGCCTCGTGGCCCAGCCGCCGGAGCAGGCTGGAGAGGACCCCGGCCACGCCCGCCTCGTCCTCGACCACGAGCACCTTGAGCGCCTTGGGCGGGAGGGTCGGAGCCGCTCCAGGTTCGGCTGGAGGGACGCCGACGGGGAGATCCAGGATGAAGGCCGCCCCGCCATCCGGGCGATTCTCGGCCCAGAGGCGGCCCCCGTGCTCGGTCACGATCCGGTAGGAGACGCTGAGCCCGAGCCCGGTGCCCACTCCCGGCGGCTTGGTGGTGAAGAACGGGTCGAAGAGCCGGGGCAGGTGCTCCGGGGAAATCCCGGGGCCGTCGTCGAGGATCTCCACCCTGACGCCGGCCTCGAAGGGGCGCGCGCGGGCGATGAGGGCGCCGCGACCGTGGGCTTCCTTCATGGCCTGGTGGGCGTTCTGCACCAGGTTCAGGAAGACCTGCTGGAGCTGATTCTCGTCGGCCCAGACCGGCGGCGCCGGGTCGAACTCCATCACCACCCGGATGTCGTCGGAGCGCAGCTGGTACCCCTTCAGCTCGAGGACACGCCGAAGCTGGTCGGCCACCGTGCAGAGGGTGCGCTGGGGCGGGTAGCGCCCCGCGAAGAGGAGCAGGCTCTGGACGATCCGGGCCGCGCGCACCGTCTCATCCGAGATGACCTGGAAGCGCTCCTTCAGCTCCTTGCCGAGGTTGCTCAGGAGGAGGAGCTGGATCTCGCCCAGGATCGTCGTCAAGGGGTTGTTGATCTCGTGGGCGACGCCCGCCGCCAGCTCGCCGACGGCGGAGAGCTTCTCGGCATGGATCAGCTCGGCCTGGGTGCGGCGGAGCTCCTCGAGCTGGCGCCGGAGCTCGGAGTAGAGCCGCGCGTTGTCGAGCGCCAGGCCGATCTGGTCGGCCGCCGCCTCCAGGAGGGTCACCTCCTCCTCGGAGAACGGGTCCGGCGTCTGCCGCCCGAGCGACAGCGTCCCGAGGATCCGGTCCCGCGCCCGGATGGGGACGCAGACGAAGCCCTTGATCCCCTCAGCCTCCACCACCGGGCGCGCGGCCGGCAGGAGGTCGGGCGAGGCGAGGGCGTTGTCCACCAACAGGGTGCGCCCCTGGGCCGCCGCATGGCCGATCAGCCCCTCGCCGAAGGGAAGGGTCAGGTTCACGTCGCGGAGCCGGGGGGAGAGGCCCCGGTGACCGCGGAGGACGAGGGACTGCCCGTCGGGAGTGACGAGGTGGAACGAGGCGAGCTCGTGCCCCGTCACCTTGGTGAGGGCCGCGAGGGATTTCTCCAGCACCTCCTCGAAATCGAGCGAGCGGCTGACCGCCGCCGCCACGGTGCGGAGGATGGCCAGGTGCCGGCCGACCGGGCCCTCCGTGGAAGGGGTCATCATGTGGACGCGGACCGGGCGACCCAATCCTGGACGAGGGCGAGCGCCGCGTCCAGCTTGGAGGGATCCTTTCCGCCGGCCTGGGCCAGGTCCGGCCGGCCGCCGCCCCCGCCGCCCACAGCGCGGGCGACTTCCTGGATCAGCTTGCCCGCGTTGAAGCGCGGGGTGAGGTCCTTGGTCACGGTGGTGACGAGGTTCACCTTGTCGTCCTTGACGCTCCCCAGGCAGACCACCCCGGAGCCGAGCCGGTCGCGGACTGAGTCAGCGACTGCGCGGAGCTGCTGCTGATCCAAGCCGTCGATCCGCGCGGAGATGTAGGCGACACCCGCAGTCTCGCGCTTTGCGGCCACGAGGTCCTCGGCCTTGCTCTTGGCCTGCCGCACCTGCAGGGACTCGAGCCGCTTTTCCAGCACTCGCTGGTCGTCGAGCAGCTTCTGGAGGCGCTGGGGCAGCTCGAGCGGGGGGATCTTGAGCAGCCCGGCGGCCTCTCTGAGCGCCGACTCCTCCCGCCCCACGTAGTGGAGGGCCGCGTCCCCGGTCACCGCGGTGAGGCGGCGCACGCCGGCGGCCACGGCCCCCTCGGAGACCACCTTGAAGAGGCCGATCTGGCCCGTCTGGTCCAGGTGGGTGCCGCCGCAGAGCTCGGTGGAGAAATCGCCGATCTTGATCACCCGGACGCGCTGCCCGTACTTCTCGCCGAAGAGCGCCAGCGCGCCCATCTTGAGCGCCTGCTCGAGGTCGGTCTGGATCGGATCCACGCGGAGGTTGTCCCGCACCTTCTCGTTGACCATCTCCTCGACCTGCTCCAGTTCCCGGTCCCTGATCTGGCTCCCGTGCGTGACGTCGAAGCGCAAGTGATCGGGGGCCACCAGCGAGCCCGCCTGGGTGACGTGGGTCCCGAGCACCTTTCTGAGCGCGGCGTGGAGGAGGTGGGTCCCCGTGTGGTGGAGGCGGAGCCCCTGGCGGCGGGGCGACTCCACCGAGACGGCCACGTCCTCTCCTTCCCTGAGGCCCCCCTGCTCCATGCGCACGCGGTGGACGATGAGGCCGCTCCCGCGGTAGTACGTGTCGAGGATCCTGCCGCGGCCCTGGCGGCCGACCAGCTGGCCCGTGTCGCCGATCTGGCCCCCCGATTCAGCGTAGCAGGGCGTTCGGTCCAGTATTACCTCGACCTCGTCCCCGGCGACGGCCTCGCGAAGCCGGCGGCCGGCGCGCACCATGACGAGGATCCGCGCGGGGGCGGCCAGCGACTCGTAGCCCAGGAACTCGGGCGCCCGGATCTCGGCCGACAGCTCGGCGTAGAGCTTCGCCGATTCCTCCTCCTCCGCCCCGAACGCGGCGCTGGCCCGGGCGCGCTCCCGCTGCCGCTCCATCTCGGATTCGTAGGCGTCCAGGCTCGTCTGGGGCACCGACCAGCCGGCCTCCTGAAAGACCTCCTGCGCGAGGTCGAGCGGGAAGCCGTAGGTGTCGTAGAGGGTGAAGAGAAACCGGCCGTCCGCCACCCGCTCCTTCGCTCCCCGGTTGGCCTCCAGGTATTCCCGGATCTTGGCGACCCCGGTGTCCAGGGTCTCGGCGAAGCGCTCCTCCTCGGTCTTCACGACCTCCTGGATGCGGGGCTGCTCCCTCCGGAGCTCGGGATAGGCCCCCGCCATCAGGGTCACGACCCACTCCACTCCCTTCCAGAGAAACGGCTCATAGAGGCCGAGCAGGCGCCCGTGCCGCATGGCGCGACGCATGATCCGGCGCAGCACGTAGCCGCGCCACTCGTTGGACGGGTACACGCCGTCGGCCATCAGGAAGGTCGTCGCCCGGGCGTGGTCGGCGATCACCCGCAGAGAGATGTCGTCGGCCTCGGAGGCCCCGTAGGTCTTCCGGGCGAGCTTGGCGGCCCCTTCGAGGATGGGCCAGAGGAGGTCCGTCTCGAAGTTGGAGGTCTTGCCCTGCAAGATCGCCGCGATCCGCTCGAGGCCCATCCCGGTGTCGATGGAGGGCTTGGGGAGCCGCGTCAGGGTCCCGGCGGCGTCCCGGTTGAACTGCATGAACACCAGGTTCCAGACCTCGAGCCACCGGTCGCACTCGCAGGCCGGGCCGAGGCAGCGCCGCCCCGCCTTCACCTCGGCGCACGGGAGATGATCCCCCTGGTGGTAGTGGATCTCCGAGCAGGGGCCGCACGGCCCGGTCTCCCCCATGGCCCAGAAGTTATCGGCCTCGCCCAGGCGAAGAACCCGCTCCGGTTTGAGCCCCGCGACTGTTTGCCAGAGCCCCAAGGCCTCCTCGTCATCGGTGAAGACGGTGGCCCAGAGCCGGTCCCGGGATAGGCCCATCTCCCTTGTCAGGAGCTCCCACGCGAACGCGATGGCCTCGGCCTTGAAGTAGTCGCCGAAGGAGAAGTTGCCCAGCATCTCGAAGAAGGTGTGGTGCCGGGCCGTGCGGCCGACGTTCTCGAGGTCGTTGTGCTTGCCGCCGGCCCGGACGCACTTCTGGCAGGTCGTCGCGCGGGCGTACTCGCGCCGCTCCTCGCCGAGGAAGACGGACTTGAACTGGACCATCCCGGCGTTCGTGAAGAGGAGCGTGGGGTCCTGGGCGGGGACCAGCGGCGAAGACGGAACGATCCTGTGGCCGTTCGCGGCGAAGTAGCCCAGGAAGCGCGGCCGGATCTGGTCGCCCGTCATTCCCCGATGTCCACGCGCAAAAGGCGGCGCAGCGCGCGCCCCACCACGTCGGCCGGGTATCCCCGACGCAGCAGGTAATCCCTGAGCCGCGCGGGGGCCCGCTCCGCGTTCTTCTGCCGGAGCGCCGGGAGCCGGCGCCGGGCCGCCTCCAGGGCCCGCTCGTCCTCGCTCGCGTCGCGGAAGGCCTCCCGCACGGCCGCTTCCGCGAGCGGGCGCGCCACGCCCTTCTGCCCGAGTTCGCTCCTGAGTCTCAGGCTCCCCAGGTTGCGGCGACTCGAGCGCCCCTCCGCCCACTGCCGGGCGAAGGCCCGATCGTCCACGTACCCCTGACCCTCCAAGTCCGCCACCACGGCCTGAGCCACCTCGAGGGGAGCGCCCCGCCGGCGGAGCCGCACGGTCAGATCGCGGCGGCTCCAGGGCTTTCGGGAAAGGAGATCGTAGGCGACCCGCTTGGCCGCCCGCGCGTCGAGAACCTTGCTACGGGGCGGCACGGAAGGCCGGCTACTTGTCCTTCTTGAAGAAGGCGGACCCGCCGGCCGCGGGGGCCCCTGGGTCCGGGCGCGCCCCGGGCTTACCGGGATCCTCGGAGGCGACCTCCCAGGTCATTTCGGCCGCCGAGAAGATGCCGCGGATCTTGAGCGCGAAGTCGTCCGGGTTGGTCGCCGCTTCCATCGCCGTCTCGAGGCTGATCATGTCGTCCCGGTACAGGGCCAGGAGCGACTGGTCGAAGGTCTGCATGCCGTACTGGGACTGGCCGGCGGCGATGGTCGCAGGGATCTCCGGCGTCTTCTCCCTGTCGCGGATGGAGTCCCGGATGACTCCGGTGGCCACCATCACCTCCACGGCGGGCACCCGGCCCTTGCCGCCGGACTTGATCACGAGTCGCTGGGAGATGATGCCTTGCATGACCCCCGAGAGCTGGGCGCGGATCTGGTCCTCCTGGTGCGGCGGGAAAGTCCCGATGAGACGGTTGACGGTCTCGGTGGCGTTCAGCGTATGGAGCGTCGACAGGACGAGGTGGCCGGTCTCGGCCGCGTGCAGGGCCACCGCCATGGTCTCGGCGTCGCGCATCTCGCCCACCAGGATCACATCCGGGTCCTCGCGGAGGGCAGCGCGCAGCGCCTGGGCGAAGCCCGTGGTGTCCTGCCCGACCTCGCGCTGGTCCACCACGCACGTCTTGTCCTCGTGCACGAACTCGATCGGATCTTCGATGGTGATGATGTGGTCGTTGCGGTAGCGGTTCATGTAGTCGATCATCGCGGCGAGCGTCGTGGACTTGCCCGAGCCCGTCACGCCGGTCACCAGGATCATCCCGCGTCGCTCCATCGCGAGCTTCTCGAGCACCTTGGGCAGGTGCAGCTCCTCGAAGGCGGGGATCTTGTGGGGGATCGCCCGGAGCGAGGCGTGGACCTCCCCCTTAGCGAGGAAGAGGTTGACGCGGAAGCGGCCGACGCTCTTCACCGTGTAGGCCAGGTCCTGCTCCTTCCCCTCCTCCAGGAGCGCGGTGAGCCGCTGGGGCTTCAGGAGCCGCTTGGCCAGCTCCAGCATGTAGTCCGGGGTGATGACGTCCCAGTCCTGCTGGAGCTCGAGCGCCCCGTGGATCCGGAGGATCGGGTGGGCGCGCGGCTTCAGGTGGACGTCGGAGGCGCCGCGCTCCACGCCCTGGCTCAGAATCTGCTCAAACTCCATCGTGTTCCTCCCGGCTGCTAATGGGGTGCCGCCACCGCTTTCAATCCGAGGGCGGAGCGCACCTTGGCCTCGAGGTCGGCCAGCACCTTGGGGTCCTCCTTCAGGAACTTTTTCGCGTTCTCGCGGCCCTGGCCGATCCGCTCGTTCTTGAAGGTGAACCAGGTGCCGGACTTCTCCACCAGCCCCTGCTCCACGGCCAGGTCCAGGACGCTGCCTTCCTTCGAGATCCCCTCGCCGTAGATCATGTCGAACTCGGCCTCGCGGAACGGCGGGGAGAGCTTGTTCTTGACCACCTTCACCTTCGTCCGCGCTCCGATCGAATCCGTGCCGGACTTGATCGCCTCCTGCCGCCGGATGTCCAGCCGGATCGAGGCGTAGAACTTCAGCGCCCTGCCGCCCGGCGTGACCTCGGGGTTTCCAAACATTATCCCTATCTTCTCGCGGATCTGGTTGATGAAGATCACCGCGGTCCCCGAGCGCGAGATGGCCGACGTCAGCTTCCGGAGGGCCTGGGACATGAGCCGGGCCTGGAGGCCCGGCAGCGAGTCGCCCATGTCGCCGTCGAGCTCGGCGCGCGGCACCAGCGCCGCCACCGAATCGACGACGATCACGTCCACGGCGTTGGAGCGGACGAGGGTCTCGGTGATCTCCAGCGCCTGCTCGCCGGTGTCGGGCTGGGAGATCAGCAGCTCGTCGGTGTTGACCCCGAGGTTCTTGGAGTACGCGGGATCGAGCGCGTGCTCGGCGTCCACGAAGGCGGCGATCCCGCCGAGGCGCTGGGCCTCGGCGATGATGTGGAGCCCGAGGGTCGTCTTCCCGGAGGATTCCGGGCCGAAGATCTCGGTCACGCGGCCGCGGGGGATGCCGCCGATGCCGAGGGCGACGTCGAGCGCGATCGAGCCCGTGGGGATGACCGGCACCTCGTCGAGCGCGCCGCGGGCGCCCAGGCGCATGACAGCGCCCTTGCCGAACTGCCTCTCGATCTGCGAGATCGCCAGCTCAAGCGCTTGACGGCGGTCGCTCTTCACCTCAGCCATGCTTTTTCTCCCTCGCGAGCTGATCCGTGAATAGGGCAAAAAGCCGATGTAACAAGGAGTTAGACCATTGTACGGGGGGAGGCCGGGGAAAGTCAATTCTAGGCATCGCGGTGCGCCTGTTATGGCGGGAGCGCGGAGCGATGTCAATGTCCAGAATGCGATACGGCTGAAGATCCGCTAGGCTCCACCCCTGTGGCGCCAGGAGAAGTACTCCACCGTCACCCGGTAAGTCACTGCGGGAGCGGGCAGGATCACCTCGAAGGGGAGGCGCCCGCGGGGCGGCACATCCCCGTTCACGTAGCCCCGCGTCCGGCTGATCGGCTGGCCGGACGCGTTCAGACTTTCCACCAGGAGCCGCACGTCTCCCGCCCAGGTGCCATACTCGTTGTACACGAAGCCCCGGATCGCCGGCAGGCCGTTCTTGGTCTGCTCGGCCTGCCACTCGACACGGAAGAACTTCTCGGCCTGGGGCGTGCCGAAGTTCTGGGCGCGTACTGGCCCTCCCCCGAGGATTACCACCGCCGCCAGCACGATCGCGCTCGCTTTGGCCATGAAGGGGTTCCCATCCCGCTAACGCCCGACGGCGGGAAAATGTTCCCGGTCAGGCGAGGGGCTGTCAGGGAGGCGGGAGCTCGTTCAGGTCCCCGACCAGGATCGATTGTGGCGGGACCCCGGCCCGGAGCGCTTCGAGGAGCCTCTGCAGGCGAATCAGCCGCTCGCTGGACGGGGGGTGGTCGGAGATGAACCCGTACGACCGTCCCGTATGAAGCTCCACCGCGAAGCGCTCCCACAGGGCGGTCACCGCTCGGGGATCGTACCCGGCGGCGTGCAGGTACACGAAGCCGACGACGTCCGCCTCGCGCTCCATGTCCCAGTCCACCTTGGTCAGCGCGCCGCGGATGACGTTCGCGACGACCTTTTCGACGACCGTCGAGACGAGCCGCTGGCTCCCCGGGACGACGATCGCCGCCACCACGCTCAGGACGGTGGTCGGCACCGCCAGCCCCATCTTCCCGATGGCGTGGGCGCGCGTGATGTGGGCCAACTCGTGGCTGACCACCACCGCGAGCTCGTCGTCCGAGCGGAGGAACCGGAGCATGCCGGTCGTGAGCGTCACTGCCGCAGGGGCCGAATAGGCGTTCACGAGGTCGTCCTGGACGATCTTGAACGCCACGTTCCACGGCAGGTACTCCGGCTCCAGCACGGCCGTCACCGGCAGCTCACCCCGGCGGATCAGCACGGGAATCGGGCGGTTCACCTCCAGCTCGTCGAGCGCGGCCAGGTCCTGGGCGGTCGAGATGACCAGGGGGCCGAGCCGCTCCACGTAATCTCCGGCTTCGATACCCCCCCGCTCGGCAGGCCCCCCCGGCACCACCCCGAGCACCACCACCCCTTCGCGCTTTTCTATCCCGAGGGCATCCGCCAGGGTGTCCGTCGCGTCATCTACGATCAGGCCGAGATACGGGACGTGCCGATCGGGATCCGCATCGGGCAACGCTCGGAGCAGCCGCACTCCCACCGCTTCCAGCCGGAGGCTCTGGGCGATCAGATGGCGGGCCGAGCGCGCGCGAAGGACTTTCTCGAGAGCCTCGACCTCGGAAGAGGGGACGCGCGGACTGGTCGTGGCGCAGGCGGACAGCACGAGTGCCGCGAGGGCGAGCAGACCCTGAGCGCGAAAGGCCAGGGGCATTACCGCCTCTTCGGGGGTTCGACGGCGGGGCTATTTGTCCTTGATGACGGCCTGGACTTTGGGGAGCATCTCGGGCGGGATGGTCGTGAGGCCATGGTCTTTCTTGGCATGCTCCGCCGCCCTTGCCATGACTTCGGCCACGTCCTTCCCCTCGACGACGGCGTTGCAGCCGGGCATCAAATCGGCGCATCTGATCATTTTTGTCATAACTTGCCTCCTGTTGGAAACACTTCTCATGACGACACGGTCAGGTTGTGCGGAGACGATAAGGCCGGCTCCGGTAGGTGTCAAGCGCGAAAGATCGGCTTAGGAGAGCGGAAAATTGGCGAGCTCGGTGTAGCGGGAACCCCCCGGGGAAAGATCGCTCCGCATGAGGGAAAGGGCGCGCACCTCCAGCCGGCCGAAGTCCATCCGCGCGTCGCGCGCCATGGCCTGCTGGAGCCCGGCGAGCCCACGCGGCTCGCGCACTCGGCCGAGCGTGAGGTGGGGCGAAAACGGCCGGTCGTCGCGGGGGAACCCGCGCCGGCCGAGCGCCGCCTCCACCCGAGCCTGGAGCGCCTGGGCGGCTTGGCCGCCCTCGGCGACACCAACCCAGAGCACCCGCGGCCGCGCCATCCCCGGAAACGCTCCCAGGCCTTGAAAGCGCAACGAAAAGGGGGTCGCGCCCGTCACCGCTTCAGCGAGCCCGTCCTTCACCCGCTCCAGGGCGTCCGGGAGCAGCTCGCCCAGGAACTTCAGCGTCAGGTGGAGGTTCGGCTCCGCGATCCAGCCGACGCGGGGCGCCAGCGGCCGGAGGCGGGCGACCTCGGCGGCGATGGCGGCCCGCACCTCGTCATTCAGGAGAATCGCCACGAACGACCGGATCCGCTCCATCAGTCTCGGCGCGGCTTGTCCCGGAGCAGCCAGCGCCGGAGCAGATCCAGCGCCATCTGGGCCGACTGCCACTTGATGGACTCCCGCCCGCCGGCGAAGACGAACTTGCGCGACTCTCCTCCGCCGGGATGAGCGAGCGCGATGAACACCGTCCCCACGGGCTTGGCGGCCGTGCCGCCCTCCGGGCCCGCAATGCCGGTGATCGACAGCCCGAGCGGCGTGTTGCCGGCCCGGCAGATCCCCCGCGCCATGGCCTCGGCAACCGGCGCGCTCACCGCGCCGTGGGCGACGAGGAGCGCGCGGGGGACGCCCAGCAGATCCTCCTTGGCCTGATTGCTGTAGGCCACGACACCGCGCTCGAAGTAGGCGGAGGACCCCGGCACGTTGGTGATCCGATGCGCGAGCAGGCCGCCGGTGCACGACTCCGCCACCGAGAGCGTCAGGCGCCGCTCGACGAGCAATCTCCCCACCACGCCCTCGAGCGTCTCCTGGTCCCGCCCATAACAGTCCGCGCCCAGCGCCTCCAGCACCGGGGCCTCCACCTCTCTGAGCGCCGCCTCCGCGAGGGGAAACGAAGCCGCCCGCGCGGAGAGCCGCACCCAGACCTCCCCGTCCACGGGCACGCAGCCCACCGCCACCCCCCCCTCGGCGCCGAGCCACGGACCGATGCGCTCTTCGACGTCCGACGCCGCGAGCCCGGCGGTCTTGAGCGTTCGCAGCAGGACTCCCTCCCGGCCCAGCCGCGCGTGGGCGTACGGCAGGAGGTGACGGGACAGCAGGTCGGCGAGCGCGGGCGAGGCCGCGGGAAGCACGACGACGGCCGAGCGCTCGGTCTCCAGGACCCATCCAGGCTCCCCGCGCTCCATCGACCAGAGGACCGCGCCCTGGGGGAGGAGCGCCAGCCGCTCTTCCCGGCGCGGCATCGGGCGCTCCCGGCGGGCGTGGCCGGCCTCCAGCGTCGCCAGGAGCCGCTCGTTCAGAATGAGCCGCGCGCCGGTGACGCGGGCCAGCACCCGGCGGACGATCTCGCCCGCCGAGCCTCCCCCGCCGCCCAGGATCACGATCAGCCCGTAGGCGCCGACACCCGCGCGCAGCGCCGCCTCCACGGCGGCCTCGTCCTCGTCCACGACCTGGCGGGAGGCCACCGGGAGCCCGTGGCCCAGGAGCGCCCGGGCGACCTGCTGGCCCGCCTCGTCGCTCGGGCCGGCGAGCTGTCCCGCGCTCACGCTCAGGATCAGCACCCCGCTCATTTTTGCTCGGAGGGGGGCTCTGCCCCCCTTCCGATTCCTCCCCCCAGGATAGATTGCGCCGGCAAAGCCGGCGCTCGAACCAGTGCGAGCACGGACCGGGACGACACGGCAGTCGGCGTAGGATGGCTCATTCGACCAGGTGGTTTGCGCGCAGGCGCAGCGTCTGGGGGATCGCGAGGCCGAGGGTCTTCGCCGTCTTGAGGTTGATGCCGAGCTCGATCGTGTTGGAACCCTCCACGGGCAGATCCCGGGGCCGGGCGCCCCGGAGTAGCTTGGCCACGAGCCGCGCGGCCTGGCGCCCTTCGGCAAAGTAGTCCGAGCCGTACGACACGAGGACGCCGTGACGGACCCAGAAGACCGCTGGGAACACGGACGGGACGCGCGTTGTCCGCTCGGCGATCTGCCCCGGGATGTCCAGCGCCGGGGAGCTCGGCGCCAGGAGCCCGTCCCCCGGCCGGAGAGACTTGAGCGCGCCAGCCAGCTCCGCCGGTGTCCGCACCGGACGCGCCACCACCTCGAGCTTCAGGAGGGGCGCCGCTTCCTGGGCCCTGCGAACGGCCTCCTGCTCCGACGCGTCGGCGGGATAATAGAGGGCCCAGACCCGGCGGAGGGCCGGGAAGAGGGTCTTGAGAATCTCGAGTCGCTTGGCGACGAGCTCCGTATAGAGGCTCGACACCCCGGTGACGTTCCCGCCGGGGCGGGCGATCTCGGCGACGACCCCGGCCGCCACCGGGTCGCCTACCACCGTGAACACGACGGGAATCTTCGGCGTGGACGCCATGGCCGCCCGGGTCGCGGCCTCGCCGACTGCGAAGATGAGGTCCACACCCGCCGTGACCAGCTCGGCCGCCATCCCTGGCATGACCTCGAATCTGCCCTCGGTGAACCGGTTGTCGAAGGTCACGTCGCGGCCTTCCTCGAGACCCAATTCCTTGAGCCCGGCCTTGAGGCCCTCGAAAGCCGGGTGATTCGGCGCGAACGCGGCGTGAATGGCGCCGATCCGAAATGGGCGCTTGGCGAGGGCGAGCGCCTCCTGGGCCGGAGGCGCAACGGCGACGATCATGAGCGCGACCGAGGCGGTGCCGAGAGCGGCTGTGGCGACCAGAAGTGCGCGGGTCACTGCGGCCATCCGAACAAGGCGCGGCTCGCGACCAGGAGGAGGAGCGTGTACGCCCCGGCGATCAGGTCGTCCACCATGACTCCCAGGCCGCCCGGCAGCGACTGGGCCTCCCTCGCGGGAAACGGTTTGACGATGTCGAGGGCCCTGAAGCAGAAAAAGGCCACGAGCAGGACCCCCACCGTCCGAGGCAGGGTGAGCACCGAGAGCATCATCCCGGCCACCTCGTCGATCACGATCAACCCAGGGTCCGTTCGACCGGAGAGGCGTTCGATCCGTCCCCCCGCCCAGATCCCAACGAGCGTGACACCGATCAGCGTAGCACCAAGGGAGATGGTCGAAAACGGGATGAGCCAGAGGAGAAAGGCGGCGAAGAGACTCCCCGCCGTCCCGGGAGCGACGGGTGCCAGTCCCGCGCCGCCCGCCGTGGCGATCGCGAAGGCGAGGCGGTCAGTCAGCCGGCTCGCCGACCAGCTCGTATCCTTCTACCTCGACGATGCGGACCCGGGCGAAGCAGCCGGGGGTGAGCGAGCGGTCGCGCAGGTACACGACCCCATCGATCTCGGGCGCCTGCCCCGCCATGCGCCCCTCCCATGGGAACGCGGGATCCTCGCTCGGCCCGTCCACCAGGACGGTCTGAACGGTCCCGTACAGATTCTTCTGCCGCTCCCAGGCGATCCGGTCCTGAGCGTCCTGAACGATCCGCGCCCGCTCGGCCATCACCTCGGCCGGCACCTGGTCGACCATGGTCGCCGCCGCCGTCCCCTCCTCCAGCGAGTAGGTGAAAACGCCGAGGCGGTCGAAGCCGACGTCCTCGACGAAGTCGAGCAAGTTCTGGAAGTGGGCCTCGCTCTCCGCCGGAAAGCCGACGAGCACGGTGGTGCGGACTGTCACCCCTGGAATAGCCGCGCGGAACGCCTCGAAGATCTCCCTCATCCGGCGCGCCGTGACGCCGCGCCGCATCCGGCGCAGGATCTCGTCGTCGGCGTGCTGGATCGGCATGTCGAGGTACGGGAGCACGCGCGCCCGCCGCCATTTGGCGACGAGCCGGTCGTTGACGTGGGCCGGGTGAAGGTACATGGGACGGATCCACGGGACAGGCGTGTCGGAGAGCGCCAGGAGCAGGTCGCCGACGTCGCCGTTGCCGGGAAGGTCCCTCCCGTAGGCGAGCGTGTCCTGGGAGACGAGGATCGCCTCCTGGATTCCGCGCGCCGCCAGCCGTTCGACCTCGGCCACGATGTCGGGGAGCGGCCGGCTCCGGTGGTCGCCTCGGAACTGAGGAATCGCGCAGAAGGCGCACCCCATGTCGCACCCCTCGGCGATCTTGACGTAGGCGTAGGGAGCGGGGGAGGCCAGGAGGCGCGGCGTGGCCGCGTCGTAGAGATAGCCGGGCGGCGCGCTCTGGACCCAGTCTTTGCGCCCTCGGGCCTGGGCGACCAGCTCGACGATGCGCCCGAGCTCGCCGGTGCCGAGGATCGCGTCCACCTCGGGCAGCTCCGCCAGGAGCTCCCGGCCGTAACGCTGCGACAGGCACCCGGTGACGATGAGGGACCGGGTACCCCCCTCTTCCTTGAGCCGGGCCAGCTCGAGGATCGTGCCGACCGATTCCTCGCGGGCGCGGTCGATGAAGGCGCAGGTGTTGACGACGAGGCAGTCCGCCTCGGCCGGCGCCGCGGCGACCTCGACGCCCGCGCGGGCGAGCATGCCGAGCATGAGCTCGGAATCCACCTGGTTCTTGGGGCAGCCCAGCGTCGTCAGATGCACCTTCATGGCAGGGCGCCATTATACCATCGCCTTCGTGAAGGCCGGCCGTCGGGCGGGGGTTCCCGGCCGAGCGAAGTCAGGACGAGCCGTAGCGCCGGGCGAAGCGCAGGGCGCTGGAGCGCTCCGAGCGCCCCAACCGGGTTGGGGTGCGAGGACTGCCCCCCGCCTCGGGGGGATGGGGGGGCCAGCGGAAGGCGCCCGAGCGAGCCCAGGGCGTCGAGGCGAGTCCGTCCGAGCGAGCCGGGGATCCCCGCCAGACGCACATGCTATGCTGGCGGCGCGATGAAGATGAAGAAGAAGCGGAAGGACCGGGGAATGGGGCCGCTCGCCCGCCTCCTCGGAGTCCGGCGCAAGCGGACGGGCAAGGGCGGCTGGCAGTTTCTTCTCGGCGTGCGCCCCGACCACATGAACCCCTACGGCCTGGTGCACGGCGGCGTGGTGTACAGCCTAGCCGATTACGCGATGGGCGCCGCCCTGGCCCGAGGGCTCGATCCCGGCGAGCGGTGCGCGACGCTGGAGATCAAGATCAACTACCTGGCCCCGGTCTCGGGCGGTACGCTCAGGGCCGAGGCGCGGGTGGTCGAGCGAACCAGGCGGATCGGCGTGCTCGAGGGCAGGGTCTACGATGACCAGGACCGGCTCGTCGCGCTGGCGACGGGGTCGTTCTACATTCAGGTGGAGCGGTAGTTGATGAACTGGAGCGCGATGCCCAGGTCCTTGTCGCGGAGCATCGCGATGACGGCCTGGAGGTCGTCCCGGTTCTTGCCCGACACCCGCACCTGGTCCTCCTGGATCGCCGCCTGGACCTTGAGCTTCGTGTCCTTGATCAGCTTCACGATCTCGCGCGCCTTCTCGATCGGGATCCCCTGCTGGAGGGCGATTTTCTGTCGGAGCGCGCCGCCCGCGGCCTGCTCCACCTTGCCGTAGGAGAGGGCCTTCAGCGGCACGCCCCGGCGGTGGAGCTTGGACTGGAGGATGTCCACCACCGCCTTGAGCTTCATCTCGTCGGGCGCCAGCATCGTGAGGTCGGTCTTCTCCAGCGTCACCTCGCACTTCGAGCCTTTGAGGTCGTAGCGCGTGGCGATCTCCCGCCGCGTCTGGTCGAGCGCGTTGGCGACCTCCTGCATGTCCAGCTTGCAGGCGATGTCGAACGAATTCTCCTGCGCCATCAGCTTACCTGAGGGGCTCGAGCGGGACCACGGCCACCCCCTTCGGGGGCGTGAAGGTGAAGAGCCGGTCCGCCAGGCCAGGGTTCACCGTGACCCGCGTGAAGACCATCGTCACGGTGTTGTCGAACTGGTCGTACAGGACCGCCTTGCGGGCCAGGAACTCCCGGGGATCCACGGAGAGGATCAGGCGCGTGAGCACCGGAGTCGGGCGCCTGGGCGTGAGGTCGAGGACGAGATTGCCGGCCTCGTCGGTCTTATTGGCGGGATTCAGGAAGCGCACCGTGAACTCTGCGCTCACCTTGCCCAGGCCCGCGAGAAAACTGCCCGCCGGCCCCGCCAGCGCCCGCGGCGCCTCGCCCACGTTCACCTGGTTCAGGTCCGGGGTATACACCCAGAGCGACTGGCCGTCGGAGACGATCTGCTGCGGCGAGGGCGCGCGGTACTCCCAGCGCATCTTCCCCGGCCGCTTCAGGTACACGGTCCCCTCTGCCGCGATGGTCTGGCCGAGGCTCTTGTTGAACGCCTGCTGGGTGAACTCGGCCTTGAGGTCGGCGAGCCGGGCGTAGGCCCCCTCCACCCCCGCCACCACGGCCTCGAGCGACTGGGCCACGGAGGGCGCCGGAAGGAGCGCGAGGACGACAATCAGCGCGACGCCGGCGACGCCAGGCACGGATCACCGGGCCCGCTTCGCCAGGAAGTCGGGGCCGACCAGCACCTCCCGGGGTTTGGCCCCGTCGCCGGCGCCGATGATCCGGTCCTGCTCCATCATGTCGATGAAGCGCGCGGCCTTGGGGTAGCCGAGCCTGAGGCGCCGCTGGAGGAATGAAATGGACGCTTGGCGCTGAGAGATCACGAGCTGAACGGCGTCCCAGTAGAGGTCGTCGCGCTCCGCAACAGCGGCGGCCTCGCCCGCGGCCTCTTCGCCGGCCGGCGCGAACTCTTCGTAGGCGGCACCCCCCTGCTTCCGTAGAAAATCGCAGACGGCCTTGGTCTCCTCCTCGGCCACCAACGAGCCGTGGACGCGGACGGGGCGCGAGGCCCCCGGCGGGACGAAGAGCATGTCCCCGCGCCCGAGGAGCGTTTCGGCGCCGTTGCCGTCGAGGATCGTGCGCGAGTCCACCTTGGAGGCCACCTGGAAGGCGATCCGCGCCGGGAAGTTGGCCTTGATGAGCCCGGTAATGACGTCCACCGAAGGACGCTGGGTCGCGATGATCAGGTGGATGCCGACGGCGCGCGCCACCTGGGCGAGGCGCACCAGTGAGTTCTGGACCTCCCCGGCCGAGGCCATCATGAGGTCGGCCAACTCGTCCACGAT
>JACPSW010000070.1 GCA_016193045.1 Candidatus Rokuibacteriota bacterium | reverse complement strand
GTGCCGCGCGGCAACGTGGTGATCCTCGGGGCCGGGACCGTCGGCCTCAACGCCGCGAAGATCGCGGTGGGGCTCGGGGCGGATGTCTCGATCCTGGACATCAACCTGGACCGCCTGCGCCACGTGGACGACCTGTTCCACGGCCAGGTCGTCACCCTGGTTTCCAACAGCTTCAACGTGGCCCAGGTTGTGCAGCGCGCGGATCTCTTGATCGGTGCGGTGCTTGTGGCGGGAGCCAAGGCGCCGGTGCTGGTCACCGAGACGATGGTGCAGACGATGAAGGAGGGCGCGGTCATCGTGGACGTGGCGGTGGACCAGGGCGGGTGCGTGGCGACGACCCGCCCCACGACGCTCTTCGAGCCCGTGCACACCCTCTCTGGCGTGGTCCACTACGGCGTCGCCAACATGCCCGCCCTCGTGCCGCGCACCTCGACCTTCGCCCTCACCAACGCGACGCTCCCGTTCGTGCTGGAGCTGGCGACCAAGGGTCTGGCGCGGGCGGTGAGGGACAATCCCGCGCTGGCGAACGGGGTCAACGTGTGGAACGGGAAGATCGTCCACCCCGGCGTCGCCGAGTCGGTCAACGAGCGACCGGTCCCCCTGGAGAAGTGCCTTGGCTGAGGCGCTCAAGCGCACCCCGCTCCATGCCGTCCACGTCAAGGCGGGCGCCCGGATGGTTCCCTTCGGGGGATGGGAGATGCCGGTCCAGTACGCGGGGATCGTGGAGGAGCACCGGACGGTCCGCAGCGCCGTCGGCCTCTTCGACGTCAGCCACATGGGGGAGTTCGAGATCGCAGGGCCGGGGGCCTTCGCGGTCCTCCAGCGCCTCACCACCAACGACGTGGGCGCCCTCGCCCCGGGGCAGGTCCAGTACTCGCTGCTCTGCTACCCGGACGGCGGCATCGTGGACGATCTCACGCTCTACCGCCTCGCCGACGATCGGTTCATGCTGACCGTCAACGCTTCCAACATCGACAAGGACTGGGCCTGGGTGACCGACCACGGCCGCAGCGATGCCCGCTGGAAGAACGTCTCCGCCGAGACGGCGCTCCTCGCGGTGCAGGGGCCCCGGGCCGAGGCGCTCGTGGGCCGCCTGGCCGACGTGGACCTGACGGGCATCGGCTACTACCGGTTTGCGAGGGGTCACGTGGCGGGCGTCGCCTCCATCGTTTCCCGCACGGGCTACACGGGCGAGGACGGCTTCGAGCTCTACGTGGACGCCAGCCAGGCCATGAGTCTCTGGGACGCCCTCATGGACGCGGGCAAGGCCGACGGCATCATGCCTGTCGGGCTCGGGGCGCGGGACACGCTGAGGCTGGAGATGAAGTACGCCCTCTACGGCAACGACATCGACCAGACCACCAATCCCATCGAGGCCGGGCTCGGCTGGGTCGTGAAGCTCGCCAAGGGGGAGTTCATCGGCCGGGCCCCCATCGCGAAAGCCAAGACCGAGGGGCCGCGCCGGAAGCTGGTCGGCTTCGAGATGGTGGACCGGGCCGTGGCGCGGCACGGCTACCGCATTCTGAAGGACGGCGCCGAGATCGGCGTCGTGACCTCGGGCTCCTACGGGCCGCAGGTGGACAAATACATCGGAATGGGGTACGTGCCGACTGACTGCTCCGGGGTGGGCGAGGAGTTCGAGGTGGAAGTGCGCGGCAAGGGGCAGCGGGCCAAGGTGGTGCAGACGCCACTCTATCCATCCAAGGTCAAGAAGGCTTGACAATCCCCTTTCCCCTGAGGGGAGAGGGCAGGGTGAGGGGCATGGCGAACTATCCGACGGACCTCAAGTACACCAAGGAGCACGAGTGGGCGCGGGTGGAGGGGAACCGGGCGCGGGTGGGGATCACGGTCTACGCGCAGGAGCAGCTGGGGGACGTGGTCTTCATCGAGCTGCCGAAGGTCGGCACCAAGGTCTCCCAGATGCAGGCGTTCGGGGTCGTCGAATCGGTCAAGGCGGTCTCGGACCTCTTCGCGCCGCTGTCGGGGGAGGTGGCGGAGGTCAACGCCGAGCTCGTCAAGAAGCCCGAGCTCGTCAACCAGGATCCCTACGGGAAGGGCTGGATGCTCGTCATCGAGATCTCGAGTCCCCAGCAGGCGGACGCGCTCCTCACCGCCCAGCAGTACGAGGAGTTCCTCGCCAAGGGCGGGCACTGAGATGCGCTACCTCCCCAACACCCCGGCCCAGCAGAAGGAGATGCTCCGGTCTATCGGCGCGTCGAGCATCGAGGATCTCCTCTCGCCGATTCCCTCCAAGGCGCGGCTCAGCCGACCTCTCAACCTTCCCGCCGCGCTTTCCGAGACGGAGCTGGTCGTCCATCTGCGCGCCCTCGCGGCCCTGAACGCCGACGCCGACGACCACGTCTGCTTCCTGGGCGGGGGCGCCTACGACCACTACGTCCCGAGCCCCATCAACCACCTGATCTCGCGCGGCGAGTTCCTCACCGCCTACACGCCGTACCAGCCCGAGGCGAGCCAGGGGACGCTCCGGACCATCTACGAGTACCAGACCATGATCGCCGAGCTGACGGGGATGGATGTGGCCAACGCCTCGCTCTACGACGGCGCCTCGTCGCTGGCCGAGGCGGCGCTGATGGCCCATTCCGCTACCGACGGGCGGGAGCAGCTCGTCATCTCCCGTGGCGTGAATCCCCTCTACCGCGGGGTCGTGGCCACGTACGCGGAAGGGCCGAACCTCAGGGTGAAGGAGGTCCCCCTCGCCGACGGGACGACGGACCTGGGAGCGCTCAAGAAGGCCGTGTCTGGGAAGACCGCGGCGGTCATCGTCCAGCACCCGAACTTCTTCGGGTGCCTGGAGGACGTTCAAGCGGCGGCCGGCATCTGCCACGAGGGCGGCGCGCTGATGATCGTGGCCACCGACCCTGTCTCACTCGGTCTCCTGACCCCACCGGGCGCCCTGGGCGTCGACATCGTCGTGGGCGAGGGACAGGGGTTGGGCGTTCCGCTGTCGTACGGCGGCCCGAACCTGGGAGTCCTCGCGACCAGGACGGACCTGGTCCGCCGCATGCCGGGGCGCCTGGTCGGGGCGACGGTGGACCGCGACGGCACGCGCGGGTTCGTCCTGACGCTCCAGACGCGCGAGCAGCACATCCGGCGGGAGAAGGCGACGTCCAACATCTGCACCAACGTCGCCCTCTGCGCCCTCATGGCGACGATCCATGTGGCGCTCCTGGGCAAGCAGGGGCTCCGCAAGGTCGGCGAGCTGGCGCTGGCGAAGGCCCACTACGCGGCTGAATCGCTCAGCAAGATCCCCGGAGTCGGGCTCCCCTTCGCAGCCCCCTTCTTCAAGGAGTTCGTCCTCCGGCTCCCGAAGTCGCCCGAGCGCGTGGTGAAGCGCCTGGCGAAGGAGAAGATCCTGGCGGGGATCCCGCTCAAGCCGTACGACCGGGCGCTGAAGGACTGTCTGCTGGTGGCAGTGACGGAGAAGCGCACCCGTCAGGAGATCGACGCCTTCGTTCAGGCGCTCTCCCAGGCCGTCGCATGAGGGAACGACAATGACCGGATACGACAAGCTGATCTTCGAGCTCTCCGCCCCCGGCCGCGTCGGTTACTCGCTGCCGGCTCCCGATGTCCCCAACGCCGATCCCAAGGCGCTCCTTCCCGCGAAACATCTGCGCGCGTCGGCTCCCGAGCTGCCGGAGGTGTCCGAGCTCGACGTGGTCCGCCACTATTCACGCCTCTCCCAGCTGAACTACGGGGTGGACACCCACTTCTACCCCCTCGGCTCCTGCACGATGAAGTACAACCCGAAGCTCAACGAGGACATGGCGCGGCTCGGAGGCTTCGCGCGGCTTCATCCGCTGACCCCGGAGGCGCACTCCCAGGGAGCCCTTCAACTGATGTGGGAGCTCGGCCGGGACCTGGCTGAGATCGCGGGCATGGATGCCGTCTCGCTCCAGCCGGCCGCCGGCGCCCAGGGCGAGCTGGCCGGTGTGCTGATGATCAGGGCCTACCACCTGGCCCGGGGGGAGCGGCGCACCAAGGTGCTGGTGCCGGACTCGGCCCACGGAACCAACCCGGCCTCGACGGCCATCGCCGGCTACCGCGTCGTCCAGTTGAAGTCCGACGCCGAGGGCGGCGTGGACCTCGCCGACCTCGAGCGGAACCTCGATCAAGAAGTGGCCGCCCTCATGATCACGGTGCCGAACACCCTCGGTCTCTTCGAGCCGAGGATCCTCGAGATCAGCGAGCTGTGCCACGCTCGTGGAGCGCAGGTGTACATGGACGGCGCCAACCTGAACGCGATCCTGGGGATCACGCGCCCCGGCGACCTCGGGTGTGACGTCTGCCACTTCAATCTCCACAAGACCTTCACCACGCCCCACGGCGGCGGCGGCCCCGGCGCCGGGCCGGTGGGCGTGAAGGCGCACCTCGAGCCGTTCCTCCCGACGCCCGTGGTGACCAAGAGCGACGACGGCTATGAGTTGGACTGGAAGCGGCCCCAGTCCATCGGGAAGGTCCAGGCGTTCTGGGGAAATTTCGGGATGCTCGTCCGCGCCTACACCTACATCCGCACCATGGGGCCCGACGGCCTCCGCGCGGTGGCCGACAACGCGATCCTGAATGCCAACTACCTGATGAAGCGCCTCGAGCCTCACTACGACCTGCCGTACCCCGGCCCCTGCATGCACGAGTGCGTCTTCTCGGCGCGCCGGCAGAAGAAGCTCGGCATCGCCGCCATGGACGTAGCGAAGCGGCTCCTGGATCTGGGCTTCTACGCTCCCTCCACGTATTTCCCCCTGGTCGTGGAGGAGGCGCTGATGATCGAGCCCACGGAGACCGAGTCCAAGGAGACGCTCGACGCCTTCTGCGACGCCATGATCCAGATCGCGCGGGAGGCCGAGTCCACCCCTCAGGTGATCCACGACGCGCCCGTGACGACGTCGGTGCGCCGTCTTGATCAGACCCTGGCCGCCCGCCAGCCCGACCTCCGCTGGAAGCCCGGACGCGCTCCCGCGGTGTCTGACACCCGTGTCTGACACGCGGTGGCGGCTCCTGGTGACTGCGCCTCTCGACGGGGCGACGAACATGGCCCTGGACGAGGCGATCCTCCAGGCGAGGATCCAGGAGATCGCGCCGCCGACCCTCCGCTTCTTCTCCTGGGATCCGCCGACGGTTTCCCTCGGCTACGGCCAGCGCCTGGACGCGGCGATCAACGTGGAAGCCTGCCGGAAGCTCGGTGTGGGGCTCGTCCGCCGGCCCACCGGCGGAAGCGCGATCTACCACGACAGCCTGGAGCGTGAGGTGACCTACAGCGTCGTGGCCCGCGCGGGGGACTTCGACGGCAGCGGCGACCTGCTGGAGACGTACCGCTGGATCGGTGCGGGACTGACGGCCGGGCTCCGGCGCGTGGGCGTTCCCGCCGAGATGGTCCCCGTGAAGCCTTCGGACCCGTCGGCGATGCCGGCCTTCTGCTTCGCCCGCACCGGTTCCTATGAGGTTGAGGTGGCCGGGAAAAAGCTGGTCGGGAGCGCCCAGCGCCGTCAGGGCGGCGCGTTCCTCCAGCACGGCTCGGTCCTCCTCGGGGCCGACGTGGCTCGCCTCCGCCTCCTCTTCCCCCATGAGGGCGATCCGCTGTCGGAAATGACGACGCTCGAGCAGATGCTGGGTCGCCGCCCCACGTTCGACGAGGTCGTCCAGGCCCTCGTCGCCGGCCTCAGCGAGACCCACGGCCTCGACCTCGCTCCCGGCGGCCTCACCCGCGACGAGGAAGCCCTCATGGCCGGCCTCATCCGCGAGAAGTACGATACCGACGCCTGGACGGTGAACGCCCAGTCGCTCACCGACGTGAGTTCCGTCGCGCCCGCCTCCACCGGCTGAAGGCCGAGACCGGGAGGCAGACGCAATGCGCAGATTCCTCGCGCCCAGCGGGTGATCCGCGCCGACCACGTGATCCAGTGAGCCGGACTTGACAAACGCAGGCGCTGTGTCTACATTGTAGACAAGATGGCTTCCAAGAAGGGCAAGCGGGTTGCACCGCCCATTCCGGTTCGCTTCGGACGGGAAGAGATGGCCTTTTATCGGGCGATCGCAGCCCGCGCCAGCGCGGAGAGACGCTCGATCTCTGGCCAACTCAAGTACTACGCCCGGCTCGGCCTCATCGCCAAAGACAATCCCGACCTGCCGCTTTCCATGATCGAGGGGATCCTGGAGGCCCGTGAGGAGCTGAAGGCTGGGCTGGGGCAGCCCTACCACTGGGGCGTGCTCCAGGATCCAAGTGCCTGACCCGAAACAGACTCCCTCCCCCGCGAGACAAGTCCTCCAGGCCCCCCGCTTCGCAAAGTCGAAGCGCCGCCTCCCCCAAGTCGCCCAGCTCAAGGTGGATGAAGCCGTCAGGGGTATCCTTCGGGATCCCCTCTCGGGCGAACCGAAGGTCGGAGCGCTGAGGGGCGTGCGAGTCGTGAAATTCAAGGTCGGTCCTCTGCCCCTTCTCCTCGCGTATCAGTTTGATGAGAAACGTGACTTGATCGAGGTCCTGGACGTCGGGCCACACGAGAACTTCTACCGAGATCTCCAGAAGTACTTGGACGCAAGATAGATGCGGTCTATACTGATTTCCTTGTCTTTGGCCGGGTGATGTCCGACTCGCGCGAGTATCCGGAGGCCCCGAGGGTCGGCGTGGGCGCGGTCGTGCTGAAGGACGGCCGCGTCCTGCTGGTCCGGCGCAATCATCCTCCGGCTGAGGGGAAGTGGAGCATCCCCGGCGGCCTGGTCAACCTCGGCGAGCCCACGGAGGCGGCCGCGGTGCGCGAGGTGGCCGAGGAGTGCGGCCTGACGGTGCGCCTTCTGGGCCTCGCCGGCGTCGTCGATCGCGTCATCAGGGATCCGGACGAGCGGATTCGCTACCACTACGTGCTCGTAGACTACGCAGCCGTGCCGGTCTCGGGGGATTTGCGCCCGGGGAGCGACGCCGCCGAGGCGCGCTGGGTCCCCATCGGGGAGCTCGGCCGGTACGAGACGACGGAGGGGCTGGCCGCTATGGTGGCCCAAGCCGTTCGAGTCAGCGAAGGAGGCATCGGGGAATGAAGCTGTCGTTTGTGGCCCGCCCGCTGGTCGAGGCCGACGGCGATGTGCTCGTCGTGGGCGGCTACGCCGAGGAGAAGCGGCTGTCGCCCCCCGTTGCGGCTCTGGACCGTGCGCTCAAGGGACTCCTGTCCGAGGTGCTGAGGACCGAGAAGTTCGTGGGAAAGCCCGAGCAGATCGCCTACGTCCACACGGCGGGCCGTCTTCCTGCCAGGCGCGTCCTCGTCGTGGGGCTGGGGCGGCGGAAGGAGCTGGACGCCGAGCGGGTGCGCCGGGCCGTCGCCGCCGCCGTCAGGCGGTCCCGCGACCTGGGCGCGAAGGTCGTCTCGACGGCGCTCCTGGTCGACGACCTCTCTCCGAAGGTGAGCGCTCAGGCGCTGGCCGAGGGCGCCCTCCTCGGGGCGTACACCTTCGACCGCTACAAACGCGAGAAGAACGAGAAAGCTGTCGAGGAACTGCGCGTCGTGGATCCCCAGCGCCGCCAGGAGGCGGCGATCAAGAACGGCCTGAGGCTGGGAGAGCTCTTCGCCGGCGCGGCGTGCTTCGCGCGGGACCTCGTCAACGAGCCGGCCAACCGGGTGACCCCGACGCATCTCGCGAAGGTCGCGGCGGAGATCGCGAAGGACGGGCGGCTCCGGCTCAAGGTCTATGAGCGGGCCGACTGCCAGAAGCTGGGGATGGGCGCCTACCTTGGGGTGGCGCAGGGGAGTCAGGAGCCGCCGAAGTTCATCCATCTGACGTACACCCCCCGCGGGCGGGGGCGCCGGAAAATTGCCATCGTCGGGAAGGGAATCACCTTCGACTCGGGCGGCCTCGACCTCAAGACCGCCGACGGCATGCGGACGATGAAGGACGACATGTCGGGGGCGGCGGCCGTCCTGGCGATCATGCGATCCCTTCCCGCCCTCGCACTCCCGCTGGAGGTGCACGGGATCATCGCGGCCACCGAGAACATGCCGTCGGGCACCGCCCAGCGTCCCGGGGACATCGTCCGCGCGATGAACGGCACGACCATCGAGATCGGCAACACCGACGCGGAGGGCCGGCTCACCCTGGCCGACGCGCTGGCCTACGCCGCCAAGGAAGTCGAGCCGCAGGAGCTCATCGACCTGGCCACGCTGACGGCCGCGGTCGTGGTGGCGCTCGGCAATCTCTGCTCCGGCGTCATGTGGAGCGACAAGCCCCTGGCCGACCGCGTGCTGGCGGCCGCGGAGGCCGCGGGGGAGCGGATGTGGCCGCTCCCGCTCATCGACGAGTACAAGGAGCTGCTCAAGAGTGACGTCGCGGACCTGAACAACGTGGGCCCGCGGGGCGGCGGGGCCCTCACCGCCGGAATCTTCCTCCGGGAGTTCGCGGGCTCGACCCCCTGGGTGCATCTGGACATCGCCGGCACGGCCTTTAGCGAGAAGGACCTGCCGCTCGGCCCCAAGGGGGGCACCGGCGTCGGCGTGCGCACCATCCTGACCTACCTCATGGAGGAGGCGCGGCGCCGGTGACGGGCGGCGTGGACCTCCACTCCCACACGACTGCGTCCGACGGCGCGCTCTCGCCCCGGGAGCTGGTGAGGGAGGCGGCGCGGCGCGGCGTCCGCATCCTGGCCATCACCGATCACGACTCCACCGAAGCGCTGGCGGAGGCCTTCGACGAGGTGGCGAAGCACCCGCCCATGACGCTCGTCCCCGGCATCGAGATCAACTGCGACGTGGACGGGGGCGAGATCCACATCCTGGGCTATTTCCTCGAGTATCAGGCGGAGTGGCTCCAGACCTTCCTGCGCGAGCAGCGGGCCGAGCGGAAGGAGCGCGTGTACAAAATCGCTGCCCGGCTTGCCGAGCTGGGGATGCCCATCGATCCCGGGGAGGTCTTTGCCCTCGTGAACGAGGGTTCGGCGGGCCGCCCCCACATCGCCCAGGTCATGGTGGCCCGTGGATACGTCAAGAGCTACCGGGAGGCGTTCGATCGCTACCTGCGCGCGGGCGGCCCGGCGACTGTGCCGAGGAAGAAACTCTCACCGGCCCAGGCGATCGCCATCATCCGGAAGGCCGGAGGGGTGCCGGTCCTGGCGCATCCCGGGCTGGCCGATCTGGATGGGATGATCCCGGATCTCGTGACGGCCGGCCTCATGGGGATCGAGTGCTACTACCAGGAGCACTCGGCCGCCCAGACCCGGAACTACGTCCAGATGTGTAAGGACCTCGGGCTGGTGGCGACGGGCGGCTCGGATTTTCACGGCCTCCACATCGGCCGGACCAATCCGCTCGGAACTCCCGCCGTCCCGCTTTCGGTCTACGAGGCCCTCAAGGCGAAGGCTGAGATGGCGCGCGCCTCTCGCCCTACCTGACGGAAGGAATTGTGGGCATCCTCACGCGCGTCCACATGTTGACCACGAAGAGGGCGGCGCCCAGGAGCTGGCCCAGCCCGCCCACCGCCACGAGGATGCGGAGAAACGGCGCCCCCGACCAGCCGGCCGCGAGCTCGGCGGCGCCTCGCAAGGCCGTAGCGAGCGTCATCACCCAGTACACCGCCTCGGCCAGTTCCGGCCGGTAGCGCGCGTCGTCCTTTGCCGGCCGCGGAAACATCCACGTCGCCACGCCCATCACCATCATCAGCATAAAGCCCACGAGGAGCAGGTGGACGTGAGCGGTCATCACGAGGCGCGGCGGATAGATGCCCACGAGGAACTGACCGACCGTCAGGTACCCACCCAGAAGGAGACCGGCAACCAGGAAGGCGAAGCTCGTCTTGATATAGCGCCGGATCAACGGGGGCATAGGCTCGACGTCACGGGACGTGGGTGGGGAAGATCGGGCGGAGACTTTCCGGCGGGTTGGTCTTGAGCAGCTGAGGGATCAATCGCTTCGAGTACACACGGCTCCCGGCGAAGACGATCGCCCCCGACGCGAGGGGCGTGCCGTTGCCGGCCAGGACGGTGGTTTCCGTCCCCCAGAAGTGGCCCTTTTCGTCGGTGACGGTGACACGGTCGCGGGGGCCGACGGCGAGGAGCGGCTCCCCGAAGGGATGGGTGGGCCGGTGGAGCGTGATGTGGATGTCGGTGGTAACCCCCGCCTCTCCCGTGGCGAGGGCCCCCAGCCACCAGGCCATCTCGTCGAGGAGCACCGTATAGAGGGCCGGCGCGATCCTGCCGTCGGCCGTGCGGTACGTCTCTGATGGGCGGTATTCCGTCCACACCCAACGATCGTCGAAGCGCAACCGGACCCTGAGGCCGATGGGGTTTTCGCTTCCGCAGGCGAGGCAGCCCCTTGCCGTTGGAAAGCCCAGGCTCTTCTCCGGCGGTCCGCTCCAGCCATTCAACGCTGGCGCGGCTTCGGTCACGCCGCGCGTCACGCGGCAGCGGGCCAGCGGCTTGCCGCCGTCGCCGAGGGTGAGCGCGACCGTCCTCCCTGATGCTTCGACCGTGAGCGGCAGGGAAGTCTGGAGCGGGATGGTCCTCTGAATCTGGGCTGTCACCGTCCGGGCCGCGCCGGCGGCGTGGATCGCGCGGGCAGCGACGAGGTCAAAAGCCGCGAGGACCCCGCCGCCGTGAGCCGTCTCCGGGAATCCCTGGAGGGTCGCGGCGAGGATGAGCCGCCCTCGCCCCTCGCGCTCCAGGCTGAGGCATTCGGCGAGGAGTTGATCAATGCTGACCACGGCCCGGACCCCTCACCCTGCCCAACTCAGATGCCCCTCACCTTTTCTCCTCTCCCCAGGGGGGAGAGGAGAAGCGGTGAAAGGCGCACCATCACGGGTCGGAGCAATCGCGGGTATAGCCACAGCGCGGGCAGACGATCTTGCAGTGGATCTCCCGCATCCGCTCGCCGCAGACGTTGCAGATGTGGGCTGGCTCGGCGTGCACACCGCTCATGCTATAATGCCTGCGCCATTCTACTGCCGCCGACCCCCAAAGATCAACGCGCGTGAGGCTCCCCCAGTCCTCCGTGCTCACCCGGCCGTTCTTCCGTCTCACGTCCATGAACTTTTTCTTCTTCGCCAGCGTCAATGCCTTCGTGCTCCTGCCCCTCTACATCCAGCGGCTCGGCGGGACCGAGGCCCAGATCGGCCTCGTCATGGGGATGTACAACGCGGCGGGGATCTTCTGCCAGCCCCTGGTGGGGGCCTGGGTCGATCGGGTCGGCCGCCGCCCCTTCATGGTTTTCGGGATCGGCCTCGTGGTGGCCGCCTCACTCGGCTTCAATCTCTTCGCCTCGCTTCCTCTCTTTGCGGCCTTGAGAGCTTTTCAGGGCATCGGGTTCTCAGCGTTCTTCGTGTCGAACTACACCATGGTCGTAGACCTGGTCCCGCCGGAGCGCCGGGGCTGGGCGCTGGGTATCTTCGGGATTTCCGGGCTCCTGTCGACGGCGCTGTCTCCCCTGGCAGGGGAACTGGTGATCCGAAACTTCGGCTTCAGCGCGTTCTTCGCGATGGCGACGCTCCTGGCCCTGGCGGCGCTGGCGCTGGCCTTCCGGGTCCGCGAGTCCGCCGGGGCCATGGCGGGGCATGCCCGCGGCGCGCAGGTCATCCGGCAGAGCCTGGCCGAGGTCCTGCGCCTGCACATGGCGCTGGCGTTCTTTTTCGGCCTCGGCACCGGGACGATCTTCACCTTCCTGCCGACCTTCGGCGAGCTTCTCGGCGTGTCGAACCTGGCCCTCTTCTACACGGCCTACGCCGGGGCGGCGATGCTCGTTCGCGCCTTGGGAGGCGGGCTCAGCGATACGCTGGGACGCCGGGCGGTGATCGTCCCGTCCATGTTCGTCCAGGCCGCGGCGACCGGCATCCTAGCGGCGCTGGCCCTCCTGATCGGACCCCGCGCCACGATCCCCGTGCTCCCCTTCCTCTTCCTCTCGGGCCTCCTGGCCGGAGGCGCCCACGGCTTTCTCTATCCGGCCCTCGCGGCCCTGCTGATGGACGAGACGGTGGAGGCGCGCCGGGGAAGCGTCGTCGGACTCTTCAGCTCGGTCTTCCTCGCGGGCAGCGCGCTGGGCGCGTTCGTCTTCGGCTACGTCATCCACGGCTGGGGTTACGGGGTCATGTGGAGCGGCCTCGCCTTCCTCCTCGCGGCCGGATTTGCGGCGAGTTTTCGCCTCCGCGCAAGTTGACATTCCCCGTGGGGAGACCCATACTTTCTCCACGCCGGCGGCGCGTGCGCCGGCGGGATGGGAGGAGTAGGAATGGGCGGCAAGCGATCGATCGCGCTTTTCGGGCTCCTGGCGGTGGTGCTTCTGACAGGCACTGGGGCGAAGGAACCGAGCCCGGCGCCGGCGCCGAAGGCGACGGGCCCCCAGGAGGCGGAGGTCGTCGGCGTCGTGCTCGACCAGCGCACCCAGCAGCCCGTGGTCGTGCTCCAGGGCAAGCGCGACAAGCGCCAGTTCGCGATGGCGATCGGCATCGCGGAGGCCAACGGCATCGCCATCCCCCTGCAGGGCGTGACGCCTCCGCGCCCGCTCACCCACGACCTCTTCCTCACGCTCTTCGGCCGGCTCAAGGTGTCCCTCACGCGCGTTGTGATCACGGATTTCAGGGACGACATCTACTATGCGGTCGTCTATCTCTCCGCCAACGGGTCGGACATGACCCTGGACTCGCGCCCCTCCGACGCCATCGCCCTCGCCATCCGCGCGAGGGTGCCGATCCTCGTGGAGGATCGCGTTTTCGACAAGTCCCGAAGCTCGGAGCCGCGGTCGGCCCCCAGCCCTCACTTCTAGCGCCGGCGTGGACGCGAAGGCCCTGCCCCCCGGTCAAGAGTGGGCCGTTCAGCGACGGCTGGAAGATCTCCTGGCGAAGATCGCCGAGAAGTATGGAGACCTCACCGGCCGCGTGGAGGTCACGCACCGGCCGGAGAAAAGCTTCGAGCAGATCGGCGGCCTCCACGCCGCCAAGGCCAGCCTCCGCGGGTTCACGACCGCGCTGATGGACCCGGAACTCTACCGCAAGTGGGGGATCATCCCGCCGAAGGGCGTGCTGCTCTACGGCCCGCCGGGGACGGGCAAGTCGCTGCTGGCCCGGGCGCTCGCCTCCGTCGCCAAGGCCACCTTCTATCATTTGAAGCTGCAGAACCTGACGTCCAAGTTCGGACCGAACGTGGGGGATCTCCTCCAGGAGATCCTGGCAATTGCGGTCGGGGAGCAGCGGGCGGTCATCTTCCTCGATGAGGTCGACGCCCTCTCGCTCGAGCATCTGCTTCCCGCGCCGCACGCGCGCGAGGCGAGCGCGCGCCTGGTGGCGGCCGTCGCCGAGAAGCTCGACGGCATCGAGAATTTCTCGCGCGTGTTCGTGGTGGCGGCCACCAGCCGGACCGACGCTGTCGATCCGTCGCTCGTTGCTCCCGGCCGGCTCGACCGCCTCATCGAAGTCCCACTCCCGGATCCCCAGGACCAGCAGGAGATCTTCCTCCTGAAGAAGGCCCAGGCGGAGCAGGACGCCGGGCGGTCGTTGTTCGCCGAGTTGGATTTCGGCTCGATCCTCCCGCCCATGGGGTCGATGAGCGGCGCCGAGATCCAGGAGGTGATCCGCCAGGCCCTGGAGAGCAAGGCCCACCGCGCCGGCGCCGGCCAGGCGGCCGGGCTGGTCACGACCCAGGACATCCTGCAGGAGATCGACAGCTACCGTCGGATCAAGAAGGTGCTGGACAAGATCCGCTACGGCCAATACCTCTAGCGCGGGCTATTCATGAACGGCGATGGCGCGACCGGGCGGGTGTCGCAGGGTGCAGCCCCCACGGGGCCGCGCGCAGTGGGCCCCCCTCGGCCCGTCCGCCGTGCGCAGCGCGGCGTTCGGGCGAGTGGGTGACGGAGCCGGACCCGTGGGGGCTGCGCCCTGCGACAGGACCCGCCCGCGACACTCGACCATGTGAATAATGCGCGTTAGGCAAGATAAGTTGGAGTCGCACTAGGCGTGCCTTCCGAGACGACGATCCGCGTGCGCTACGCCGAGACGGACACCATGGGGATCGTCTACTACGCCAACTACTTCGTGTACATGGAGGTCGCGCGAGTCGAGTACCTCCGGCAGCACGGCCAGCCCATGGCCCAGGTGGACCGGAAGATCCACATGCCGGTGGTGGATGCCTCCTGCCGGTACGTCAAGCCCGCCCGGCTCGACGACCTCCTCCACCTGACGTGCGGCGTGAGCGAGAAGAAGCGCGCCAGCTTCACCTTCGCCTACAAGATCACCCACGCCGAGACGGGAGAGCTGATCGCCACCGGCGAGACGCGCCACGCGTGCTGGGACCCCCGGACCCAGAAGATGATCCCGATCCCCGACTGGCTCAAGGCGCTGATGGCCGAGGACGTCCCCGATGCCTCCTGAGCCCGCCCCGCGCGCCATCGGCCTCGTCGCCCGGGAGGTCGGCCTCGCCGAGGACGAGTGGATCCCCTACGGGCGGACGAAGGCCAAGATTCCGCTGGTCGCCCTCCGGGCCCGGCGCGCTCGCCCGGACGGCAAGCTCGTCGTCATCTCGTCCATTACCCCGACGCCGGCGGGGGAGGGGAAGACCACGATCACGGTCGGCCTGGGCCAGGCGTTGTGGCGGGTCGGGTCCCGGGCGGTGATCGCGCTCCGCGAGCCCTCGATCGGCCCGACCCTGGGGCAGAAGGGAGGCGGGACCGGGGGCGGCCGCGCCCAGGTGGTCCCCATGGAGGAGATCAACCTCCACTTCACGGGAGACTTTCACGCCGTCACCACGGCGCACAACCTGCTGGCGGCGGCGCTCGACAACCACCTCTATCACGGCAACGATCTCGGGATCGACCCGCGCCAGGTGCTCTGGCGGCGGGTGATGGACATGAACGACCGCGCCCTCCGGCAGATCGTCCTGGGCCTGGGCGGCCGGGCCCAGGGGTACCCCCGAGAAGACGGGTTCCTCATCACGGCGGCCTCGGAGGTGATGGCGCTCCTCTGCCTCGCCGGGGACCTCGACGACCTCAAGGCGCGGCTCGGACGGATGCTCGTCGCCTTCACGTTCGCCGGCAAGCCGGTCCTGTCCGGCGAGCTCGGCGTCACCGGCGCCATGGCCGCGCTCCTGAGGGATGCGATCCAGCCCAACCTGGTCCAGACCCTCGAGGGGACTCCCGCCCTCGTCCACGGCGGGCCCTTCGCCAACATCGCCCACGGCTGCAATTCGGTGGTGGCGACCAAGCTCGCCCTCAAGCTGGGGGAGGTATGCGTCACCGAGGCCGGCTTCGGCTTCGACCTGGGGGCGGAGAAGTTCTTCGACATCAAGTGCCGGTACGCGGGACTGACTCCCGATGCGGTGGTGTTGGTCGCCACCGTGAGGGCCCTCAAGTATCACGGGACCGGGGAGGACCTGGCCGCCCTCGAGCGGGGGATGGCCAACCTCGACAAGCACGTGGAGGCCATCCGGCTCTTCAGGGTGCCGCTCCTCGTGGCGATCAACCGGTTCCCCTCGGACACGGAGCGCGAGCTCGCGGCCGTCATCGACCACGCGGCGCGGCTCGGGGTGAAAGCGGTCGTGGCCGATGTGTTCGGGGGCGGCGGGGCCGGGGGGGCCGAACTGGCCCGGCAGCTGCTGGATCTCTTCGCGCGGGAGACCTCTCAGTTCACCCCGCTCTACGACTGGGGCCTGCCGGTCAGGGAGAAGATCGCCCTGATCGCGGGGAAGATGTACGGCGCCGATGGGATCTTTTACCCCAAGCCCGTGGAGCGGCTCATCGACCGGATCCAGGACCTGGGGTACGGCGGCCTGCCCATCTGCATGGCCAAGACGCCACGGTCGCTCTCGGACGATCCTGAGCTTCGGGGACGGCCGCGCGACTTCTGGGTGACGGTCAACGACGTCAGGATCTCGGCGGGGGCGGGCTTCCTGGTCCCGATCACGGGCGACATCCTGACCATGCCGGGGCTGCCGAAGCACCCCAACGCCGAGCGCATCGACGTCACCCAGGACGGCGCGATTACGGGCCTGGAATAGACCTGTGGTAGAATTCGGAGCGTTCGATGATCCAGGTCGATCGGCTGACCAAGCAATACGGCCCGGTCACGGCCATCCGTGACGTCTCCTTCAGCATCGAGAAGGGAGGCATCGTGGGCTTTCTCGGCCCCAACGGGGCGGGGAAGACCACCACGATGCGGATCCTCGCCTGCTTCATGCCTGCCGCCGGCGGCACCGCGCGGGTGGCCGGCTACGACGTCTTCTCTCAGTCGCTGGAAGTCCGGAGGCGCATCGGCTACCTTCCCGAGAACGTCCCCCTCTATGGGGAGCTGACGGTGGCCGCGTATCTGGACTTCGCGGCCGAAATCAAGGGAGTGTCCCGGTCCGACAGGAAGCGGCGCGTGGCCGAGGTCATGGACCGCTGCGACCTCGCCGATGTCCAGCGCCGGCTGATCGGCAAGCTCTCCAAGGGGTATCGCCAGCGCGTCGGGCTCGCCCAGGCCCTGGTCAACGATCCCGATGTCCTGATCCTGGACGAGCCGACCATCGGGCTCGACCCCGTCCAGGTCGCGGAGATCCGCGCCCTCATCAAGTCCCTGGCCGGCCAGCACACCGTGATCCTCTCCACCCACATCCTGCCGGAAGTCTCGGTGGTGTGCGAGGGCGTGATCATCATCAACCGCGGCCGGATCGCCGCCCAGGGAAGCCTCGACCGCCTGGCGGAGGAGTTCTTCCCGACCGCGCGTATCGAGCTCCAGGTCACCGGCCCCGCCGAGGCGGTGAGGTCCGCGCTCAGGCAGATCCCCGGCGTCCTCCGGGTCGAGCACCAGGGGACGGCGAACGGGGCGGGGATCTTCATGGTGGAGGCGATGCGGGACCGGGACGTCCGGGCGGCCATCGCCCAGCTCGTGGCCGAGCGGCGGTGGGGGCTCCTGGAGCTTCACCAGGCCGGGATGAGCCTGGAGGAGGTGTTCCTCCGCGTCGTGGCCGGCGAAGAGTTCGCGGGGGGGGAGGCGACGGCGTGACGGGGGTCCGGGCTGTTTTCAAGAAGGAGATGCGCCTCTATTTCACCTCGCCCGTCGCCTACGTCGTCTTCACCTTCTTCCTGCTGATCGTCGGCTACTTCTTCTACTCCATCTTCGCCTTCTACAATCTCACGTCCATGCAGGCCGCCATGAACCCGGCCTTCGCGCGTGACCTCAACGTCACCGACGCCATCATGCGCCCGCTCTTCTCCAACACGGGGATCATCCTCTTGTTCTTCATGCCGATGCTGACCATGCGCCTGTTCGCCGAGGAGAAGCGGAGCGGGACCATCGAGCTGCTTCTGACGTTCCCGGTGCGAGACGGCGAGGTGCTGGCCGGAAAGTTCGCCGCGGCCATCGTGCTGTTTGTTATGCTCCTGGGGCTCACCGCCCTCTATCCGGCCATCGTCGGGTACTTCACGCGCGTGGAATGGGGACCGCTGCTCTCGGGCTATCTGGGGCTGCTCCTGCTGGGCAGCTCGTTCCTGGCCGTCGGCGTGCTGGTCTCGTCGCTCACGGAGAACCAGATCGTCGCGAGCTTTGCGACCTTCGCGATCCTGCTGGGGTTCTGGGTCATCGGGTGGAGCGCGGACCTGGCCGGCGGGAACTGGCGGGCGGTCTTCCAGTACCTGTCCATTCTCGAGCACCTGGACAGCTTCGGCAAGGGCGTGATCGACACGAAGGACGTCCTGTACTACCTGAGCGTCATCGCCCTCTCGCTCTTTCTGACCCTGCGGGCGCTGGAATCGAAGCGCTGGCGAGGCTGAGGGGATGCGCTACGTCACGCCGAACGCGATCTTCTGGGTGGGTGGCGGTCTCCTGTTGCTCGCGGTTGTGACCTGGTTGTTCGACATCCTGCCTTTCCCCGGGACCCGCTTTCCGGCGTGGGTCATTCCGCTCGCGCTCGGCCTCATCCTGTCGGCCCTCGGCGCGTACCTCAAGTTCAACGAGATCAAGGCGGCGTTCGGCCACCGTTCGGCGAGATACTGGTTCAACTCGGTGATCATGGTGGCCCTGGCCCTGGGCATCGTGGTCCTCGTCTCGGTGCTCGGGATCCGCCACACCTATCGCTGGGATCTCACCGAGAACCGCCGCCACAGCCTCTCGTCCCAGACGATCAAGGTTCTCCAGTCGCTCGCGACCGACGTCACGGCCACCGGGTTCTACCGGACGGACCAGCCGGGCAAGCGGATCGCGGAAGACCTCTTCCGCCAGTACGAGTCCTATTCGGGCGGAAAATTCAAGGGCAAGACCGTGGACCCGGACCGAGAGCCCGGCCTCGCGCGCCGCTACGGGGTGGAGACCTACGGGACGATCGTGCTCGAGACGAAGACCAAGTCGGAGAAGGTGCTGGACGCCGAGGAGGAGAAGCTCACCAACGGGCTGGTCAAGGTCACGCGCGCGGGCAAGCGCGTCGTGTACGCGGTGAAGGGGCACGGGGAGCACGAGATCACCAACACCGACCGGCCCGGCCTCAGCGAGGCGAAGGCCGCCCTGGAGCGGGCCAACTACGAGGTGAAGGATCTCGTGCTGGCGCGCGTCCCCAAGGTGCCCGACGACGCGTCCCTCGTCCTGGTGCCCGGCCCGAAGAACGATCTCTTCCCCCAGGAGCTGGAGGCCCTCGACAAGTACATCGCCCGGGGCGGCAAGGTGCTGTTCATGGTGGATCCCTTCCAGGCCGAGGGCATGAAAAAGTACCTGGCCAGGTACGGGGTGACGCTCGGCGACGATCTGGTGGTGGAGGTCAATCCTCTCGGCCGGCTGTTCGGGATCGGTCCCGAGGTCCCCGTGGTCAGCCAGTACGACCCCCATCCGATCACGAAAGAGCTGGGCGGCCAGATGACGCTCTTTCCCCTGACCCGGTCGGTGACCCCCGTCAGGACGCCACCGAAGGGCGTCACGCTCCAGTCGCTGGCCCAGACGAGCGACCAGAGCTGGGGGGAGACCGACCGGGGGGCGCTCCAGCGCGGGGAGGCCAAGCCGGATCCCCAGGACAAGAAGGGACCCCTGTCGGTGGCCGTGGTCGCGACGATCGACGCCGCCGCGCCGCCGGAGGGGAAGAAGGATGTCAAGGCGCGGCTGGTGGTGGTCGGGACCTCCAACCTGGCGACGAACCAGTTCGTCAACGCGGCCGGCAACCGGGACTTCTTCCTCAACGCGGTGAGCTGGCTCGCCGAGGAGGAGGATCTGATCGCGATCCGTCCCAGGGACACGCGGCAGGCGCCCATCATGCTCACCGCGGCCCAGGGCCAGGTCATCTTCTGGCTGCCGGTGGTGATCCTGCCGGGCGCCGTGATGCTCTGGGGGATCGCGGCCCTCGTTCGGCGTCGCGCCTCCGTGTAAGAACATGCCCGCCTGTTCGAGCGCCGGCTTGGCCGGCGCAACCCTGGGGGGAGGAATCGGAAGGGGGGCCTAGCCCCCCTCCGAGCATCATGCGCTGGAAGACCACGCTGGTCCTCGCCATCGTCCTCGTCGCCCTCGGGATCTTCTACTACGTCTATGAGATCCGCCTGTCGCCAGAGCGCGAGAAGGCGGCCCAGGCCAAAGGTCGCCTCTGGACGGTCGACCAGAAAGACGTAGAAGAACTGATCGCCAAACGGAAGGCCGACACGGTCCACGTCAAGCGTGAGGGGGTGGATTGGGTGCTGCTGGCCCCCGTGAAATCCAGGGCCGACCGCAGCGCGGTGGACGATCTCGTCACCAACCTGGTCACCGCCCGCGTGGATCGGGAGATCGACCCGAAGCCGGCCGGCCTTGCCGACTTTGGGTTGGATGCTCCTGCGGTGGACCTTGCCATCAAGGTCAAGGGGAAGGGCGACCCGCTCACCCTCCTCCTGGGCGGCAAGAGCCCCACCGGGGCGTGGGTGTACGGCAAGGCCAAGGACAAGCCGGCGGTCTTCACGGTCTCCGATTCCCTCCTCCGCGACACCACCAGGACGGCGGCCGACTTTCGCGACAAGACGCTGCTGGCGTTCGACAAGAAGGACGTCACGGGCCTCGAGATCGTGCTGGAGGGCGTGGGCATGTCGGTCGAGCCCGACGCGGCGTCCAAGTGGAAAGTCACCAAGCCGGTGTCGCTCCGGGCCGACGGGGACGCGGTCTCCGATTTCCTGGACAAGCTCCGCTTCACCAAAGTCAAGGAGTTTCCGGCCGAGGCGCCCAGATCCCTCGTTCGCTACGGGCTGGACCGCCCCGCGCGCGTGACCATCTTCCTCGGCAAGGAGAAGGACCGGACCTCCCAGGCGCTGCTCCTCGGCAAGGAGGAGCCCGCCAAGCAGGGCGTGTACGCCATGCGCCCGGGAGAATCGAGCGTGCTCCTCGTCGGCGACGACGTCTGGAAGGCGCTGCCCAAGACCGTCGGAGCGCTGAGGGACAAGACGGTGGTCCACTACGACCGGGACAAGGTGGCCGGGCTGGAAGTGGAGAGCCCCAGGGGGAAGGTGACCCTGGCCAAGGACGGGGAGAAATGGAGGATCACGGCCCCCGAACCGCTCGCGGCCGACGACGGCGAGGTGAGCAGCCTCTTGTTCAAGCTCCGGGAGATGCGGGCCGCGGGCTTCCTCGGCGAAGGCCCGGGGGCCATCGATCGCTACCTGGCCAAGCCCGCGGTGCGGATCTCCCTCCGGCAACAGGGGGCCCCGGCGGCCATGACCCTGCTCGTGGGTCCGTCCCCCGAGAAGCGGCGCGGCAAGCCGATGGCGTACGCGGGAGTGGTGGGGCAGGGCCCCGTGGTGCTGGTGGACGCCCAGTACCTCGGGGATCTCTCCAAGTCGGCGAACGACCTCCGCGACCGGGCGCTCTTCGGGTTCTTCGATCCCAGGGACGTGAAGCGGATGCGCGTCAAGAGCGGCGGCCAGGCGATGGCGCTGGAGCGGAAGAGCGAGACCGAATGGCGCGTGACCGAGCCGAAGGCGGGCAAGGCCCGGGAGAGCAAAGTCGTGGACCTCCTCTACACGTTCCGCTCCCTCCGCTGGAAAGAGGTCGTGTCGGCGAAGGGAGACGATGCGGCCAAATACGGCCTCGACGCCCCCCTCCTCGAGGTGACGCTCTACAAGGCCGATGGCGAGGAGCTCGGCAGCCTGAGGGTCGGCAAGAAGGAGGCGGACCGGGTGTACGTCAGGACAGGGGGCTCGCCGGCGATCTTCGCGCTCGACCCCAAGCAGCTGGGCGACCTCCCCAAGATCCCCGACGACCTCCGAGGATGAGCGCGGGGCCATGATAGGATGACAGCATGAGCGAGACGATCTACCTGAAGCAGATGGAGCTGGGCCCCATGCAGAACTTCGTCTACCTGGTCGGGGACCCGGCCACGCGGCAGTGCGTCGTGGTGGATCCCGCCTGGGAGATCGACACCATCGTCGGGGCCGCCGCGGCCGACGACATGACGATCATCGCGGCCCTGATCACCCATACCCACCAGGACCACGTGGGGGGACATCTGTTCGGGCTGAACATTCCCGGCGTGGAGGAGCTGCTGGAGAAGGTGAAGGCGAAGGTGTACGTCCAGAAAGCCGAGCGCGAGTTCCTGAAGGGGTTCGGCTCCGACCTGGTCAAGGTGGACGGGGGCGACACCCTCCAGGTCGGGCGGCTCGGCCTCACGTTCCTCCACACGCCCGGGCACACGCCGGGCTCCCAGTGCTTCCTGGTGGACGGCCGGCTGATCTCGGGGGATACGCTTTTCATCGGCTCGTGCGGCCGCACGGATCTGCCGGGAAGCGACCCCAGCGAGATGTACTACTCGCTCACTCAGCGGCTCGCGAAGCTCCCCGACGAGACCGTCCTCTTTCCCGGCCACAACTACGGCGGCCCGTCCTCCACCCTGGGGGACGAGAAGCGCGGCAACCCGTCCATGCGCTTCGCCTCCCTCGGCGAGTTTCTGCGCTGGATGGGCGGCGGCCGCATCGTAATTCCATAGCCAGGGCGTTCTTCGTCGTCAACCCCGTTTCCGGCGGAGGGAAGACCTTTCGCCTCTGGCCTGCCCTCGAACACCAGCTCGCGCGCGTGAGAGTTCCCTTTGAGTTCGCCCAGACCAGCCGGCATGGCGAGGGGAGCGAGCTGGCCCGCCGGGCCGCCCTCGACGGGTGGCCGCTCGTGGTGGCCGTCGGCGGGGACGGCACTGTCAACGAGGTCGTGAACGGCCTGCTGGAGGCGGGAACACCCGTCACCCTCGGCATCCTCAATGCGGGGCGCGGCAACGACTGCCGCCGCAACTTCAACCTGCCGTCCCGCGCGCCGCTCGCCCTCGAGCGCCTCCTGGCGGGACGCGACGTCCCCATCGACGTGGGCCTCGCCGAGTGGCCCGCCGGGCGGCGGCGGCACTTCGTCATGTCGCTGGGGGTCGGCTTCGACGCGGCGGTCGCCGCCCGCGCCGAGCGCTCCCGCGGGTCGGGCCGGGCGCCGTACGTGCGCGCCATTCTCGGGACGCTCCGAGCGTACCGGCCGCTGCCCGCCACGATCCGGGTGGACGAGCGGGTCCTTTCCTCGGGGCCGATCACCGCGGCTGTCGTCGCCAACGGGCCGTACTACGGCCAGGGAATGAAGATCGCTCCCGCGGCGGACCCCTACGACGGCATCCTGGACCTCGTCGTCCTCGGGGATCTGGGGCGGCTGGAATTGTTGCGCTGGCTCCCGACGGTCTACCGGGGGCGGCATCTGGCGAATCCCAAGGTCAGCACGGCGCGCGGCAAGACGGTGAGCATCGACGCGCCGGCGCCACTGCCCGTCCACGTGGACGGCGAGCCCTGCGGGGAGACCCCCGTGCGCGTCTCGATCCTTCCGGCCGCCCTCCGCCTCCGCGTTTAGCGCGGGCTTCCCGCCGGAGTTCTCCGCTCGCTCAGACCTCGTCGCCTCGACGGCGTCGGCTCGCTCGGGTGCGTTGCGCTGGCCCCCCCATCCCGGCGTGATTCCCGGCTCGGCTACTTCGCGGTCACGCCGCCGTCTACGAATAGAACTTGGCCGGTTATATAAGAGGGGGCGGTGGCGAAGAAGAGGACGGCGGCCGCCACGTCGGCCGGGTCGCCCTCGCGCCCCATGGGGACCTCGCGGCGGAGGCGGCGTCGCAAGGGCTCCGGGAACCCTTCCGGGAGCAGCACCGCCCCCGGCGCCACGCAGTTGACCTGGATGCGGGGGGCCAGGGCGAGGGCCAGCACCCGGGTGAGCATGAGGAGGCCGGCCTTGGAGACGCAATAGGGGATGTAGGAAGGCCAGGCCCGGACACCGCCGACGTCGCCGATGTTGACGATCCTGCCGCCGCTCCGCTCCATCACGCGGGCGGCGGCCTGGCTCAGGAGAAACGGCCCGCGCAGGTTGACGTTCATCAGCCGGTCCCATTGGGCGGGAGTCGTTTCGGGGAGCGCGGTCCGGAAGAAAGTCCCCGCGTTGTTGACCACGAGGTCCAGGCGGCCGAACCGCCGGACGGTCCCCGCCACCAGCCGCTTCACGTCGGCCGGGCTCGCCACGTCGGCGCGGATCGCCGCTGCCTCCACCCCGAGGGCGCGGATCTCGTGGGCGGTGGCGAGGGCGGCCGGTTTCGAGCGGAGATAGTTGACCGCCACGTCGCATCCCGCCCGCGCCAGCGCGAGGCTGATGGCCCGGCCGAGGCGAATGGCGCCGCCTGTGACTAGTGCAACCCGACCACTCAGGAGCCCGTCGCCGGCCGATTGCTTGACACGTTTCGGTCGCTGTGGTCTCATCGGTTCGCCATGGCCGGCGGGATCCGCAACTGGTTCAAGGTTCGTTTCCTCACCGGCTTCTTCGTCACCGTCCCCGTCATCGCCACCTCGTGGCTCCTCTACATCTTCTGGGAGAAGATCGACGACTTCTTCGCCCCGATCTACGAGAGGATGTTCGGCTGGAAGTACCCGTGGCTCGGCTTTCTGACGGCGGTCGCCCTCATCCTCATCGTGGGGATCATCGCCCGGAACGTCGTCGGGCGGCGCGTGATCGCCTGGCTCGAGGGGCTCATGCTGCGCATCCCCATCTTCCGGAGCATCTACCCCTCGGTCAAGCAGCTCCTCGAGGCCTTCTCGCCCGAGAAGCGGAGCTCATTCAAGGAGGTCGTCCTGGCCGAGCACCCCCGGAAGGGCGAGTACGTCTTCGGCTTCCGCACCGGTGACGTGCTGGTCGAAGGGCCCGAGGGCAAGATGGAGCTGGCGGCCGTCTTCGTGCCCACGAACAACCTCTACCTGGGGGATGTGATTCTCGTCCCGAAGGACGAGGTCATTCACACCGGGCTCAGCGTCGAGGAGGGGCTGCGGATCATCCTCTCAGCCGGCACCGCCACCCCGACGCGCCTTCCTCGGGCTCGCTTCTGAAAACGCGTGGGTCCAGGCTGCCACGGCCTCGCCGAGGGGGTAGATTAGGGGTCGGCGAGCCGGAAGTCAAGGGAGCGCGCCGTGAATAAAGGGACGCATCTCGCCGTCGAATAACATAAAAGGTGAAATTCGTGGCGTTTCTCAAGTGCTTCTGGATGAAGCGACGGCTTGCGCCGTACGTCGACGGAGCCCTGTCCGGGGAGCGGGTGGCGGCGGTGGCCAGCCACCTTCGGGGCTGCGCCGATTGCCGGGGGGAAGTGTCCCGGCTCGAGCGGCTCCGGGGTCTTCTCCGCTCGACCTTCACGGTGGGCCCAGATCCCGATTGGACCCGGTTCTGGGACGGCGTCCGCGGCCGGATCGTCGGCGAGCGTCAACGACCGTGGGGCGCGGCCTGGGGGTGGTCCCCGCGCCTGGCCCTAGGCGGGACGCTGGTGGCCCTGCTCCTTCTGGCAGCGCTGCTCTGGCCGATCGGGCCGACGGAGGGGCCGGCCCGGCCCGCCGGCGTGGTGGTCAACACGGTGGAGACCGCCCATCCGGACGGCAACCTGATGGTCTTCTCGAGTCCCGAGGACGATATGACCGTGATCTGGGTGTTCGGGTTCGACCAGCCGTCGGGGGACGAGACCCAGATTGTTCCAGCGAGCTTCAATGGAGGCCGGGGATGAAGGTGTTCGTGATACCGCTCGTCGCCGCCGCGCTCCTGGTGCTCGGAGCGTCCTCCTCGGCGGCAGGGGGGACGAGGATCGTCATCGGCCGGGGGCATCTCCCCCAGCACAGGGTCTTCGCGACCCACCCCCGCGCCAAGATCCACGTCGTTCCCAGGACGGTCTACGTGATACGGTCCTCTCCGCCGTCGGTGCGCGGCTACTGGACCTATCAGTGGATCCCACAGGTGTACACGTCCTGGGCGTGGATCCCGGGGCACTACGACCCGAACGGGTACTGGAGGGAGGGCCACTACGCGCCGCAGACATTCCAGACGGGCTACTACCAGCCGATCTGGATCAGCGGCTACTAGTCTCCCTGACGCAAGATTATTCTTTCTTGAGTGAGGCGAGGCGGTCGCGGGCCAGCGGCGCCTCTTCGGACTGCGGGAAGTGCTCGAGCAGATACTTGAGGCGCGCCTCGGCGAGGCTCGGCTGCTTCAGTTCGAGGAGCGCCAACGCCTCCTTGTAGAGCGCGGTCGGTACCTTTTCCCCCCTCGGATAGTTGACCATCACTTTCCGGAATTCCTGCACCGCCTGTTCCAGTGCTCCCGGGACCTTGTCGGCCTGCCCCTGGTTGGCGTAGCCGCGCGCCAGGCTGAAGTAGGCCTCGCCGACCCAGTACTGGGCGTTGTTGGCCAGGTCCGAATCGGGGAACCGTCTCAGGAACTCTCGGAATCCCTGGATCGCGAGCGGGTAACTCCCTTTGCTGAAGTCGATGTACGCCGTCTGATAGACGTCGGCCGGTTGGGGCCCGCCGGGCGCCCGCGGAGGGGGCGGGGGGGGGCGGGGCGTCGTGGCGGCCGGGGGCGGCGGCGTAGCTCGGGCCTGGCGGCTCAGCGTCTCCACCCGCTGGCCCAGCTCGTCCACGTGCGCCGTGAGACGGGAGAGCTCGCCGCTCAGCGCCTCGGTGCGGGCCTGGAGACCGGCCAGCTGCTTTTGGACCTCCGCGGTCTGGTCCCGCGACCGCCGCTCGAGCTGGCCGAGGACGGTTTCGGTGTCCCCTCGCGACCGATGGACCGCCAGCGAGAGCGCGGTCACATCCTGGCGGAGTTGCGCCAGATCCTCCTCGACGCCGCTCCCCGCCATCGGGGCGCATCCCGCCAGAATTGAAAGGGCCAGGAAGAACCAGGGGCTCCTGCCCGCCCTCGGGCGATTCAGCCAGGACACCGGCAAACTTCAGGCGATCAGCGCGCCTTGACCAGGAAGTGGGCCCGGCGGTTCTTCGCCCAGCAGGCCTCGTTCTTGTCGGTGCACTGCGGCCGCTCTTCGCCGTAGCTGATCAGGGTGATCCGGTTGGCCTGGACGCCCTGGGAGACCAGGTAGTTCATGGTGGACTTGGCCCGGCGCTCGCCGAGGGCGAGGTTGTACTCGTTGGTGCCGCGCTCGTCGCAGTGCCCCTCGATCAGCACCAGGTAGTTCTGGTTGGACTTCATCCACTTCGCGTTCTCGTCGAGGACCTTGGCGTCTCCGGGGCGGATGTCGTACTTGTCGAAGTCGAAGTGGATGTCCTGGAGCGCGGCAGTCGGCGCGAACTCCCGCGGAGACGGAGCCGCGCCCGGCCTCCCGGGAGTTGTTGCGGCGCCTGGAGCGCCTGGAGCGCCTGGAGCGGCGGGCACGCCGGGCGCGCCGGGCACGCCGGGCGCGCCGGGGCCCGCGACGCCGGGTCTGGCACCAGGGGCTCCCGGCATAGGCGCTCCCGGCGCAGGGGCCGCGGCGGACGTGGTGGCCGGTCGCTTGGGGCACCCCACGAGGAAGAGTGCGAGGACCAGCACCGGGAAGATCGGCAGGAGCTGCCAGCGTCGATGCAACATGAAGCCTCCTCCTTTCAGGTCGTCAGGCGAAGCACGCACAGTTTCGCGTTCATCCTATCACGGAAGCCGAGGAGACCACGCAGGACTTGTGAACTCCCCGCCCCCCCGCGTCAGGGGTTGCTGCTCGGACCCGTCGGCCAGCATAGTGAAGAGCTGCCAGCTGCCGAGGCGGTTGGACTGGAAGGCGACGTGGCGGCCGTTGGGGGCCCAGGAGGCGCTCTCGTTGGAGCCCGGTCCCGCCGTCAGCCGGCGCGGGTTGGAGCCGTCGGGGTTGATCGCCCAGATGTCGTGCCCGCCCTGGCGCGACGTGTAGGCAATCGCGTCCCCCTTGGGTGACCAGCGCGGCTGGGTGTTGAACCCCGAGGTGGTCAGCTGCCGGACGTTGGCGCCCTCGGCGTCCATGACGAAGATCTGGGCCCTCCCCGTGCGGTCCGAGATGAAGGCGATCTCCCGTCCGGTCGGCGACCATGTCGGCTCGGTGTCGATCGCCGGGTGCCGCGTCAGGCGCCGCACGGCGCCCGTCGCCACGTCGAGCACGTAGATCTCCGGGTTGCCGTCCTTCGAGAGCGTCAGGGCGACCTGCCGTCCGTCGGGGCTCCAGGCCGGGGAGGTGTTGATCCCCAGGAAGCCGGTGAGCAGCTGGATGGGCCGGCGCTCGAAGGCGAAGAGGCGGTAGAGGAAGGGGTAGCCCCGGATGTAGGAGGTGAAGGCCAAGGAGCGGGCGTCCGGGCTCCAGACCGGCGAGAGATTGATCGAGTCGTTTCCGGTGAGGCGCGCCCGCCCCGCGCCGTCGTAGTCCATGGCGAAGAGCTCTTTGGCCTGGGCGCTGCTGCTCACGTACGCGATCTTGGTGTCGGCGATGCCCGGCTCTCCCGTGAACTGGTACACCACCTCGTCGGCGATCTTGTGGGCCAACCGGCGGCCATCGGCGGCGGGGAGGTCGAAGCGCTTGGTGGCGATGAGCCGCTGTTCGGGGTTCGTCAGGTCGTAGAGCCTCATCTCGGCTTCCGCGCGGTCCCTCTTCAGGGTCAAGAGCCCGTGGAGGGTGGCGTGGGCGCCGGAGGCGGCGGACTCCGCCAGCACCTGCTTCAGCGCCTGCGGGTCGTCGGCGGGGAGCGGCGGCGCCCCCGACACGACGCTGAAGAGCGCCGAGAACGTGAGGTCGGCGCCCGCCACGGCCGGGATTCTCTTGGTGAGGCCCTGGGCGTCCCGGCCGGTCACGAGCGTGAACTCGGGGATGACGATGTTGAGCTTCTTGGCCCCGCCGGCCATGACGTTCAGAAACACGTCCACCGCTTGGGAGCCCGCGGGCCGGGGGGCGGCCAGGAGGCCGGTCAGCGCCGCGGCGACCAGGGCGAGCGCGAGCGTCGGACGGCGGATCACGGCATCAACTCGACTTGAAGTCAAACCCGAAGTGCACGCGCAGCGACTGGCCGGGGAATCCCTCCGGCAGCGGGGGGAAGGGGTTCGCCTCGACGACGGCCCGGAGCGCCGACTGGTCGTACCACGAGTTGCCCGAGCTCCGCTCGACCTTGGAGCCCGTCATCTGACCGTCGCGGGCGATCTCGAAGAGGACCACGACCCTGAGGCCGGGCCCGGTCGCCCGGGTCGGCTGGACCCACTTCTCGGTCACCTTTCGCTGGACCTGCTGGAGGTACCAGGTGAACGGGAAGTTGGAGACCTCGAGGGCGAGCGAGGCGACGCCGGCCGGGGAGCCGTCGGGACGCCCCAGGGGGACCGGCGGGACGGCGCCCCGGACCTCCACGGCGGCGGGGGTCGGATTCTCGCTCCGCGCCGGGGCGGCGGCGGCGGGGCGGCGCTCGGCGGGGGCCGTCAGGGGCGGCAGTTCCTTTTCCCCCGGTCGGGGCAGCGTCGCAGGCCGGCTGGCGCTGGCGGCGCGGGGCTCGGGCAGGGATGGCTCCGCCGGCTTGGGTGCCGCGGGGATCTCCCTGGCGACGGGCTCGGGCGGCGGACGCCGGGGCTCCGAGGTGACCGGGCGGGGCGGCAGGCTCGGCACCGTGCTCCGGCTGGTCGGAGAGCCCATGATGGAGACGGCCGGCACCAGGTTCACGACGTAGACCTTGGACGCATTCCACTGGTTCCACACGCCGGCCAGGAGCAGGAGCGCGGCGCCGGTCAGGACGTGGCCGGCGGCGGACGCCGTCACACCGAACAGGGGGAACGACCCCCCGCGGAGTGCCGGGCCGGGTCGGCGCCTCCAGGGGTACATTGGATCCTCCAGGACCGCGCTGCTGATGCTCAGCGCTCCCGGGTGGAGGGCTCGGTCACCATCCCCAGCTTCTCCACACCGGCCCGCCGAACCCGGTCCATCGTCTCCACGACGAAGCCATAGGACAGCGTCTGGTCGGCCTTGAGGTAGAGGGTCTTGTCGGAGCGGTTCTTGAAGATGTCGCGGAGCTGCCCGTCGAGCCCCGCCAGCGGGACCGGCCGCTCGTTCAGGTAGACCACCTGGTCCTTGGACAGCGTCAGCACCAGGCGCTCCTCGACCGCCGTAGGCTTGGAGCTGGTCTTGGGGAGGTTCACGTCGATCCCCCGGTACATCATGGGAGCCGTGAGCATGAAGATCAGGAGGAGGACGAGGACGACGTCCACCAGGGGGATGACGTTGATCTCCGACAGCGAGGCGCCGACGCGCCGGCCGCGCTCGCCGGCCGGGTCGAGATTAAAGGCCATTTTTCGCCTGTCTCGCGCCCTTCGGCACGGGACGGTGGAAGAGGTTCAGGAGGTCCAGGCTGAACCCCTCCATTTCAACCGCCCAGTGCTTCACGCGATTCACGAAGAAGTTGTACGCGATGACGGCCGGGATGGCGGCGCCGAGGCCGGCGGCGGTGGCGATGAGCGCTTCCGAGATGCCGGGGGCCACCACGGCGAGGCTGGCCGAGCCCTGGGCGCCGATCCCGCGGAACGACTCCATGATGCCCCAGACCGTGCCGAACAGCCCGATGAACGGGGAGGCGCTGGCCGTCGTGGCCAGGAAGGGGAGATACCGTTCCATCCTGGAGATCTCTCCCGACGCGCAGCGCCGCATGGCGCGCTCCACGGCCTCCAGCCGCTCGACCGGCAGCCCCTCTTCGGGATCGTCGAGGAGCTGGTCCACCATCTCGGGGAGCGGGGTGGCCCCCCCGACCTCCTGATAGGCGGAGGCGTAGAGCTGGGCCAGCGGGCTCTCGCGGTGCTTGCGGGCCGCCCCGTACACGACGGAGAACCGGCGGCCTTCGCGGAACGCTCGGAGGAACCGCATGCTCTCCAGGCGGACCCGGCGGAATTGCCACCATTTTTCGATGATCAGGGCCCAGCAGACGATCGAGAAGACGGCGAGGACGACGAGGACGAACTTCGCGACGGGGCCGGCGTTGAGGACCAGATCGAGGACGCCGACGGTCATTCCGTTGTTCGGCACGCAGGACTCCTTTTCGCCGGAGAGTAGGAAATCTTTTTCAACTATACCGAATGGCCGCGAAGGGTGTCAAACACTTTTGCCCGGGAAATCGCGGTTTTCGTTGACAGGGTGGGGCTCCGGGCCGTATAAGGAGACCGTGCGGGCCCCAACCGCCCTTCTGGCGCTCCTCGCCGTCCTCGTATTCGCCCCGCGGAGCCAGGCCGAGGACGCTCGTCTCGCGGTGGAGCAGTTCGTCGCCCGGCTCGCCGAGATCAGCGTCACCGACATGGTGGTGACCCAGACCCTGACGCTCTACGATCCGAAGGACCCCCGGCAGCAGGTCAGGGGGGACAGAAAGCTCTGGATCAAGGTGCCCGCCCGCCTGCGCGAGGAGACCAAGGTCGAGGATCTGCGCCTGCTGCGGGTGATGAATGGCGATCGGCTCGTGGTGGAGCGCGGCGGGAAGGTCTTCGAGGCCCCGCCCCGGCAACGGGAGCGCCAGCGCGTCCACACCCTCTTTCCGCTGCCCCGGACGGCCGCCGATCTCCTCCGCGAGTGGGCGAGCCTGGGGATCCGCACCGAGGTGGTGACGGCCGTGCGGGTGGGCGGTCGGACGATCACGCTGATCGGGGCGGTCGAAGGGGATCGTACCAGTCCGGCCGTCTGGTTCGACTCCGAGTACGGCGTGGTGCGGATCATCACGCGCGTGGAGGGCCCGGACGGCGTGAAGATGGGGGACGTGGCGTTCTCCGAGCACCGCAAGGTGTCGGCTGGATTCTTCTACCCGTTCCGCCAGGAGCTCTTCCTCGACGGCAAACTCCTCGAGGTCGCCTCCGTGCGCAGCGTGGAGGTCAACACGGGCCTGCCGGAGTCGCTCTTCGACCCCGACGCCCTCCTCGAGAAGGGGGGGTCCCGCTGATGTTCACCTCCCCCGGGCCCATCTTCGTCCAGGTCGGCCCGCTGGCCCTCCGCTGGTACGGCGTGCTCATGGCCGCGGCCATGGCCGTCGGGTTGTGGCTGGCCTACCGCGACGCCCGCCGCCGGGGGGTGGATCCGGAGGAGCTGCTCAAGGCCTCGGAGCTGGCGCTCCTGGGCGGGCTCGTGGGGGCGCGGCTCTACTACGTCGCCTTCAACTGGGACTACTACAGCCGGGCGCTACCGAAGATCTTCGCCGTGTGGGAGGGCGGCCTGGCCATCCACGGCGGACTCCTCGGGGGGCTGCTCCTCGGAGGCGCTTACGCCTGGTGGAAGCGCCTGCCGCTGCCGCGCTATCTGGACATCGTCGCCCCGAGCCTGGCGCTGGGGCAGGGGATCGGCCGCTGGGGCAACTTCTTCAACGAGGAGGCGTTCGGCACCCCCACCACCCTCCCCTGGAAGCTCTACATCTCCCCGCCGCACCGCCCGCTCCCCTACGTCCAGGAGGAGTTCTTCCACCCGACGTTTCTCTACGAATCGCTCTGGGATTTCCTGGTCTTCGCCCTCCTCGTCTGGGTGCTTCGCGACCGGGTCGCGCGGGCGCCGACGTGCCTCTTCTGGATCTACGTCGGGCTCTACTCCGTGGGGCGGCTGATCGTCGAGGGATTCAGGACCGACAGCCTCATGCTCGGCTCGATCCGGGTGGCCCAGCTGGCCAGCGGGATCGGGATTGCCCTGGCGGTCGTGCTCGTGCCGATCCTGTTGAAGCGGGCGCGCCCCACCTAGTGCGACTCCAACTTGCCTCGCCTGACGTGCCGCACGGACCGCGCGGGGGGCCACGCCGGCGTCACCCGCGGCGCTGGCGCTAGCTGACGTGCATTTTGTGTTCCTGGGGACGTCGGGGGCGATCCCCGGCGCGCAGCGGGACACGACGTCCCTGGCGTTCGTCGGTCGCTCGGAGATCCTCCTAGTGGATGTGGGCGGCAGTCCCCTCCAGAAGCTCCGCGCCGCCGGCATCGACCCGCTGCGGCTGAGCCACGTCCTGATCACCCACATCCACCCCGATCACGCCTACGGCCTGCCGGCGCTGGTCCAGAACCTGATCCTCCTCGGGCGCACCGCGCCCCTCCCCCTCTTCTGCCGCGTCGAGCACGTGGAGGCTGTGACAGATCTGCTGGATCTCTTCGCCTTGAGGACCCGCCAGGGCGGTTTCCCCGTTCCCGTGCACGGCGTGGAGCCGCGGGAAGGGATCGAGGTCCTGAGGACCGAGGCGTTCGTGGCGTCGGCGTCGCCCAACGCCCACGGGAACATGCCCAACCTGGCGGTGCGGGTCGAGGTCCCCGAGCGGCGGGTCGCGGTGGTGTACTCGTCCGATACCGAGGCGTGCGAGGAGGTGGTGAGGCTGGCCCGGGGGGCCGACACGCTCATCCACGAGGCAACCTTCCCCCAGCGCGACCGCGGCCGGTTCGGTCACCACTCGACGGCGGCGGAGGCCGGGCAGGTGGCGGCGGGGGCGGGGGTACGGCGCTTGATCCTCTGCCACATCGAGGCTGACTACCACGGGGAGCTGGACGCCCTGGCCGACGAGGCGCGCGCCCACTTCCAGGGGCCGGTGGAGATCGCGGAGGAGTTCCGCCCCTACGCGCTGTGATTGTGCCCCCCTTTTCAGGGGTTAGGTCTTGCAATGCAACATTTCCAGCCAGTGCAACACCCGGCGCATGTGTGATTGCAAGACCTGACCCCCGCTACTGCGCGAGGCGGGAGTGGACGAGGGCGCGAAGGGAGTCGTAGTCGAAGGCGGTCCCCTGGCGGCTCGGCACCTCCGCCTCGGTCTTGAGCCCGGTCTCGCTGATGATCACGCAGATGGTCCGGGCGGGATCGACCTGCTTCTTGGCAAGGAGCCGTCCCAGCACCGCGAGCGTCGCGACCCCCGTCGGGCCCGCCCAGATTCCCTCGGTGCGGGCCAGGATTTTCTGGGCTTCCAGAATCTCCTCATCCTCGGCGTCCCCCGCGATCCCACCGTTCTGTCGCAGCAGCCGGAGAGTCCACTCGCCCTTCTTTCCCGGATTCCCCGAGGCCAGCCCCTCGGCGACCGTGTAGCCGATCTTGAGAGGCTTGAGGGGGGCGCCGTCGCGCCACGCCCGGGAGATGGCGTTGGCCCGGGTGGCCTGAGCGGCCACCATGAGGGGCGCCTTGTCGATCCAGCCCAGCTGCGCCAGCTCCCGGAAACCCCGCGAGGTGGCGATGAAGGTCTCTCCCACGGCGACCGGGGCCACGATCACGTCGGGAGCCCGGAAGCCGTTCTGCTCCCAGATCTCGTAGGCGAGGGTCTTCTTGCCTTCCTGCTTGAAGGCGTTCCGGGAGGCGCCGCAGTCGAAGAATGCCTTCTCCTCCACCAGCCGGTCCCAATGGCCGATGAGGTCGTCGTACACGCCCTTGTAGATGATGAGGTCGGTCGCGGCGGCGCCGATGTGGAGCATCTTGGGCGCGGAGGCGCGCTCGTAGACGAAGATGAGGGAGCGCAGCCCCGCCCGCGTCGAGTAGGCGGCGATGGAGGAGCCGGCGTTGCCGGAGCTCACGACCGACGTCACGCGATAGCCGAACTGGAGCGCCGCGGCGACCGCCGTGGTGGAGGAGCGGTCCTTCACGGTCCCGGTGGGGTTGGACCCGTCGAACTTGATCAGCAGGCGCTTGACGCCGAGCAAGGTCGCCAGGCGCGGGCAGTCGAGGAGCGGCGACTGCCCCTCCCCGAGCGTCACCCGGTGCTCCGGGCGGGCGATGGGGAGGACGGCGCCGTACCGCCAGAGCCCGGGGCCGTCGAAGACGGCCGGTCCGCGGCGGCCGAGCTCGTCGAGGTCATAGGTCAGCTCCAGGAGGCCCGGGCACTTGTCGCACTCGAGCCGGTAGGCGAGGGGATAGGTCGCCCCGCACTCGATGCATCGAAGCCCCGTCGCGTACGACTCCACCGTCATGGCCGCTTCGCGAACTGGGGAGTCAGGGGCCGGCCGGTGATCCCTCCGAGGGAGCACTTGCCGGAGGCGGGCGGGCCCCACCATGAGCGAGCGGGGGAGGGGAAGCCGGACCGCACACCCCGGCCGCGTCCGGAGTCCTCGACGATCGCCCTCCACTCGCGGGAAGGTCGGGAACAGCGGGGGCGAGTCCGGAGGGGCATCCCCACCCCGCGAGCCACGTAAGGGTGCCCGCCGCAGGCCGTGCGAGCGAGTGAGGGACGCCGGCCGGACCCGATCTGGCTCATGCGCGAAGGCCGAAGCGGTCGGCGAGGACGGCCAGCATCTCCTCGATCCGGTGCCGCAGCGTGTGCTCGCCGAGGGCGCGCCTGAGGGCGTTCTGGCCGATGGCCCGGGCCTCGTCGGAATGGGCGAGGTAGAAATCGAGCTGGCGCTTGAGCTCGTCCAGATCGCGGTAGGCGACGACCTCCTCGCCCGGCTTGAAGAGTGGCGACAGCTCGTCCTTCCAGTCCACCACCTGGCACGCGCCGCTCGCGGCCAGCTCGAAGGTCCGGGTGTTGACGCCCACGATGTCGTTCATCGGGTGATGGTGGTTCAGCGATAGCGTCGAGCCCGAGTAGACGGCGAGCTTGGCGCGCCCCCACACGGCGGCCCCCGCGACCATCCGCCGGACCCCGGCGTCGGCGGCGTCGCGCCAGCCCGCCCCCCACAGCCGCACCGGGTATCCCGCCAGCTCCCGGAGAAAACGCTCCCGATACGGGTAGTGGCTCCCCACGAAAGAGACGCGGCTGGCGTAGCGATCCCGCTCCTCCGGAGTCAGCGCCACCGGATGGTGCATCGCCGGCACGCAGTACATGGGGAGGTAGTGGAGGTTGGTGATGCCGACCTGCTGGAGGCTCCGGAGGGCGTAGCGCTCCTTCGTGAAGAAGACATCGTAGGCCTCGATGCACTGGAACGGGATCATCCAGAGGGGGTTGTCGGGGAAGAAATTGACGACGAGGGCGCCGAGGCGCGTCTTGATGCGCCGGATCACGCCGGGCGTGACCGGCCCGCCCTTGATGACCAGGACCACCTCGGGCCGCCAGTCCAGGCACGCGCGCTCCAGCCGCCGCAGGATCCAGAGCTGGTACGCCTCCTTGGTGCCGACGTTCTTGTAGAGGGGGTTGTCCCGCCGGTAGGGGAAGGTGCGCACCTCGTGACCCAGGGCGAGGAGCTCGTCGCGGAAGTCCATCCCCATGTGCTCGGGGCGCTCGAACGGCAGCACGATCAGCCAGCGCATGGCCCCAACAGCGTATCACAAGGATGGGTCGTCAGCGGAAGGCGGGCATGACCTCCCGGCTCAGGAGCTCCAGCTCCCGCATGATGTGGGCGTGGGGCATGCGCGGGAAGAACAGCCGGCAGATCAGGTGGGTCATGCCGTACTGCTCGACGAAGCGGCGGATCTGCCCGACGCACTGGTCGGGCGCGCCGATGATGAAGCGGTCCGCCATCAGCCGGTCGAGGTCCGTCGCGATGCTCGCGTCGATGAACGGGTGACGCCAGCCACCGGCGTACTCCTTGCGGTACGCCGCCATGATGTGTGTCTCGGCGAGCTCGCGCGCCTGTCGGTCCGTGTCGGCGATGATGACGTCCCGCGTGAGCGGCCACTCCCTGACCGGCTCGGCGCGGCCCGCGGCGCGACGGTTCTCCAGGAAGGTCTTCTTCCCCGCGACCAGCCGCGTGAGATCGGCGGTGGGCCCGGGAATCCAGTTGTCGGCGAGCGTGGCGGCCCGCTTCAGCGCGAGCTCTCCCCAGCCGCCGATCCACACGGGCGGGTGGGGCTTGGTGAGCGGCTTGGGCTCGAGCCGGCCCTCCACCGTGTAGTAGCGGCCTTTGAAGACGAGCCGCTCCTGGGTCCAGAGCCCTTTCATGATGGCCAGCTGCTCCTCGAACCGGGCGCCGCGCTTCTCGAACTCGGCGCCGTAGAGCGCGAACTCGTCGGGCTTGTAGCCAATGGCGATGCCCAGCGTGATCCGCCCCCCGGACATCACGTCGAGCAGTGCCGTATCCTCGGCGAGGCGCACGGGATGGTAGAAGGGCGCGACGAGGATGTCCGTGCCCAGCATGAGCCTCGACGTGCGCGTGGCGAAGCCGGCGAGCACCGGCAGCGGCGACGGCCAGTAGTGGTCGGGGACGGAGTGGTGCTCCTCCATCCAGGCGGAGTCGAACCCGAGCGCTTCCGCGCTCGTGATTTCCTCGAGCGCGTCCCGGTAGTAGTGGCCTCCCTCGATCGGGATGATGCCGAACTTGAGCCGGGGCATTACGGGAGGGCGCCCCAGAGTCTCTCCAGATCCGGCGGGTTCCACCAGGGGGTCAGCGTCAGGTCCTCCGCGATGACGCGGGCGGCGTTGTAGCCGGGGAGCCCCGTGATGTTGCCGCCGGGGTGAGTGCAGGCGCCGCACAGGTAGAGACCGGTGACGCCGGTCCGGTACGGCGGGATGCCGGGGAACGGGCGGTTGATCCCGCGCTGTTCCACGCCGAGCCAGCCCACGCCCGGGTCGCCCCGCGCCATGTTCGGGAGGTGGCGCTCCGTGTCGAGCGGCGAGTAGGCCAGCCGGCGGAGGATGGCGCTGTCGCTCAGGTTGGGGGCGAAGGTCCGCCAGTACTCGAGGATTTCTCCCATCCGGTGCAGCTTGGCCTGGTCCCAGTTCTCGGCGTGGCCCCCGAGGTGGTACGGCACCTTCTCCCACATGAAGGCCGTGTGCTTGCCCGCTGGCGCCTGGCTCGGATCGAAGACGGTCGGGGTGGTTCCCCAGACGACCTTGCGCGACGCCGGCTCGCCCTTCCTGAACTGGGCGTGGAGGCCGTAGATCTGCTCGGGCGATTCGAGCCCCAGGATCGTCATGAACGCATGGTCGAGGTCCGGGTGGGCGCCGCGGCCGGCGTACCGGGGCGGCTCGGTCAGCGAGAGGTGGACCCCGAACAGCGGTCCGACGATCTGGTAGATGTACGACCTGAGCCCCACCCGTGCGATGGCGTTCAGCTTGTCCTTTCCGACCAGCTCCTGGAGGGTCTGGTGCGGGTTCAGGTTGGAGGCGATGAACACGCCGGCCTTGACCCGGCGGCCATCGGCCAGCTCGATGCCCGTGGCCCGGTCTTGCTCCACGATGATCGCGCTAATCGTCTGGCCCTCCCAGATCTGGCCCCCCGCCGCCTCCACGGCCTTCCGGAGCCCTTGGGCCACCGTTGCCGAGCCGCCGACCGCGAGCTCCGCACGGGCCCGACCGGCGATGAGGCTCGGGAGAGCCAGCCCCTGGTTGGGGGCATGGACGTCCAACTCGCGGTTCAGGCAGAGGTAGAGAAGCAAGGCGCGCACGGTGACGTTGTCGAAATGGGTCTCGGCGAACTCGCGGGGGCTCAGGGGCTCGAGCTCCAGATAGAGGCGGCCCAGGGCGCTCCGCTCCAGGAGCGCGCGCTTCTTGTCGCGGGCGAGCGGGGGCGAGGCCAGCTCCGGCTCGACGATCTTCTCGACGATCTCCGCGTGCTCCCGGGTGATCCGGCGCCAGGCTTCGGCGTCTTTCCGGGAGAACTCCGCGACGGAGGCGCACGTCTTGTCGAGGTCGAGGTACCACCGGAGGGAACGGCCGCCCCGCTGGATCAGCGCGACGTTCAGCTCCGGTTTGATGGTGCGCACCCCGTGCTTCTCGAGCTCGAGGTCCCGGTACCACGGCATGGCGGAGAGGCCGCGAAGAAAGACGGCGTGGGTGTTGTGGTGGAACCCCGGATTGAGGGTATCCTCGAGCGTCGAGAGGCCGCCGCCCACTTCGGGGTTCTTCTCGACGGTGAGCGTCCGGAGGCCACACCGGGCAAGGTAGGCCTGGAGGATCAGCCCGTTGTGGCCGCCCCCGATGATGATGCCGTCGAAAAGGTTCTCTTCCGCCATGCGACCGGCCCCGATCGTCCGGCTACTTCAGGCGGGCCATGTCCTCCGGGAAGCTGGACGTGAACGAGTACGACTTCACCGTGCTTTTCTCGTCGAAGCGCACGGTGAGCTGTTTGCTGAACTCCTTGTCGGCGAACGCCTGGACGTACGTCCAGCCCCAGGTGGGATCGCCGGTGTCAAGACCGACCTGGTGGGGCTCACCGAAGAAGCGGTGGAGATCGGCCTTTGTCGTCTTGCCGACGACCAGCATGTCCTTCGTCGGGGACGGGAAGTCGCTTCCGAACTTGAGGCCGCCGCAGCCGGCCAGGAGCGCCGCGATCAACACCACGCCGCCGACGCGTGTCCACTTCATGGCCGGGTTATAGCACGGGGGTCGGCGCCGGGTCAATCGTGCTTGACACAGAGGCGGCGCGCTGGCTAGGGTGGGAGGCACAGATTCGGCAGGGAGGAGGTCGCGCGCATGCCGGTGCCGGTCATGAAGGGGTTCCTGAACCTCCAGCGGGTTCCCGAGGAGAAGGTGACGGCTCAAATCACGCGGCGGATCGTCACCGGAGAGAAGGAGATGGTGGTGTTTTGGAAGATGAAGGCCGGGGCCCACGCCGCCGCCCACGCGCACCCCAACGAGCAGATCTTCTGGATGCTCTCGGGGAGGATGGAGTTCCGCCTGGGCAGCGAGAAGCGGACCTGCGGCCCCGGCGACGTCGGCGTCATTCCCGCCGGGGTCGAGCACGAGGCGTGGTTTCCCGAGGACACCGAGGTGATCGACATCTTCTCGCCGCCGCGCGAGGACTTCTACACGGGGCAGGACACGTACCTCCGAAAGGGCTGAGGTCTGGGTCGCGCGTTCAAAGAGGGGATGAAGGGGAGCTTTCCCCTGGTCCCCTCCGTTTTTGTCTATGCCACCGTCTGGGGCGGGCTGGCGCGCCAGGCGGGGCTCTCGCTCGGTGAGATCGCCCTCATGTGCCTCATCGTGACGGCGGGGGCCTCCCAGTTCGTCGCCGTGCCCATGATCGCCGCCGGCTTCCCGCCCCTGGCGGTGATCGTGACGACCTACGTCGTGAACATGCGCCACTACCTGATGGCGGCGACCCTCGCGCCTGCCTTTCGCGGCTTCCCGCGCCGCTGGCTGGCGCTCATCGCCCACGGCGTCAACGACGAGTCGTTCGCTGAACCCGCCGGACCCCTGGTTCTTCCTGGGGAGCGTCGTGGCCGTGTATGGATCGTTCATCGCCGGGGCCCTGGTCGGGTCCGTGCTCGGAGGCCTCGTCAGCGACCCGGCCCGCTACGGTCTGGACTTCGCCTTCCCCGCGGTCTTCCTCGCATTGGTGGCCGTCCAGCTGCGCCGCCGGGGCGACTGGGCAGTGGCCGGAGGGGCGGCGCTCCTGGCGCTCTGGATCGCCTGGCGCTTTCTGGGCAACTGGCACATCGTCGTCGCGGGCCTCGTGGCCAGCGGTCTGGGCGCGCTCATCATGCGGCCGGAGGACGCGTGAGACTCGGCGTTCTCGTCACGATCGTGGGGATGGCCGCGGCCACCTACCTGACCCGGGCGCCGCTCCTGCTGGCCCTCTCGGACCGGCCCCTGCGGCCGCGGCTCAGGCTCTGGCTCCGGCTGATTCCGCTGGCCGTCCTCCCGGCGCTGGCGATTCCCATGGTGTTGCTCATGCCGGACGGCAGTCCGGCCCTGACGCCGGCCAACCCGCGGCTCTGGGGAGCCCTCGTGGTCCTCGCCCTCGCGGCGGCCCGGGCGAACCTCCTGCTGAGTGTCGCCGCCGGCGTCGTGATGGTCGCGCTCCTCCGCCACTTCGGCTTCTAGCCCCGCACCTCAGTCCACTTCTCGATGACCTCCAGATCCTCACGCAGGCTCTGACCTCCTCCGTCTCCGTACTGGGGACTATCGATCGGTCTTCGAGGCCCGCGAGGGCAAGGTCGTGGTCCTCAGGATCGTCGACCGGGGTCTCATGTCGTACGGGCCGAAGCTCACGGACCACGTGGCGAGGGCAGCCGTGTACGTGGACGTGAGGCCCCTACTTGAACCGCACGTCCACGGGACAGCGTATCGGGAGTTGCATTCTGGGCTTCTCGAGATCGAAGGTGCAGGACGCTTCCGTGAAAATCGCGCGCCAGGACAACGCCAGCACGCACCGTGACTCCCCGACGAGCGGATTCTCGCAGATGAAATTCTCTACCCGAAAGACGGGGCAGGCGGCACTGTCGCAGCGGATGAGCCTGGCGATCGGCGGGTCGGCGGGGAATCGAGCTTTCCACTGGCCGGACACCCACGCGTGGTCCGTGTCCAGGACCCCGCCTTCGAAGACGACGGCCTGAACGCGTGCGGGGAAGTCGGTGGCCCGGAGCTTGCGCCACTCATCGGCGCCTACCTCACCCGCCGGCTGAAGCGCAGAGAAGCTGACCAGGGCTGTGACCACGAAAGCGGATGTCCGTCCACCCTTCCGCATGTTGCTTTCCCCCGATGCTGGACAGTTGGGATGGCAGGACTGTAAACACCTCTCCGGCGGCTGTCAAGGCGTACCAGGCCCGAGGAGGCCCAGTCACGGTGCTTGACCTCTTGTGCGTGGGTGGGCTGCTCATCACCGCTATCACATATGTCATCGCCACCAGGCGTGGCGGCTACTATGTGCTTGCTTCGGGGGCAATCGTGTACGGCGCAGTCCTACTCCTGTGTGGGCTCATGCAGCGGTCGAGGGTTCGATGAGGGCTCTGCCCGAGGAACTCCACGGGCTCCAAGGGCATGTGGCGCTGGGAGAGGAGAAGGGGTGTGGTAGGATCGAGGCGGTATGGCCCCCGAGACCGCACCCGCTGAGACGTTCACGCCGGACGAGCGGAAGGCGCTGGAGCCGTACTTCACGAATCTCGATGGCCCCGTCTTCGCCCTGGTCAACCTGCCCGAGGTGGTGAAGGGGGCGCTCTTCGCGCGCTACTCGCGCTCTGCCAAGTCCCTCAGGCGGTTGTTCCTGGACGAGTTCCTGGATCAGGTCGGCGCGGGGGCGCCCTCGGCCGCCGTCGGCGTCCGGCGGGCGGAGGAGCTCTACGAGCGGGTCTTCAACGAGTACGGCGACGACTCGGTGGCCCAGCTCGGCGGCGTGCACCTGGCGTGCGAGCGGGCCTCCAACATCCTGACCAAGGTGCTCGAGTGGGGGCGGCTCGCGGCCTATCTCGAGCAGTCCACCCGCTATGTTCCGTACACCGATCGCACGGGCGGCGGGTGGCGCTACCACATCCCCGCCGAGCTCGACGGCTCCCCGCTCAAGAGCCGCTACGTCGAGGTCCTCGACCGAGCCTTCGAGACCTACGCCGGCCTGATCGATCCGATGCGGGAGTTCTACGTCCGGAAGCATCCGAAGGCGCCGGGCGAGTCGGACACCGTCTATCGCATGACGATCAGGGCCAAGGCTCTCGACACGCTCCGGGGCCTTCTTCCCGCCGCCACTCAGTCCAACGTCGGGATCTACGGCACGGGTCAGGCCTACGAAGCGCTCCTCCTCCGGATGCGGGCGGATCCCCTGTCTGAGGTCCGGACCTACGCGGACCTCATGCTCATCGAACTCCGCAAGGTGATCCCCGCCTTCCTCAAGCGCGTGGACCGTCCGGACCGGGGCGGGGTGTGGAGCCAGTACCTGGCGGACCGGCGCCAGGCGACGGAGGCCGCGGCGGGAAAACTCCTGAGCGGCGTGACCGCCGAGGGGCGCCCGGAGGTGACGCTGACCGACTGTGATCCTGAGGGGGAGGTCAAGGTCGTGGCCGCGGCCCTCTACGCCGCGTCGGCGCTGCCGGATGATCAGTTGCTGGCCATCGCCCGGCGCATGACGATGGAGGAGCGAGCGGCAGTGCTGAAGGCGTACGTGGGGGAGCGCGTGAACCGGCGGCACAAGCCCGGGCGCGCCTTCGAGCGGACATCGTACCGCTTCGACATCCTGGGGGACTACGGCGCATTTCGCGACCTCCAGCGCCACCGCCTGCTGACACTCGAGTGGCAGCCGCTCTCGACCCGCCACGGGTACGTGATGCCGGAGGCCATCGAGGAAGCGGGGGCGCTCGACCGGTGGCGGCGAGTGATGGATGACTCCGCCGAACTTTACGAAGCCCTGACCGCTGAAGGCTTGGGGCCGATCGCGCCGTATGCGGTGGCGATGGCCTACCGGGTGCGCTTCTTCATGCAGATGAACGCCCGCGAGGCGATGCACGTGATCGAACTGAGGACGACGCCACAGGGGCACCCGGCGTATCGGCGGATCTGCCAGGCCATGCACCGGCTGATCGCCGACCAGGCCGGCCACCGCGCGATCGCCGAGGCGATGACCCACGCCGACCACTCGGCGGTGGAGCTGGAGCGCCTCGAAGCCGAGCGCGCCGCCGAGCGCCGCCGGCTCTCCTCCTAGCCCCCTTCTCTGACCTCGCCGCTTGACGTCGTACCGAGTTCTGGCATATTTAGGCCAATATGACCAAAATAGTCATGAGTTATGAGGTAGGGAGATGGCCAAGGAAGTCTCGGTAGGGGAGGCCAAGGCGAGGTTGTCGAGTTTGATCAACGCCGTCGCGTATGGCGGGGAGCGGGTCGTCATCCAGTCGCGCGGCCGGCCGAAGGCCGCCCTCGTCAGCGTGGAAGACCTCCGCCGGCTGGAGGGGAGCCATGCCCTTCGGCCCTCCAAGGCCCAACGGGCCCTCGGCCTCGCCCAGGCCGATCGGGTCAGGGAAGCGCTGAGGGGCTTCAAGCTCACGGATTCGGTGGAGGAGCTGGCTCGGCTGAGGACGGAGCGCCTGCGTGGTCGCGCCTGACCCCCCATCTCAGCGGGGACGCCAGGGAACGGTCGTGATCGACGCCAGCGGTATTTCGGGGAGAGCTTCCCCCAGAGGCAGGAGAGGCCGCCTTCGTTGCGTTTCGAACCCAGGAGATCTCCCTGTTACACCCGGATGGCATGGATGAAAGGACGTGGGAGCTGGCCAAACAGTGCAAGCTTCCCGCGTGTTATGACGCGGCCTACCTCGCGCTGGCCGAGCTCGTGGAAGCCGAGCTTTGGACGGCTGACCGCCGGTTCGCCACCGCCCTTGGAAAGAAAGCGCGGAGAGTCCGACTTATTGGTCGCTGACTATGCCCGGAGCGTCTCCGTGGCGGCGAGCACCTTCTCGACGTCCTTCTTGGCTTCGACCCGCCGGAAGATCTCCAGGGCTGACCCGAGCTTCGCCTGGGCCTGCTCACGGTCACCCGGCTTGCCTCTGGCCAGGTGCATCAACCCCCACTCGTAGAGCGTCTTCGCCTCGTCCCAGGGAAGTTGATACCGTCGGTTGATCTCGACGGCCTTCTCGAAGGACTTCTCTGCTTCATCCCACTTTTTCCCGGCGCTGGCGAGCATGCCCTTGGCGAGATACATCGGGGCGGGGAGGCCATACCAGCTCTGGTCGGGTTGGAGCAGCTCGAAGCCCCGCGCCATGTATTCGGCCGCCTTGTCGGCCTGTCCCATCTTGAGATACAGCTCGGCCAGAACGGGCAGCACCCAGAGCTCGAAGAGGACGTTTCTCCCGCTCCGACAAGTCTGGAGCGCCTTGAGCAGGTATTCTTCGGAAGCCGGATAGTCCCCCTCTTCCATGCTCAGAAGACCCAAGCCGAACGCGCTCGCGCCGATTGCAGTCACATTGTTGCGGTCCCGGTGAGCGCGCATCCGGTGTTCGAGATACTCTCTTCCCCTATCCCACTCACTTGTGCGCACCCGGAATAGCCCGACACCCGCCGGGTCCTCAAACGTTCAGCCATAGAGCGACTGCTTCTCGAAGTCTTCCACCCACCTACAGGTGTCTTCCGCCTGGGCCCTGTCGCCGGCCAGGGTGTAAATCAGCGCGAGCGGCCGCCTGAGCATGGGCTCGAAGAAAGAGCGCCTGCCATGCGTCACCTTGTGGAGCTCGGAGAGAGCCTGCTCACCGCGCTCGCGGGCGCGGGGGGTGTTCCGAAGGAGGGCGAGAGTCAGAGTCAGCTCGTGACCGAGGACAGCGATGACGAGGGGGATTCCCGCCTTCATGACAGACTCCCAGTTTCTCTCGTTGTAGGCGATCCCCTCTTCCACCTGTCCAGTGTAGGTGAGGGCGGTTCCGAGCGACGTGCCCATGGGTACGCCAAGGCGCGTGAAAAGGTCAACGGCCCGCCGGGCCCACTCGAGCGTCGTTGCAGGCTGACCGCGATGGAGGTACATGTGCCCTGTGCGCTGATAAACGAGCCCCTTCTCGATGCTGTCAGGATCTTGATCGGCGATGGCGGCAGCGGCTTCGAGGTGCTTCACCGCCATGTCTTCCTTGGCCCCATCCGAGTAGCCGCTCTGATAGACCATCTGGATGTGCATATGTGAGGCGAACATGCCGCGGCGGTCACCAACCTTCTCGTAGAGCGCCAATCCAGATTCGGCATATTGCAAGCTCGTGTTCCAGTCGCCTGAGTGTGATGCGACGCTGGCGAGGGCTTTCAGGATGTCCGCCCGCTGTTTCGAATCCTCCTCCGGGGCCAGCGCGAGGGCCTGCTCGTAGAGGCCGATGGCCTCGCGGTTAGCGAAAGCGGCGGCGGCCTTGTCCCCGGCCTTGATGAGGTACTCCAGCGCCTTGGACCAGTCCTCCGCCTTGGAGAAGTGATGGGCGAGGACCTCGTAATGCTCGATCAGCCGGTCGGCGTAGAGCTCCTCGATCGCCAGGCCCACGATACGGTGAAGCTCCTTCCGCCGCTGGACGAGGAGAGAGTTGTAGGCCACTTCATGAGTGAGGGCGTGCTTGAACATGTAGGAGAGCTCGGGGAACAGGCTCTTCTCGTAGATCAGCTCAATGGCCTTGAGATCGCGAAGGAACTCCTCGGTGCCTTCCCGGATCTCGCTCATCCGGTCCAGCAGGCGCCGGGTGAACTCCCGCCCGATGACCGAGGCGAGCTGGAGGGTCCTTTTGGGCGCCTCCTCCAGACGGTCGATGCGGGCCATGATGACGTCCTGGATCGTGTCGGGGACGACGATCTCGTCGAGCCGCCGGGCCAGCATGTACCGGTTGCCCTCCCGGCGCAGCGCCCCGATCTCCCGTAGCGATTTCACGACTTCCTCCAGGAAGAAGGGATTGCCCTCGGCCTTTCGGACGATGAGCGAGTTGAGCTCGTCCGGGAGGCCCTCCGCCGTGAGCACCGCTTGCGCCATTTGAACGCTAGCCTCGCGGGAGAGCGTGTCGAGGGCGATCCGCGTGTGGTAGGTCCGCTCGCCGAGGGGCTGGGCGTATCCCGGTCGGTAAGTGAGGATCTGGAGGACCCGGCTCGTCGGGATGCTGTCGGCCATGAAGAGGAGGCTCTCCTCCATGGCCTTGTCCATCCAGTGGATGTCCTCGTAAACCACGACCTGAGGACGCACCTCGGCCGCTCGGATCAGGAGGCGCCGGACCGCGTCGAAGATCCCCTGACGGCGCTGCTTTGGGTCCAGCTTCGTGACGGCGGGATCGCCTGGGTCCACGAACAGGAGGAAGCGGAGATAGGGGAGCGTCGGCCGGAGATCCTCCCCCAGGAGGAGGACGCTCCGCTCGATTTTCTCGACGATGGCCGCCTCGGTATCGTCTTCCTCGATCCGGAAGTTGCGTTTTAGGAGGTCGATCAGGGGATGAAAGGCGATGGACTGGCCGAAGGAAATCGAGTGACCTTCAAGCCAGGTGGCCTCGGCGCCGAGGTGGCGGCGGAACTCGTAGAGGAGCCGCGACTTGCCGATGCCCGGCTCCCCCACGAGAAAGACGACCTGCCCGTGGCCCGCCGTGGCCTTCTCGAAGCACTCGGCCAGAAGCTGGAGTTCGCGCTCTCGTCCCACGAAGGGCGTGAGCCCCCGTTCGGCCTCTACCTCGAGCCGGGTCCGGGCCATGCGGGCGGAGATGATCTCCCAGGCGCGGACTGGCTCGGCCCTCCCTTTGACGGTGAGCGGCTCGAGGGCGCGCGTGTAGAAGTAGCCCGCCACGAGCCGGTGGGTGGTCTCCGAGATCAGGATGCGACCGGGGTCGGCGCTCTGCTGGAGGCGGGCGGCCACGTTGGTCGTGTCACCGACGGCGGTATAGTCCATCCTGAGGTCGCTCCCGATGCTGCCGACGACCACGAGGCCGGTGTTGAGCCCCTGACGGACCTGGAAACTGATCCCCTGTCGCCGCTTCAGGTCGTCGCGGAATCCGTCCAGGGTCTTGCGGATCCCCAGCGCGGCGTGGACCGCCCGCTGGGCGTGGTCCTCGTGGGCGATGGGGGCGCCGAAGAGGGCCATGATCCCGTCGCCCAGGAACTGGTTCACGGTGCCCTCGTAGCGGTGGACCTCGGCCAGCATCAGCTCGAAAGCCCGAGTCATGAACCCGTGGACTTCTTCGGGATCCAGCCGCTCAGAGAGGGAGGTGAACCCTGAGACGTCAACGAACAGAATCGTGACCTGCTTCCGTTCCCCCTCCAGGGCGCTCTTGGATGTGAGGATCTTCTCGGCCAGGTGCTTCGGCGTGTAGGCCTGGGGGGAGGTGAAGCGCTCAGGAGGCTGGGCCGGGAACGACGCGCCGCAGGCGCCGCAGAACTTCTTGTCTGCCGCGACATCGGCACCACAGCGGGAACAGGTGAGAGTCAGGCGGGCTCCGCACTCCTCGCAGAACCTCGCGCCCTCGCGGTTCTGGGCCTGGCATCGGGGGCACTTCATGCCCATCCTCCAACAGATGCGCCCAAGAGTAGTCCGGGCATCCCGGGTGGTCAAGCGGGTGGAGAAATAGTAAGGTGGGAGCGATCCATGGGCCAGGTCCACCTTCAATTCCTGGGGTCGGGCGACGCGTTCGGGAGCGGGGGGCGCTTTCAGACCTGCCTCCTGCTCCGCGGACCGGCCGGCGCCCTGCTCATCGACTGCGGGGCGTCGTCGCTCGTCGCGATGAAGCGGGCCGGCGTGGACCCGGGAGAGATCGGCTGGGTGCTCCTGACCCACCTGCACGGTGACCACTTCGGTGGGCTGCCGTTCCTGATCCTGGACGGGCAGTTCGGCCGGAGAACGCGACCCCTGGTCGTCACCGGTCCGCCCGGGACTCGCGCTCGGGTGGAAGCAGCGATGGAAGTCCTCTTCCCGGGCTCCACGCGCGTCGAGCGGCGCTTTGCGGTCGAGTTCGTCGAGCTCGCCGAACGCGTGGCTACCGCGGTCGGGCCGGCGACAGTTACTCCCTTCCCCGCCGAGCATGCGAGCGGCGCGCCGTCCTACGCCCTGCGCGTCGAGTATGACGGCAAGGTCGTGGCCTATTCGGGGGACACGGAATGGACCGAGAGCCTGGTGGAGGCGGTCCGAGGGGCCGATCTGTTCGTCTGCGAGGCGTACTTCTACGAGAAGAAGATCAAGTACCACCTGGACTACGCGACGCTGCGGGACCAGCGGAAGCGGCTCGAGTGCTCGCGGATCATCCTCGCGCATATGAGCCAGGACATGCTTGGCCGCCTGGCGGAGTCCGACATGGAGTGCGCCAGCGACGGCCAGATCGTCGTGCTGTAACTGAAGCCCCCTCACCTGGAGGGTGAGGGGGGAGAGGGGACGGGGTGAAGCCGGAGCAGATCAAGGCGCTCGAATATTTCAAGCAGAAGGGGACGCTCCTGCCCGCGCAGCAGATCCACGAGCGGGTGCGGGCCGCGTTCGCGGCGACCGAGGAGTTTCTGGCCGGCGTCGGGGAGTCGGAGGCACGGCAGCGGCCGGCGCCGGGGGAGTGGTGCGTCCAGGAGGTGGTGGACCACCTCGTCGAGTCACATCGCCCGAGCGTCGAGGAGCTGCGCTGCCTCCTCCGAGGCGAGCGGCCCACGGGCGGGCCCGTTCCGGCCAGCCTTCAGTCGCGGGCGCCCCTCGACCGCCCGTGGCTAGAGCTGCTCGGGGAGCTGAAGCGGCTCCACGCCGAGGCCCTCGGCCTCCTCGCGAGGGCGCCGGAGGGGTTCCCGTCGGGCGCCAAGGCTCCCATCGTCATGGTCCTCAACGTGAAGAACCCCGACGGGAGCGAGAGCCCCCTCCACTGGATCGAGGACCTCGACTGGAAGGCGTACTCGGCGGTCATCTTCCGCCTTCACGAGATCGACCACATGAACCAGGCCAAGCGCGCGCTGAAGGCGGTCACGGGCGGCGCGTGACGGTGTAGCCCTGGCCGGCGGGCTTCGTCAGATCGACGGTGACCGTGGCGCCCCCCAGCCCGTGGACCTTGTCGTGGGCTTCAACCACGACGCTGCGGGTGCCCGGCGGGATTCGGATGCGCTCGTCCCGGGTGAAGGGCTGTTCGTCCTCGTGGGAGTGGAGGAGCACCCGCCGCCCCAGCTCCCGCCCCTCGGGCGTCCTGACGCGCCACCAGTCGGCCCAGTGCTTCGGCCCCTTGTCGTCGTGCTTCACCGTGACGGAGAATGTCCAGACGTCGCCGGACTCCTGGGTGGCCTCGACGAAGAGGACGTGGGCCTTTCCCGCCCACGCCGCCGAAACCGAGAGCGCGGCGAGGAGCAGGCTCAACCCCGCGATCTTCACCGTCCGGCTACTTGCCGTTGTCGCGCTCGAAGGTGGTCTTGTAAGCCTTGTTCAGATCCTCGACCCCGTCGATGTACTTGATGGTGCTCCAGGTGGCACGGGCGGCTCCCCGCATGGCGTAGTACAGCGTCTCCATGACCTCGTCGTCGGTGGCGCCGGCTTGCTTCGCGGCCGCGAAGCGTCCCGGCACTCAGGAGGTGCAGCCGGCCGCGGCCATGGCGGCCAGCGCGACGAGCTGCATCGTCTTGGGGTCCAGCGCCCCTTCCCGGTAGTACACTCCCGCGAACTCCTTCATGGCTGCCATGGAATCCTCCTCTCGTTGAGGTCCACTTCAGTTGCGCACTGCGAGACGGCCCGCCTTGCCATCGGCCACGATGGCATCCTTCATTTGCTTTGCGACGTCCCGGAAGGCATCAGCCAATTCAGATCCGGCCTCGCCGGCCTTGAAATTGTAAATGCTGAAGCTCGCCGTTCTGGTCGAGGTCTTCTCGTACTCCCCCATGGTTTGTCTGGTTTTCGCGCTCACCAATTGAACGCGCAGAGTCGCCACACCCTCCGCTTCGTTCACCGGTATCCCGAAATAGATCAGCAGGTTGATGATCGGAATGAACACGATCGGGCTGGGCGTCATCTTCCAGTAGAAGCGCTTGATCTCCCCCTTCAAGATGAGATCGTCCTTGTCACCCTGTATGGGGAAATCCACCGTGGTGAACATCTGCGATGACCGAAAATCTTCCAAGAGTTTGGCTGTAACTTTTTCATCCACGTCGGGGATGCTTTCAGTGGCTGAACGATCACCGTCCGGCCGTTTGTCGACCAGCTTCTCCATGCCCAGACGCAGACTGAAGGGCTCACCACTGGCAAGCGACGGGACGTACTTGAATGGCACCGTCCCGACGAGTGTGGCGCAGCCTTGAAGCAGAAGAGCCAGGGAGACGACGAGTGGTAGAGGGCGCAGTCCGACGCGGTTTTGCATGATGTTTCCTCCATTCCCGGGGAGTCCCCTCATTTGCTTCGCCCCGTGGGGCGGAGCAATTATACCCGATCCGGCGGCTCAACGGGCCAGCGCCACGCAGGCGACCCCGGCCAGGATGACCAGCGCGCCCAGGAGCCGGGGGCCCAGCCGTCCCTCGCCGAGCCAGAGGCTGCCGATGATCGCCGAGAACACGATCGAGAGCTCGCGGGCCGCGACGACGTACCCCACCTTCGAGAGGCGGTACGCGAACAGCACCAGG
>JACPSW010000068.1 GCA_016193045.1 Candidatus Rokuibacteriota bacterium | reverse complement strand
TTCCTTCATCCTCCCTGGCCCAGCAAGCCCCTCCCAAGCCGGCCGCGGCGGCCCAGGCCACCGACGGCTATGTCGGCTCGGACACCTGCAAGGGCTGCCACGAGGAATTGGACCAGAAGTTCGCGAGGACGAAGATGGGGCGCCTCATGCTCAGGCACCCGCGAAATACCAAGGAAGGCCTGGGCTGCGAGGGGTGCCACGGTCCGGGCAAGGCCCACGTGGATGCGGGCGGGGGGAGGGGCGTCGGCGGGCTCATCTCGTTCACGAAGAAGGACCCCACCCCCGTCGAGAAGCGGAACGCCGTCTGCCTCCAGTGCCACCAGAAGGGCGCCCGGCTCTTCTGGCAGGGGAGCCAGCACGAGTCGCGCGACGTGGCCTGCACCAACTGCCACAGGGTCATGGAGGACGCCTCCCCGCGCTTCCAGCTCGCGAAGGAAACCGTGATCGACACCTGCGGCCAGTGCCACATCCAGAAGCGGGCCCAGACGATGCGCTCCTCCCACATGCCGCTCCGGGAAGGGAAGATGACGTGCACCGACTGCCACAACCCCCATGGTACGGTCACACCGACGCTCCTCAAGGAGAACTCCACGAACGAGACCTGCTACCGGTGCCACGCCGAGAAACGCGGGCCGTTCCTCTACGTGCACGCGCCGGTCAACGAGAGCTGCTCGAACTGCCACGACCCCCATGGCACGAACCACGAGAAGATGCTGAAGGTGGCCAAGCCGCGGCTCTGCCAACAGTGCCACGTGGAAAGCGGTCATCCCACGACCCCGTGGGGGAGAACCATCGAAACGCGCGTGTCGGGCCGATCCTGCACCAACTGCCACTCGAACATCCACGGCTCCAACCACCCGTCCGGCCGCAACTTCAAGCGATAGGAGGCCATCATGAAAGCGACGGCCGCGCTCCAGCTGGTGGCTGCAGCCTTCGCCGTGGTGGGCCTCACGGTGCCGGCGGCCGCCCAGACGTCCGTCTTCGGGCTGAACGTGGAAGGGGACGCTGAGGCAGGGTTTCGCGCCTTCATTGACCGACCCACCAAGGGCGAACGGGCCAAGTTCGAGGAGTACCGGGACCTTCCCCAGCAGCCCTTCCTCGAGAGTCTCCACCTGAGGCTTTTCCGCCCCGACGAGAGCTACTCCTTCCAGTTCGACGGCTCGAAATGGGGGCAGCAGGACCAGGAGTTCTCCCTCCGCACGGGCCGCCTCGGCCTCTGGGAATTCGGGTTCGACTGGGACCAGACCCAGCACATCTTCTCGACCAACGCGCGAATGCTCGCCACAGAGACGAAGCGCGGTGTCTTCACGCTGCCGGCGGGCCTCGCCCGGGCGATGCCCGCCGACGGCCCGCGCTACAACGCGGCCCCGGGGCTTGACGAGATCAGCGTCCGGTGGGACACGGCCCGCATTTCGTTCAAGCTCACGCCGACTCCCGACCTGGAGCTCAAGGCCGAGTACACGCACATCGACAAGGACGGCGACCGCCCGTTCGGGGTGCCCTTCGGGTTCAACTTCATCGAGGTGCTGGAGCCGATCGAGCAGACGATCCACGACTTCAGGCTCCAGGCCACGGTCGCCCGGGAGCGGTGGCAGCTCCAGTTCGGCTACACGCTGTCCGTTTTCCAGAACGGCGTGACCGCGCTCATCACCGACAGCCCGTTTCGGGCAACGGACACGGCTGCGGCCAGCGCCTCGGGCCAGATGTCCCTTCCTCCCGACAACATGGCCCACACGTTCAGTCTGGCCGGCGGGCTCAATCTGCCCTGGTGGCGCACCCGCGTCACGTCCAACTTTTCATACAGCCTCAGGCTTCAGAACGAAGATTTCCTTCCTCATACACGAAACCGCCTCATCCTGGCTGCGGGCGGTCAGGACCTGGTGCTGCCGCAGGCCGGCCTGAACGGCAACGTCCAGGTCTTCCTCTACAACCTCAACGCGACGAGCCGGCCGCTCCCGCCGCTGACGCTCTCGCTGAAGTACCGGCTCTATGACCTCAAGGACAAGAGCGACGTGATCACCTTCGGGGGCACCGTGGAGACCGATAGCAGCGCCCCCAACGGCGAGGACGTCCGACCGGGCCGGTGGAGCTACAGAAGGCAGAACACGGACATCGACGCCCGCTGGCGAATCGTCCAGCCGGTGGCGCTCACCCTCGGGGCCGGCTGGGAGCGCTGGGACCGCAACGAGCACCGCGAAGTCCGGGAGAGCGACGAGCTCTTCGGGAAGGCCGCCCTGGACGTGACCCCCTTCGACTGGCTGCTCGCCCGGCTCAAATACGTGCCGTCGTTCCGGCGCATCCCCCATTACAACGCCAGCGCTCACCTCGAGCACACCACCCTCGAAGACCCCGGGGTGCTCATCCAGGCCGGGCAGTCGCCCTTCCTCAGGAAGCTCGATGAAAGCGATCGCGACCGCCACCGGGTGGACTTCCTCCTGCAGCTCACGCCCACCGACGCGTTCAGCGTCGGCCCGACGGTCGGCTACCGCTACGACGACCACGTCGATTCCAGGTTCGGCCTCCAGGCGGAGAAGAGCTGGTCGGCCGGCATGGACGCCAACTGGACCCCGCTCGAGCGGGTCTCCCTCTCCGCCGGCTACGTCCACGAGCGGATTTTCCAGAAGCAGCGCTCGCGCTCCCGGGCGGCTGCCACGGACCCCTTTACCGACTTCGACTGGATCACGGAGCACACGGACACGGTGGACACCTATAACTTCAGCGCGAGCGTGGCGCTGATCCCGAAGGTCCTCGAGTGGAACACCTCCGCGAACTACTCGTACGCCCTGGGCCGGGTCGAGACCACGAACCCCCGGACCCCCGTGAGCGGCACCGCCGCCCAGAGGGAGACCGCGACGGCCAAGCCGTGGCCGGCCTTCGAGGACAGCCTCATCAGGGTGGAGTCGGCACTCAAGTACTACTTCTGGAAGAACTGGAGCGCGAAGCTCGGCTACGTCTTCGAGGAGTTCGAAAAGCACGACTTCCGGACCGACACGCTCAACCCGTTCAATCCCGGGTCAAACTCGGTCTGGCTCGGCAACGACCTGAAAGACTACACCGCCCACATCATCGCCTTGACGCTCGGCTACCGCTTCAAGTAGGCCGGCGCACCATCGTCTCTCCCCCCTCACCCCGCCCTCTCCCCCGCTGGGGGAGAGGGAATGCGGGGTCTGGTAGAATGGCACCCGTGGGGCCCCCATGAAGCGTTTTTTCCCTCCGGGCTACTTCCTGGCCTCCGTCCTCGTCCTGCTGGCCGCCGTGGCCATCTACGCCTTCACCGAGGCGCGGCGGCTCCAGCGGGACCTGATCCGCGAGGTGGCGGACAAGGGCGTGGCGCTGGCCCAAGTCCTCGAGGTCTCGAGCCGGAACGCCATCCAGGGCAACGCCCTCCTGGAGGAGATGATCGGCCAGCGTCTCCTGGACAACGCCCGGCTCATCGACCAGCTCCTCTCCTCGAGACCCGTTGACGCCGACTGGCTCAAACAGGTCAGCGCCATGAACCGCCTCCACAAGGTGGACCTGCTCGACCTCCAGGGACGCCCCTACACCCCGCCCGCGCCCCGCGGGATGATGGGCATGATGATGCGAGGCGGTGGGGGTTCTCCCGAGTCCGGCCGCGAGATGCGGGACATGATGCTGTACATGTGGGGGCGCCGCTGGGCGCCGCCCGGAGAGCAGGCAGCGCCGCCGGCGCTGAAGGACCGGAAGTTCTGGGAGGGAAGCCTCTTCGGCGTGGCCGTGGGGGCGCGGAGCTTTCCGGGGATCATCGCCGTCCACGCCGACGCCGACTACATCCTGAACTTCGGGAAGGAGATCGGGGTCCAGCGCCAGATCGAGGAGCTGGGTCACCAGCCCGGGATCGTGTCGGTCGCCCTCCTGGACCGGGAGGGGACGGTCATGGCCCACACGGACCCCCGGAGGGTCGGCCAGCGGGAGGTCGATCAGGGGCTGAAAGAAACTCAGACCGCGCGGCAACCCCTCGGTCGAATCGTCGAGCGAGAAGGCCACGGGCGCGTGTACGAGGTGGTCACCCCGGTGCTGCTGGGCGACTCGCCGCTGGGCGTCCTGAAGATCGACCTCTCCCTGGCCCCCTCGGAGGAGATCTGGCGGCGCGACCTCCGCTCCATCGTGATCCTGGGGCTGGCGGCGGTCGCGATCGGCGTCCTGGGAATGGGCGTGATCTTCTACACCCAGCACTCGCACCTGCGCGAGCGCCAGGCCCTGGAAGCGGAGATGACAAGGCGCGAGCGCCTGGCATCCCTGGGAGACATGGCCGCCGCCCTGGCCCACGAGATCAAGAACCCCCTCAACGCCGTCTCGATGGGGCTCCAGCGCCTCCGGGTCGAGTTCCGGCCGGCTGAGGCTCCAGAGTACGGGCGCTTCCTGGACCTCATGCAGGGCGAGGTCCGGCGCCTCAACGCCATCGTGGAGCAGTTCCTCTCCCTGGCCCGGCCGCTCCCGCTCAAGCCCGAGCGCCTGCGCGTGGAGGAGCTGCTCGGCGAGCTGGCGGCGCTGGTGGAGGCCGACGCCAGGGCCGGCGGGGTCCGCGTGACGCTGTCGGTCCCGCCGGATCTGCCCCACGTCGTCGCCGATCGGGATCACCTGAAGCAGGTGATGCTGAACCTCATCCTCAACGGGCTCCAGGCGATGCCCGAGGGCGGAACCCTCACGCTGGAGGCGGCGAGGGCGCGCGACGGGCTCGCGCTCGCCGTGGCCGACACGGGCCCCGGCATCCCGCCGGAGGCGCTCCCGCGCGTGTTCGATCCGTACTTCACCACCAAGGCCAAGGGGCTCGGGCTCGGCCTGGCCATCGCCCGAAGGATCGTGGAGGACCACGGCGGGAAGATCGAAGTGGAGAGCCAGCCGGGCCGGGGCACCCGCTTCCGCGTCATCCTGCCGCCAGAGACGCCCGTGGCGTGTGGCGTGTCTGACACCGGTGTCTGACACCCGTGTCTGACACCTTCAGGATTCTGGTGGTGGACGACGAGCCGGCCCAGCGGGAGCTGGTCGGGGGCTTTCTGAGAAAGCAGGGCTTCGACGTGGCCGAGGCGCCCGACGGCAGGACGGCGCTGGAGCGGTTCAGGAAGGAGCCCTTCGATCTTCTCCTCACCGATCAAAAGATGCCGGGGCTCTCCGGCCTCGAGCTCCTGGAGGCCGCCCGCGCCATCACCCCGGCGGCAGCCGTGATCATCATGACGGCGTACGGCACCATCGAGACCGCGGTGGCCGCCATCAAGGGCGGGGCGGCCGACTACCTCACGAAGCCCCTCAACCTGGACGAGCTCCTCCACCGGATCGCCCAGGTCCGCGAGCGCCAGCGGCTCATCATGGAGAACCGCGAGCTGCGCGAGGCGCTCCAGGAGCGTCACCGGGTCGAGGGGATCATCGGGGAGAGCGGCCGGATGCAGGAAGTCCTCTCGCTGGTGCGCCGGGTCGCCGGGAGCGACGCCACGATCCTGATCCAGGGCGAGAGCGGCAGCGGCAAGGAGCTGATCGCCCGGGCCATCCACTACGCGAGCCCGCGAGCCGGCGGGCCGCTCGTCAGCGTCAACTGCGCCGCCCTCCCGGAGACACTGCTCGAATCGGAGCTCTTCGGCCACGAGAAGGGCGCCTTCACCGGGGCCGTCGCGGCCCGGAAAGGGCGCTTCGAGCTGGCCGACGGCGGGAGCCTCTTCCTCGACGAGATCGGCGACCTGCCGCTCCACCTCCAGGTCAAGCTCCTCCGCGTGCTCCAGGAGCGGGAGTTCGAGCGGGTGGGATCCAGCCGGCCGGTGTCGGTGGACGTGCGCCTCCTGGCCGCCACGCACCGCGACCTCGAGGCCCTCGTGCGAGCCGGCCGCTTCCGCGACGACCTCTATTACCGGATCAACGTCGTCACGATCTCCCTGCCGCCGCTCCGGGAGCGCCGGGAAGACATCCCGCTCCTCCTCGATCACTTCGTCGAGAAGTTCTCCCGCCGGAACGGCAAGCGGATCGGCGGCCTCACCCGCGACGCCCGCGAGGCCCTCCTCCGCTACGACTACCCGGGAAACGTGCGGGAGCTCGAGAACCTCGTGGAGCGCGCGGTGATCCTCACCCGGGACGAGGTCATCGGCCTCGAGGACCTCCCCCTGGGCGTGAAGGAGCGCGAGGGGGAACCCACCGGGGAGACGAGCCTGACGGTGCGAGTGGAGGGTCTGGAGCGGCGGATGATCCGCGAGGCGCTCGCCCGGGCCGACGGCGTCCAGACCCGGGCCGCCGAGATCCTGGGAATCAGCGAGCGCGTCCTGCGCTACAAGCTCAAGAAGTACGGCCTCTCCGGCGGCTGACGAGTGACGAGGGGTCAGGCACGACTTATTGCGTTACGGCTGGAATACGCAAATACGCATGCCTGACCCCCTCTGGGGCACACCCTCCCCAGTGGGGCACCCTGGCGTCCGCACGCTCTCTGGCGAGCGCGCCTCCCCATGCCAAGTTCTCGATTTGATACCCTTTTCCGACCTCGCCCTGCGGCACTCTCCTTGCACAACTGAATAAGACCGTGCCGGTTTCATTCATACAGGCACGGAGGGACGTTCCTGGGAGTCAAAGAGGAGGGACGAGCCATGGCGATGGTCGGCACGATGGTGGTCGTCTTGCTGGTCGGACCGCTCCTCGTCATCGGGGCGGTCGGTCTCCTGCTCCTGGCCGCCGCGATCTTCTCCGGTAGCCCTCGACGGGTCAGGGAGAGCTTCGAGTGCCCCGTGACGGGAAAGCTCGTCACGGCCGACTTCCTGGTGCCGGAAGGAGCGGCGCACCCCCTGGCAGTGGCGTCGTGCACGGCGTTCCGGGATCCTGAGAGGGTCCGGTGCCAGTCGCCGTGCCGGGAGTTCGCCGACGTCCGGTGGGGCCTGTCCCGCGCCGTGTTCCCCCGCTGGGCCCTGACCGCCAACGGCACGGTGACCTGGCGGACCGCCGCCTAGCCCAACTATTCACGAACGGCGCGCGCGCGACCGGGCGGGTGGGTCCCGCGGCTTGACGGCTCGGGGAAGGCACCGTATCTTGGTGCTCGCGCATCTCATGCCCACCAACCTTCCCGGAGAAAGGACGGGTCGATGCTCCGACTGACGCGCCGTGCCGCCCGCTCAGCCGCGATACTGGTCGTGCTCCTGTCCGTCGCGTCCTCCCCCGCGGGAGCGCAGCAGGCGCCTCTGCCACCCCAGCCCCCGCAGCCGTTCGCGCCGGACTGGGCGATGTTCGCCGGCGGGAAGGTCTTCGCCGAGAAGGGGTGCGGCAAGTGCCACGCCATCCGAGGCATCGGCGGTGGCGTCGGGCCCGACCTCGGCCGGATCCAGACGGGCACGGGCTTCTTCGAGCTGGGGGCGGCCATGTGGAACCACCTGCCCCGCATGGGCGCCAAGATGTTGGAGGTAGGGATCCCGCGCCCCACCCTCACGCCGACCGAGGTGTCCAACCTGATCGCCTTCATCTTCACCGCCCAGTACTACGACGAGCCGGGCGACGCGAAGACCGGCGAGGGGCTCTTCGCTGCCAAGGGATGCGTGCAGTGTCACGAGGTCGGCGGCAAGGGCGGACGCGTGGGGCCGGGCCTCGACTTCCTCAAGCGCGCCAACTCGCCCGTCCTGGTGGCGGCGGCCATGTGGAACCACGGCCCCGAGATGGCGGAGACGATGCAGGCCAAGGGGATCGCGCGCCCCACCTTCCAGGGGAAGGAGCTCGTGGATCTGATCGCCTACATCGTGGCGGCGGCCAAGGTCGACGTGGGCGCTGGCACCGCCCAGGTCGTTCCCGGCACGCCGGAGCGCGGCCAGAAGCTGTTCACCGAGAAGCGCTGCGTCGTCTGTCACCGCGTCGCGGGCAAGGGCGGCACGGTGGGGCCGGAGCTGGGGCGGCGCGGCCACCATGTGAGCCTCACCCAGTTCGCCGCCCTCATGTGGAACCACGGGCCGGCCATGTGGGCCAAGATGAGAGAGCGCGGGATCCAGGTTCCCCGGCTCACCGGCCAGGAGATGGCCGACGTCGTCGCCTACCTCTACGTGTCGCACTACTTCGACCAGCCCGCCCTCGGCCGCGTGGAGGGGCAGCAGCTCGTCCAGGCACGAGGCTGTCTCACCTGCCACTCCGTGCGGGGGAAGGGTGGGAAGGTCGGCGCGGACTTCGCCACCTCCAAGGTGGTCCGGACTCCGGCGGGCGTCATTGCGGCGATGTGGAATCACAGCCGCTTCATGGAATCCCAGGCCCAGAAGCGGCAGGTCGCCTGGCCGGTCCTCACCGGCCGGGAACTGGGGGACATCGCGACCTACCTGGGATCGCTCTCGCGGATGGGCGCCGGCACTAAGTCGAACTAGCCGTCTGTCCCATCCCTCCCTGGGGCGTTCGCACCCCACTGCGGTTCGGATGCCCCGCTTCGAAACCCCCCAGCCTCAGCCTAACACCTTACTTTCCAGGTAGTTACATCGATCTACGGCTGGCACAGCCGTTGCTCCTAGTTCAACTGTTCACAAGGGGGACATCCATGCGGACACCTCGATCCTGGTGGCTGGCAGGCCTGGCCCTGATCGTCCTGGCAAGCGTGGTCCTCGCCGGCCGGGCCCTATTCCCGCCCCCACAGGTTGCGACGGGCGATCCGGGGTTGTCTTCGAGCCCCGTCGTCCCGGCGGCCGCGCGACGGGAGACCCGGCCGACCCTCGACCCCGCCCTCTTCGTCGGCAAGGCCAGGCTCGCCCACCAGATCGCGCGGGAGATCCCCGACACGCTCGATCAGCTCTACTGCTACTGCGAGTGCGACAAGCACATGGGCCACAAGAGCCTGCTCTCCTGCTACACCGACGGCCACGCGGCCACCTGAGACATCTGCATGGACGAGGCGCTGGACGCGTCTCGCATGGTAAAGGCGGGCTACCCGGTCGCCCGGATCCGCGCCGAGATCGACCGGAAGTTCGGCCGATGAAGGTCCCCGAGCAGATCAAGCGGCTCGCGGTCGTCCTCTTCGTCATCCTGGCGGCCGTCCTCCTCACCCGGTACCTCATTCCCGCCTCCGTCGTCGACCCGCGGGTGTATCGGGCCTCCTCGGCCCAACGCGAGGTCTCCAAGGAGATCAAGTTCGCCGGCGCGACCACCTGCAGCGACTGCCACGACGACATCAACACCAAGAAGAAAGTGGGATTCCACAAGGGCCTCTCGTGCGAGACGTGTCACGGACCGTCCGTGAAGCACGCGGAAGATCCCTCCTCGGGCAAGCCCTTCGCCCCGAGGGAGCGGAAGTTCTGCCCCCAGTGCCACGAGTACAACCCATCGCGGCCCACGGGATTCCCCCAGATCATTCCGACGATCCATAACCCGCTCAAGCCCTGCATCACCTGCCACAACCCCCATGACCCGGTGCCCCCGCAGGTCCCTCGCGAGTGCTCCGCCTGCCACGCTCAGATCGAGCGGACGAAGGCGCTCTCCCGCCACGCCCTGCTCGAGTGCACGACCTGCCACTCGACGCCCACCCGCCACAAGCAGCTTCCCCGGAGCGTGAAGCCCACCAAGCCGGAGAGCCGGGAATTCTGCGCCAAGTGCCACGACACGGGCGCGTCCCGAAAGGACGCGCCGAAGGTGGACGCCGCCACGCACGGCAGTCGCTTCCTCTGCTGGGAATGCCATTACCCGCACATGCCGGGAGAAGCGTGATGGACAAGCGAGAGTTCCTCAAGAGCCTCGTCGTCTTCATCCCCGCGGGCGGCGTCATCGCGAGCCTGGCGAAGCAAGCCGGCGCAAAAGCCCCGGAGCCCGCCTACCAGGCCAAGAACCACTATTACGGGATGGGCATCGAGATCGACAAATGCATCGGCTGCAACCGGTGCGTGGAGGCGTGCAAGCTGGAAAACGACGTGCCCCAGGAGCCGTTCTTCTTCCGGACCTGGGTGGAGCGGTACACCATCAAAAAGGACAAGAGCGTCGTCGTCCAGACCGTCGGCCTCCGGAAGGGGAAGGCCAGGGAGATCGTCGAGCAGGAAGACGTGCTCCGGAGCTTCTTCGTCCCGAAGCTCTGCAACCACTGCGCGAATCCCCCCTGCGTCCAGGTCTGCCCCGTGGACGCCACGTGGTCCACCGAGGACGGCGCCGTGCTCGTGGACAAGAACCGGTGCATCGGCTGCCGCTACTGCATCCAGGCCTGCCCCTACGGCGCCCGCTACCTGCACCCCAAGACCAAGACGGCCGACAAGTGCACCTTCTGCTACCACCGCGTCGTCCGGGGGCTGCTCCCGGCCTGCGTGGAGGTCTGCCCGACCCAGGCGCGGATCTTCGGCGACCTGAAGAGCCAGGCGAGCCGCTTGGTGCGCTTCGAGCGCCTGAACAAGATCCACGTCCTGAAGCCTGACCTCAACACGCAGCCGAAGGTCTATTACGCCGGCCTGGACGGAGAAGTGCGATGAACGAGGCCCTCTGATCGTGGTGTACCCGTACCTGACGGGGCTCGTGGCCGGCGCGTTCATCCTGGCCTCCCTCGTGAAGGTCTTCAACGTGGAGGAGGTCCGGCCGACGTACCGCCTGTCGCTCCTGACCGCGCTGGCCTTCCTGCTGATCGCCCCCCTCCCTCTCCAGCTGCACCTGGGCCACCCCCTCCGCTCGTACGAGATCTTCCTGACTCCCAATCCCACCTCCGCCATGGCGATGTTCGGCTTCGTCTACCTGTGGTACCTCATGGGGGTGCTCGTCCTCGAGCTCTGGTTCGAATACCGCCGCGATCTGATCGTCTGGTCGAGGGAAGAGCGCTTCCCGATGAGCCTCGTCCACCGGGCCCTGTCGCTCTTCTCGACCGACACGAGCGACGCGGCGGTGGCCTTCGACCGGAAGGCGATCCAGGTGATCACGGTGATCGGCATTCCCTCGGCGTTCCTCCTCCACGGCTACGTGGGGTTCATCTTCGGCTCGGTGAAGGCGAACCCCTGGTGGGGAAGCGTGCTGATGCCGATCGTGTTCCTCATGTCGGCGATCGTGTCCGGGATCGCGCTCGTCATGTTCCTCTACATGGTCCTGACGCCGCTCCGCGGCGAGCCCATCGACATGCGGTGCCTGGACAAGCTCGCCTCGTACCTCTTCTACGCGGTGATCGTGGACTTCTCGCTGGAGGCGCTGGACTTCATCCACCGGCTCTACCAGAGCGAGGAGTCCATCCATATCCTCGGGACGCTGATCGCCAGCAAGCTCTTCATGAGCCTGCTCGTCATCCAGATCTTCCTCGGCATGCTGCTCCCGGTGGGGATCATGATCGCGGTCCGGCTCTTCAGCGTGACCGCGGAGCTGCGGAAGCTCTTCTACTTCACGGCGATCATCCTGATCCAGCTCGGCATCTTCGCGACGCGCTGGAACGTCGTCATCGGGGGCCAGCTCTTCTCCAAGAGCTTCCGGGGGTTGACGACCTACAAGATGGAAGTCGTCGGAATCGAGGGGCTGATCACCGCGCTGGTGCTCCTGGCCCTCCCATTCGGGGTGCTGCTGGTCCTCCTGAAGGTGTTCCCGCCGTGGCGGAGGGCCGCGGCATGATCCCGCGCCTGCTCGGGGCGGCGCTGGTCCTCCTGCTCCCTGTCGCCGCGGCGGCCCACGGGGAGCACGGCTCGGCCCGGCCTCTCGGGGAGACGGGCGTGGTCACGGTCGAGGGGTATCAGCTCGAGCTCCTGAGCCACCCGGCGCCGCTCGCCGTCGGCCAGGAGAGCCACGTGGTGGTGAAGGTCTTCAAGAACTCTCCGCTGGCTCCCGTTTCGGGCGGCACGGTCCGGATCGGCCTCGCGCCCGCGAACGCGTCCCACGAGCTCCGGCCCGCCGCGGAGGAGACCTGGGCCGGCAACTACGCCGTCGCGTACACGCCCGGGCGGAGGGGGGCTCACCAGGTCCGCGTGGTCCTGGAGGAGCTGGAGGGACGGACCTTCCGGCCGCCCCTGACGGTGGACTTCCAGGTCGCGGTCGGGAAGGCGCCCGGCCTGGGCGCCGCCGTCTGGACGCTCCTCGTCCTGGCGGGGG
>JACPSW010000088.1 GCA_016193045.1 Candidatus Rokuibacteriota bacterium | reverse complement strand
TCTCGGCCTGCTGGAAGTATTCCGGAGGCGCGGCCTCGCCGTGCAGGCGTTCAAGGTCGGCCCCGACTTCATCGATCCCGGCTGGCACGCGCTGGTGACCGGCCGCCCGTCCTACACCCTGGACGGCTGGATGTGCTCGCGCGAGAGCGTCGTGGCCACCGTGGCGCGCCAGGCGGTCGGGGCGGACCTCGCTCTCATCGAGGGCGTCATGGGCTGCTTCGACGGCCTCGAGGCCAAGAGCGAGGAGGGCTCGACGGCCCAGGTGGCCAAATGGCTCGGCGCCCCCGTCGTGCTGGTGGTGGACGCCGGCGCCATGGCCCGGAGCGCGGGGGCGGTGGTGCTGGGATTCGAGCGCTTCGACCCCGACCTGAACCTGGCCGCGGTGATCTTCAACCGCGTGGGCGGGAGCGTTCACGCGGAATGGCTGCGCCAGGCGGTCGAGGGAGGCTGCCGTGCGGTGCCCCTGGGGTTCATCACCGCCCGCGAGTCGTTGAGACTGCCGGAGCGCCATCTGGGACTGGTCACCGCGTCGGAGGGGGTGGTGACTTCCGCGTGGCTCGACGAGCTGGCGGGCCTCGTGGAGCAGTCGGTGGACCTGGATCGCCTGCTGGCGATGGCCCGGAGCTCTGTCTCCCCGCGAGCGGAGAGGCCGCCCGTCCACGGCAGGGCGCCGCTTGCCAGAATCGGCGTGGCGAGGGACGTCGCGTTTCAGTTTTACTACCCCGCCAACTTCGATCTCCTTCGGGAGGCCGGGGCGGAGCTCGTCTTCTGGAGCCCGCTTCGGGATACCGCGCTTCCCCCCGTGGACGGCCTCTACCTGGGCGGCGGCTATCCCGAGGTGTACGCGAAAGCCCTCGCGGCGAACGAGCCGATGCGCCGGGCGGTCAGGGAGTTCGCCTTCTCGGGCCGGCCGGTGTACGCCGAATGCGGCGGACTCATGTACCTGGCGGAAGCCATCGAGGATGAAGCCGGAACCCGTCATTCGATGGTGGGCCTCCTGCCTACCACCGTCAGGATGAGGCCCAAGCACCTGGCGCTCGACTACGTGGAGGTGGAGGTCGCCCGGCCGACACTCGTGGGACCGACGGGGCTCATCGCGCGCGGACACGCGTTCCACGCCTCCCTGATCGACGACGTCCCGCCGTCTATCCCGCGCGCCTACCGGGTCAGAACACGCCGGGGCCCGGCCCAGGAGGAAGGCTACCTCGTCGGGAACTCCCTGCTGAGCTACTTCCACCTTCACTTCGGCTCCAATCCCGAGGTGGCCGGCCACTTCGTGGCCAGCTGCCGGGCGCTGGGGCGGGCGTGAAAGCCTTCGGCCTCGCGCTCGTCCTTCTCCTCCTCGTCGACGCGCCGGCCGGGGCGTTCACACTGAAGGACTCCCAGCGGAGGGACCTCATCCTCCCGGGCCCCCCCCAGAGGATCGTTTCGCTCGTCCCGAGCGTGACCGAGATCGTGTACGCCCTGGGGGGCGAAGACCGGCTGGTCGGCGTCACGGACTTCTGCGATTGGCCTCCGGAGGCCGCGAAGAAGCCCCGCGTGGGCGGGATGCTCGCGCCGAACCTCGAGCTTATCGTGGCGCTCAAGGCCGACCTGGTCATCGCGACGACCGAGGGAAATCGCCAGGAGACCGTCGACCAGCTCCAGCGGCTCGGGATCCCCGTCTTCACCGTGAATCCCCACCGGCTGTCCGATGTGATGGCCGTGATCGCGCAGCTGGGCGAGCTGACGGGACGCCCGGCCGCCGTCGGCCCTCTGACCGAGGCGCTGACCCGACGCATCAGAGCCGTCGAGAGGGCCGTCAGGCCGTACCCGCGCCCGAAGGTGCTCTACGTGCTGTGGCCCGAGCCGCTCATCGTCCCCGGGCGAGGGGGGCTCATCACCGAGCTGATCGACCTCGCCGGCGGGGCCAGCGTCACGGCGGGGGAGCCCGACTCCTATCCGCGCTTCAGCCTTGAGGCCGTCGCGGCCCGCGCTCCCGAGGTCATCATCCTGGCGCGCCACGGAGCGGACGGCACGCCCCTCGCCCGCGCTCCCTGGGAACGTCTGACCACCCTGCCGGCGGTCCGCGGCGGCCGCGTCCATTCGGTGGACGGCGCGTACCTCCATCGCTATGGGCCACGCGTCGTGGACGGCCTCGAGCTCCTGGCCCGGATGATCCACCCGAAGGCCTTCCGATGACCACCCCCTCCCCCGTAACGCAAATACGCATGCCTGACCCCGCCCGGCGGCTGGCGGTGACGCTCGGTGCGCTGGGCGCGGCGCTGCTCGTGGCGGCGGCCGGGGCGCTGCTCGTCGGCAGCGCCGGAATCTCGCCGCGCGCGGTGCTCGGGGTGCTGCTGGGCGGAAAGGCGGAGGGAATCGAGGCGGTCGTGGTCCTCGATCTCCGGCTCCCGCGTATCCTGGTGGCGGTGCTGGCCGGCGGCGCCCTCGCCGTGGCGGGGGTGGCCTTCCAGGCGCTGACGCGCAACCCGCTCGCCGATCCCGCGATCCTCGGCGTGGCAAGCGGCGCGGCGTTCGGCGTCGTCCTGGCCCAGCTCTTCGGGCTGGGCGCGACCGTCGTCGCCGCTTTCGGGCTCGCGGCCTTCGCCTTCGCCGGCGCCCTGGTCGCGGCGGGGATCGTGTACCTGATCGCCGCCACCGACGGCCGCCTGCCCATCCAGACGCTGCTCCTCACGGGCGTGATCGTGGGGCTCTTCTTCTCCTCGGCCATCACCGTGGTCATCTCGGTGGTGGACTTCAACCGGCTCGGCGGCGTCATCCACTGGCTCCTGGGCAACCTGGGGCCGATCCCCGGCGGCTCGCTCGCCGTGTTCGGCGCCTGCTCGGCAGTCGGGCTCTGGCTGGTGCTCGGCCGCGCCCGCCAGTTGAACCTTCTGGCGCTCGGGGAGGAATCGGCGACCCAGCTCGGCGTCGATGCCGAACGCCTCAAGCGGCGGATTTTCGTCGGCGCCTCGCTCCTGACCTCGTCGGTGGTGGCGTTCACCGGACCCATCGGCTTCGTCGGCCTCATCGTCCCCCACATGCTGCGGGGGATCCTGGGGCCGGACAACCGCCTGCTGATTCCCGCGGCGCTTTTGGGCGGCGGGGTCTTTCTCCTGCTGGCGGATACCCTCGCCCGGACGGTGGTGGCGCCCGCCGAGGTGTCGGTGGGGGTGATCACGGCCTTCTGCGGCGCGCCCTTCTTCGTGTACATCCTGCGCACCCGCTACCGGGGGATTCCGTGAGGCCGCTCGTCGAGCTCCGAGGCGTGGAGTTCGCGTATCCGACGCCCCAGCAGCGCCGGGACCGGCCGTTCAGGCTATGGGGGCTGTCCCTGGAGATCGTCCCGGGGGAGGTCCTGGGCGTCATCGGCCCGAACAGCGCGGGGAAGACAACGCTGATCCGGCTCCTCACGCGCGTGCTGGAGCCGCTGGCCGGGGAGATTTTGCTGGAGGGCGCGTCTCTTCGGAGCCTCACGCGCTGGGAGGTGGCCCGGCGGGTGGCCGTGGTTCCCCAGGATGCGCCGCCGGCGTTCCCCTTCACCGTCGAGCAGCTCGTGCTGATGGGGCGCTACCCCCACGCCCCCGGCCGATTCTTCGAGCGGCCGCGGGATCTGGCGGTTGCCCGGGAGGCCATGGCGGCGACCGGGATCGAGGAGCTGGCGCTTTGCGCGCTGGAGAGCCTGAGCGGCGGCGAGCGCCAGCGCGCGGCCCTCGCGCGGGCCCTCGCTCAGGAGCCCCGACTCTTGATTCTGGACGAGCCGACGGCGCACCTGGACCTCCGCTATCAGGCGGAAGTCGCCGGACTCCTCCGTCGCCTGAACCGGGAGCGCGGAATGACCATCTTCCTCGTCTCCCACGACCTGAGCCTGGCGGCGGAGCTGTCGGACCGGCTGCTTCTCCTCGGGGAGGGGCGCCTCGTCCGGCTCGGCGCTCCCGAAGACGTGCTGGAAACCGCCCTGATCGAAGCGGTCTATGGCTGTCGCGTGGAGATCGAGTCCAATCCCAAGACGGGCCGCCCCCGGGTGCACATGGACTGGGCGGACGCCGGCGCGGAGGGCCGTCCCGAAGGAGCCGGCGGAGAGGGGAGGTGAGAGCGCCCGCGGCGGTCTGAATCGAGGTCTGCCCCCGGAGTCAGGGAAGCTGGTGAGGCTCATTTCTCCTCGGAGGGGGGCTCCGCCCCCCTTCCGACGCCTCCCCCCAGAGCTTGCGCGGGCGAAGCCCGCGCTCGAACAAGCGCGGAGTCGCGCAGCGACTGGGTGACGGTTGGCGCTGGGTGTCATTCGGAGCCGAGGCCGGCACGGTCCCGCCACTGTAAGTGGGGAGCGGCGTCCAGGTCCGCACGACGGAGCCACTGTCCGCACTCTCGCGGATGGGAAGGTTGGGCGCCCGCGACGATCCACGAGTCAGGAGACCTCTCCGGGGCGGTGGCATCCAACCCCTTCGAGGCAAAGGAGTGGAGCGATGGGCTGGGTTCGATGGAGCGTGATGGCGGCGGTGCTGATGGCGACGGCGGCGGCGTGGGGCCAGGAGGTCAGACGGCTCGAACCGGTGGTGGTCACCGCCACGAAGGTCGAAACGCCACAGGAGCGGCTGGGCGCGTCGGTGACGGTGATCACCGAAGAGGAGTTGCGCACCTACAACTACACGCGCATCGAGGATGCGCTCCGGACGGTCCCGGGCGTGGAGATCCAGCGCTCGGGGAGCCTCGGGAAGACGACCAGCATCAGGATTCGCGGGACTGGCAGCTCGCAGCTGCAGGTGCTCGTGGACGGGATGCGGGTCAAGAGCCCCACGCTCGGCAGTCTGGATCTTTCGGAGCTGTCGCTCGACGCCATCGAGCGGATCGAGGTCGTCCGTGGGCCCCAGTCCACCCTCCATGGCGCCGACGCCATCGGCGGCGTGGTGAACATCATCACCAAGAAAGGCCAGGGCCCCCCGCACGGATCGGTGTTCGTCGGCGGAGGCAGCTACGAGACCTTCCGCGAGCAAGCGGACCTGGGCGGGGCGTTCCGGGGATTCAACGCGCGACTATCGGCGAGCCGGTACGACAGCGGGGGGCAGTTCGACAACGACGACTCGGATCAGACCTCCTTCGCCGGGCGCCTCGGGTACGATTTCCCGTGGAAGGGGGACCTCTCGCTGTCCGGACGCTATGCCAAGGCCAACACCGACCTGCCGATCCACACGACGTCTCCCAGGACGGTGTTCGACCCGAACTCCCAGCAGCAGACCGAGACCTGGCTCTACAACCTCACCTACAAGCAGCCGCTGTTCCGCTGGTGGGACACGAGCCTCCGCTACGGCCAGTGGTGGAACAACGCCGGGTTCCAGGATCCGGAGCCTCCCGCCGCCGACGCGCCCGGCACCGTCACCCAGATCAACACGCGTCGCCGCGAGTTCGAGCTCCTGAATTCGTTCCACCTCGGCCGGTGGGACACGTTCACCCTCGGCGCCGAGCACCGCAACGAGCGCGGGCGGAACCGCGGCGCGTTTCGGGAGGAGATCAACACGATTTCCCTGTTCGGGCAGAACGAGGTCCGGCTCTTCGACCGGATCTTCCTCGCCGGCGGCCTCCGCTGGGAGGACAATGACGTGTTCGGTGACGAGGTCACCCCGCGCATGTCCGCCGCGGTCGTGATCAAGGAGACCGGCACGAAGATCCGCGGCGGGTGGGGGAAGGGGTTCCGGGCGCCATCGATCAACGACCTGTTCTTCCCGGAGTTCGGGAACCCGGCGCTCAATCCCGAGCGGAGCGAGAGCTACGAGTTCGGGGCCGACCAGAAGGTCTGGCAGAACCGCGTCCGGTTCGGCGCGACGTACTTCCACAACGAGTTCCGCGACCTCATCCAGTTCGTGTTCAATCCGGTCACCTTCACCTTTCTGCCCTTCAATGTGGCGGGGGCGCGGTCGCAGGGGATCGAGGCGTACGCGGAGGTCGAGCCGCTCGACTGGCTGCTGCTGTACGCGAACTACACGCTGACCGACACCCGGGACACCACCACCGGACGCGACCTCCGGCGCTTCGCCCGCCACCGCTGGAACACCGGCGTGACCCTCACGCCCCTGGAGCGGCTCAGCCTCTTCGCCCAGGCCCACGTCGTGTCGAGCCAGGAGGAATCCGCGACGGCCGGACGCAACCCCGGCTATCACCGCATCGACGTCGGCGGCACGTACCAGCTCGTCGGGCGCGTGGGCGCCCTGGAAAGGATCGAGTTCACCGCCCGGGTCGAGAATCTCACCGACGAGGTGTACGACGAGGTGCAGGGCTTCCGGGCGCTGGGGTGGAACGCACTCGTCGGCCTGCGAGCCGCCTTCCGGTAGGGAGTCCCGCCGTGATCGAGGGGATCGAGGTCGAGGTGGATCGGGAGGGGGTGGTGGTCCGGGCCGCGCTCCCCCTCCGCGTCGTCTCCTCGGCCGTCGTCGGCGGGGGGTTCGGCCAGGCCCGATGCGTCGTGAGCCTCCACGTGCCAAAGAACTATCCGTGCACGGATGCCGTGGGAGACGTGGCGCGCTTCTGCCGGGCGCGAGCGCTCCCCGGGCCCTGGGTCGGGCTCCTCACCTCGGCCTGGACCGAGAGGGCCGTCGTCGCCACGGAGCGGGGCAACGGGGTCACGGCGCTCGCGGTGGCGACGGTCGGCCTCGGCAATCCGGTGGAGGCGGGGCGGAGCCCGGCGGCGGCGTGGCACCCTTCGACGATCAACACCATCGTGGTCGTGGACGCCGACCCGCGGCCCGAGGCGCTGGTCAACCTCGTGATCACGGCTACGGAGTGCAAGACGATGGCCCTGGTCGCCGCCGGGATCGAGTCCGCGGAGGGCGCCCTCGCCAGCGGGACCTCCACCGATGCGGTGGTCGTCGCCGCCACCGGCCGCGGCCAGCCGCACCGCTTCGGGGGGCCCGTGAGCGATCTCGGCTGGGTGGTGGCGCGCGCCGTCAGGTCCGCCCTCGACGAAGGCATCGGGCGCTGGAAGGCGGACAACGGATGAAGGTCGGCGGGCCGCTCTGGAGCCTCTCGGGGTCGCTCCTGCTTCACGGCCTCGCCGCCGCGGCGGCCATCGTGCTTGTCTCGCGCGAATCCCCGCCTTCGGCCCTCATCGTCGAGCTGGCGGAGGCCGTCCGGGTTGGAGAGCCGGCGGCCCCGGCGGCGTTCGCTCGCGCAGCGTCGCCGCCCGTGGCCGTCCACCGCAGCCCGCAGCCACCCCTTCGTCCTGCCGCGCCCATGGCGACCCCTCCCGCTGTTCCCGCACCGCCGTCGCGCGTGGAGTCCGCTCCCGCGCCGTCTTCCGAAGCGGCGTCCGACCTGCCGGCTCCCGCTTCCGCCCCTGGAGCCGGCTCCACGGCCGACGCTGCCCGTCCGTCTTCGGGGTTCGGCACGGGAGCCGCCGGAACCGTTCAGGAATCGCCCGCCGGCGGCGGCCTCGGCGCCGGACCGCTGGCGCTGCTCGCTCCCTCCGCCGGCGCCGGACTCAGCCCCGCCGGTCCCGGCGCAGGTGACGGGGGAGTTCCCGCCGAGTTCGGCTCGTATCTGGCGGCCTTCAGGCAGCGGATCCAGGAGTCGCTCAATTACCCGCTGGCGGCGCGTCGGCGGGGCCTCGGCGGGGTCGTCCAGCTTGAGGTCGAGCTCCTGCCCAGCGGGAAGGTCGCATCCGTCGTCCTCAGGGGCTCCTCCACCCATGCGATCCTGGACCAAGCCGCCTTGGACACCGTGAGTCGGCTCGATCCGGCCCCCTTCCCCCCGGGGGTTCCTCCGCGGCCCCTCAAGGTCCGCGTCCCCATCGTCTTCGAGCTCAAATGACCCAGTGGCTCCTCGCCCTCGCCTTCGACGTGCTCGTGGGCGAGCCCCCGAACCGCCTCCACCCCGTGGCCTGGATCGGCCGCCTCCTCGCCTGGGGACGCGCGCGGTCCTGGGCGTCGAGCCCGGCCGGCCTGATGGCGGCGGGCGGCGGGATTCTCGCGGGCGTCCTCTTGCTCATAGTAGGTCTGGCGGCCGCAGTCTCCTGGACATGCGGGCACCTCGGCTGGCCGGGGCTCGTCCTCGAGGCTGCGCTCCTGAAGTGCGCCTTCTCCCTGAGGGGGCTCGCCGGCGCCGCGTGGGGGGTGACGGCGGCGCTCGAGAGGGGAAGCCTGGAGGAAGCCCGCCGCCGCGTGGGCCGCGATCTGGTGAGCCGGCCGGCAGAGGAGCTCTCCGCCCCCCACGTGGCCTCGGCCACGGTGGAGTCGGTGGCCGAGAACCTGACCGACAGCGTGGTGGCGCCGCTCCTCTTCTTCCTGATCGGCGGCCTGCCGGGAGCCTGGGCCTACCGCGTGGTGAACACGGCCGACGCGATGTGGGGCTACCGCGAGGGTGACCTGGAGTACCTCGGCAAGGCGGCGGCCCGGCTGGACGACGCGCTGAACTGGATTCCGGCGCGCCTGGCGGCGATCGGGATCGTCCTGAGCGCGTTCGTGAGCGGCGCGGCGGCCGGCAGCGCGGTGATCGGCGCCTGGCGCACGATGTGGAGCGACGGCGGCCGGACCGCGAGCCCCAACGCGGGCTGGACCATGGCCGCCATGGCCGGCGCCCTGGGCGTGACCCTCGAGAAGCCAGGGGCCTACCGGCTCGGAAGCGGCCCGCTGCCGACGGCGAGGCACGTCCATCGGGCTGTCCAGGTGATGCTCGTCGCGAGCGGCCTGTCGGTCGCCGTCGGGCTGGCTATCCTCGGGAGATGACGGCGGTGGCGCGGGCATTGATGATCCAGGGAACGGCGTCCCACGCAGGCAAGAGCCTCATCGTGGCGGGACTGTGCCGCCTGTTTCTCGGGGAAGGGCTGCGGGTCGTCCCCTTCAAGTCGCAGAACATGGCGCTCAACGCCTACGTGACCCGGGACGGCGGGGAGATGGGATGGGCTCAAGCCATGCAGGCGGAGGCGGCGGGGCTCGAGCCCCGGGTGGAGATGAACCCGATCCTCCTCAAGCCCCAGTCGGATCGGGGAAGCCAGGTGATCGTGCTGGGAAAGGTCGTGGGAGTGGCCGGCACCCGGGACTACTACGCGATGACCGGGCGGCTCTGGTCCCCCGTCAGGGAGAGCTACGAGCGGCTGGCCGCCGAGGCCGACCTCGTCCTGATCGAGGGGGCCGGCAATCCCGCCGAGCCCAACCTGATGGATCGCGACATCGCCAACATGGCCGTGGCGCGCCTGGCCCGCGCTCCCGTTCTCCTCGTCGGGGACATCGATCGGGGCGGCGTCTTCGGAAGCTTGCTGGGGACGCTCGGGCTCCTGCGGCCGTCCGATCGCCGACGGGTCAGGGGCTTCATCATCAACAAGTTCCGGGGCGACGCCGCGCTTCTGGCCCCGGCCGTCGAATTCCTGGAGCGGAAAAGTCGCCGCCGGGTGCTGGGCGTCGTGCCGATGCTCCCGCGGCTCCATCTGCCCGAAGAGGACAGCGTCGCCCTGGAGGAGGCCGAGCGCGATCGCCGCAGGGAGCCCGGGCGAGTCACGATCGCCGTGGTCAGGCTTCCCCACATCGCCAACTTCACCGATTTTTCCCCCCTGGAAGCGGAACCGCAGGCACGCGTCCTCTACGCCGGGCGCCCCGCTGACCTTGCCGGCGCCGGCCTCGTCATCCTGCCGGGGTCGAAGGATACCATCGCCGATCTCAGGTTTCTGAAGGCCGAGGGGTTCGATCGCGCGCTGGTCGGCCATCTGGAGCGGGGCGGGGCGGTCGGCGGGATCTGCGGCGGGTTCCAGATGCTCGGCCGGTCGGTGGCCGACCCTCACGGCATCGAGAGTGGCGGGGAGGAGCCGGGGCTGGGCCTCCTGCCCGTCACCACCGTGCTCGAGCCGGCGAAGATCACCCGCCGCGTGATGGCCCGCCTCCTGCCCGGCCCCTGGGGCGACGGCGGTCCGGAGTGGGAGGCCTACGAGATCCACATGGGGCGAACCGTCGGGGGCGAGGCGCTGGGCCCGCTTTTCGCGATTCGCCGCGAGAGGAGCGGGGCCGTGGCGGAAACCGATGGCCTGATCAGCCGGGACGGTCGAGTCTGGGGAACCTATCTCCACGGCTGCTTCGACCCCCCGTCGGTCCGGGAGCGCCTCCTCGCGTGGCTCGGGCGGCTCTCACCCTCGCCGCCGCCCGCGACCTCCCCCGACTACCGGCAGGTCAGGGAGGCCGGCTACGACTCCTTGGCCCGCGCCCTCCGCGCCTCCCTGGACCTGACCGCCCTCCGGGGCCTGATCGGGCGGTAGCCTGCATTATTCACGAACCATAGTCGAGTGTAGCGGGCGGGGCCTGTCGCAGGGTGCAGCCCCCGTGGGTCCGGCTCCGACACCCACTCGCCCGAACGCCGCGCTGCGCGCGGCGGACGGGACGAGGGGGGCCCACTGCGCGCGGCCCCGTGGGGGCTGCACCCTGCGCCACCCGCCCGGTCGCGCCATCGCCGTTCGTGAATAATGCGCGGTAGCGAGACCCGCTCCCTTTCTGCCCTTGACGTCCTTCCGTATCCCCGTATAGACTTATCGGCGTCATGAAGGATATAAGGAAAGCCGCCAGGACGTCGGAGACGGTCAAGACCACGATGGTCCTGCCGAAGGATCTCTGGAAGGCGGCCAAGATTCGAGCCGTGGAGGAAGACGCCGACCTGAACGGGGTGGTCATCGCCGCCCTCGAGGCCTACGTGAAGGTGAGGGCCAAGCGACGGGAGGAGGGCGCGTGAAGCCGCTCGATTGCGGTATCATGTGTCATCGCCGCCCTGGGCGGCGACTCGTGTCTTCAGGGGCTCCCCCATGGGCTTGAACGTGACCGACCGTCTCTCCGAGGCGCTGAGGGCCGCCCTCGCCGCCGCCGGACTCCAGCCTCCCGAGGAGGTCGCCTGGGAGGTCCCGCGGGAGGAGGCCCATGGGGATTACGCGACGAACGCGGCGATGGTCCTGGCCAAGTCGTCGCGCCGCCCCCCCCGCCAGGTGGCGGAGGCGATCCGCCAGCACTTCCCGCGCATTCCCGAGGTGGAGAAGGTCGAGGTGGCGGGCCCCGGGTTTGTGAACGTGTTCCTCGCCCCCGCCTGGTGCGCGACGGCCCTCGGGGAAGTCCTCGAGACGGGCCTAGCCTACGGCCGGAGCGAGGCGGGCGCCGGCCGCCGGGTCCAAATCGAGTTCGTCTCCGCCAATCCCACCGGGCCCCTGGTCGTGGTCAACGCGCGCGCGGCGGCGGTGGGCGACTCGCTGGCCCGGATCCTCGCCGCCCAGGGCTACCGGGTCTTTCGCGAGTACTACGTGAACGACGCGGGGAACCAGGTGCAGACGCTCGCGCGATCCCTGGAGATCAGGATCCGCCAGCAGCGCGGAGAGGCGGCCGAGCTGCCCGAGGAATCGTATCCGGGCGAATATCTGGTCGAGCTGGCGAAGGAGTATCTGTCCAGCGAAGGCGCCGCCGTGCTCGGCGCGCCCGAGGATGAGAGGCTGGATCGGCTGGGCCGCTTCGCCGTGGAGCGGATCACCGAAGGGCAGCGCCGGGTGCTGAGCGCCTATGGGGTGGAGTTCGACAACTGGTTCAGCGAGCGCGCCCTCCGGGAGGGCGGAAAGCCGCCCCGCGTGCTGGAGCGCCTGCGCGAGGGCGGGTACGTGTACGACGCCGAGGGCGCCGCCTGGTTCAGGTCCACGGCCTTCGGCGACGACAAAGACCGCGTCCTGGTGAAGTCGGACGGCGAAGCCACCTACTTCGTCAACGACATCGCCTACCACGTGGACAAGATCGAGCGCGGCTTCGAGCGGCTCATCGACCTCTACGGACCCGACCACCACGGGCATGTCCTCCGGATGCGGGCCGCCCTCAAGGCCCTCGGGCATCCCGACGGGATCCTCGACATCCTCATCATCCAGCTGGTGACGCTGCTGCGCGAAGGCCAGCCGGTGAGGATGTCCAAGCGCATGGGGGAGTTCGTCACGATGGAAGAGCTGATCGACGAGGTCGGCCGGGATGCCGCCCGCTTCACCTTCCTGACGCGCCGCCACGACAGCCCGCTGGACTTCGACCTGGAGGTGGTGACGCGCCAGACGGCGGAGAACCCCGTCTATTACGTCCAGTACGCGCATGCGCGGATCGCGAGCATCTTCCAGCACCTCCGGGAAAAGAAGCTCACCCTCCCGGACTGGCGGCGGGTGGATCTGGGCCTCCTGCGCCTCGGGGAGGAGCAGTCGCTGATCAAGCGGCTCCTCCAGTTTCCCCACGTGGTGGCGGCGGCCGCGCGGACCCTCGAGCCCCACCGGATCGCCTACTACCTCCAGGAGCTGGCCGGTCTCTTCCATCCCTACTACAAGAGCCACCGCGTGATCGGGGACGACGCGGCCCTCACCAACGCCCGGCTGGCTCTCGCCGCGGGCGTCGGGCTGGTCGTCAGGAACGGGCTGGACCTCCTCGGGGTCTCGGCCCCGGAGAAGATGTGATGGCGGCGCCCGGCGGGAGGGCGCGGCGCAAGTCGGGCAGAGGCGCGCGTCGATTCGTCTTCCTCGCCCTGTGCGGCCTGGTGATCCTGTCGGTGGGCTTCGTGCTCGGCGTGGTGGTCGGTCAGAAGTGGACGCGAAGCCGTCCGCTCCAGGCCGGCCCTGAGCCCGCCAGGAAGCCACCGGCCTCCGCCCGCCGGGCGCTGAGCGAGGCCGAGGGGGTCCAGCCGCCTCAGATCCAGGAAAAGCTCACCTTCTATGAGACGCTGACGGCCCCTCTGGGGGCGACGCCTCCACCCCCGAAGGCCGAGGCGCCCAGGGTCGAGGCCAAGCCCCGGCCGCCGCTCGAGGCCGCGAGGCCCCTCGAGGCCGGGCGCGAGGCGGCCGCCCCGCCGGAGCCGGGCTACACGGTCCAGGTCGTCGCCTACCGGGCCAGGCCCGCGGCCGACGAGATGGAGCGGAAGCTCAGGGAGGCCGGCTTCGACGCCTACGTGGCGACCAGCAGCGGCGACGAGGGCCGGGCCACGTACCGGGTGCGCGTGGGCAGCTTCGCCAGCCGGGGAGAGGCCCAGCGGATGGCCGAGCGCCTGAGGAGCGAGCACGGCCTGTCCCCCTACGTCACTGCTCGCTGAGAGAGGGGACACCGTGGGCCACCGTCCGGGGCGCGTCCTCATCACCCAGGAAGAGATCGCCGGGCGCGTCCGGGAGCTCGGCCAGGCCCTCTCCCGCGACTACACGGGGAAGGATCCGCTCCTGGTCGCGGTGCTCAAGGGTGCCGTGGTCTTCCTGGCGGACCTCATGCGGGCCGCGGACATCCCCCTGGCGGCCGACTTCATCGCGCTTTCGAGCTACGGGGGGACCACGCGCACCTCCGGCGTCGTGAAGATCACGGCGGACCTGTCGATCTCCATCGAGGATCGCCACGTGGTGATCGTCGAGGACATCATCGACACCGGGCGCACCATCAGCTACCTCAAGCGCAACCTCGAAACCCGCCACCCGGCGAGCCTCAGGGTCATGGCCCTCCTCGACAAGCTGGAGCGGCGGGAGGTGGACGTGGAGCTGGACTACGTGGGGTTCACGATCCCGAACGAGTTCGTGGTGGGCTACGGCCTGGACTACCACGGGCTGTACCGGAACCTCCCGTGCATCGCCGCCCTGGAGGAGGATCGCTCGGGCTGACCTTGTGGGCATCTCCCCCTGTGGTATACTGACTGGGCATTTTTCTTTTCCGTTTCGATGGCCCTGTGGCAGGGGTGGAGGCCCCGGGAGATGCAGGCGAGAGTGCCGATGAATCAGTTCTACAAGAATCTGGTCCTCTGGATGGTGATCGGCCTGATCGTCATCCTCCTGTTCAATCTCTTCCAGGCCAACGCGCCCGCGAAGGAGGAGATCGTCTTCTCCGACTTCCTGAAGAAGGTCGAGGTCGGCGAGGTGCGGGAGGTCACGATCCGGGGGAACGCGGTCTCCGGGCGGCTCAGCGACGGCTCGGCCTTCCGGACGTTCACCGTGGACTATCCCGATCTCGTCAAGATGCTGAGGGACCGCGGCGTGCGCATCATCGTGAAGCCGCCCGATAACAACCCCTGGTACGCGATCCTCCTCCAGTGGATTCCCATGCTCCTCTTCATCGGCGTCTGGATCTTCTTCATGCGCCAGATGCAGGGCGGCGGCGCCAAGGCCCTCTCCTTCGGCAAGGCCCGCGCCCGCCTCATCTCGGAGAAGCAGAACAAGATCACCTTCCAGGACGTGGCCGGCGTGGACGAGGCCAAGGAGGAGCTGCGCGAGATCATCGAGTTCCTGAAGGATCCCCAGAAGTTCCAGAAGCTCGGGGGCAAGATCCCCAAGGGCGTCCTCCTGGTCGGCCCCCCCGGCACGGGGAAAACGCTCCTGGCCAAGGCCATCGCCGGCGAGGCCAACGTCCCCTTCTTCTCGATCTCGGGTTCGGACTTCGTCGAGATGTTCGTGGGGGTGGGGGCCTCGCGGGTGCGCGACCTCTTCGAGCAGGGCAAGAAGCACGCCCCGTGCATCATCTTCATGGACGAGATCGACGCGGTCGGGCGCCACCGGGGGGCGGGCCTGGGCGGCGGCCACGACGAGCGCGAGCAGACGCTGAACCAGCTGCTCGTGGAGATGGATGGCTTCGAGACCAACGACGGTGTCATCCTGATCGCGGCCACCAACCGGCCCGACGTGCTGGACCCTGCGCTGCTCAGGCCCGGGCGCTTCGACCGTCAGGTGATGGTCCCGCGGCCCGACGTCAAGGGGCGCGAGGAAATCCTCAAGGTCCACTCCCGGCGGATCCCGCTCGCGACCGACGTGGCGCTCAAGGTGCTCGCGCGGGGCACGCCCGGCTTCTCCGGCGCGGATCTCGCGAACCTCGTCAACGAAGCGGCGCTCCTGGCCGCCCGGCAGAACAAGAAGTCGGTGGAGATGCCGGACTTCGAGAACGCCAAAGACAAGGTCCTGATGGGGGTCGAGCGCCGCTCGATGATCATCAGCGAGGACGAGAAGCGGACGATCGCCTACCACGAGGCGGGTCACGCTCTCGTCGCGGACTTCCTGCCCGGCACCGATCCCGTCCACAAGGTGACGATCATCCCGCGGGGGCGCGCGCTCGGCCTGACCCAGCAGCTGCCCACGGACGACAAGTACAACTACTCGAAGGAGTACCTGTCCAACCGGATCACCATTCTCCTGGGCGGCCGCGCCGCCGAGGAGATCGTGTTGGGGCAGCAGACCACCGGCGCCGGGGACGATCTCGAGAAGGCGACGGAGATGGCGCGGAGGATGGTCTGCGAGTGGGGGATGTCCGAGAAGCTCGGCCCCCTGACCTTCGGCAAGAACGAGGAGCACATTTTCCTCGGCCGCGAGTTCGCCCGGCACAAGGATTACAGCGAGGATACGGCGATCCTCATCGACGCCGAGATCAAGCGGATCGTCACCGACTGCGCGTCCAGGGCGCGGCAGATCCTCGAGGAGAACCTGGAGCGGCTTCACGCCCTCGCCCGCGCGCTGCTGGAGCGCGAGTCCCTCGACGGCGAGGAGATCGCCCGCATCCTCCGCGCGGGCACCTTCGAGGGCGCCCCGGCCCCAGCGCCCGCGTAGCACCGCGGGGGCTTCCCTCCCCGCCATTCCTCCAATTCTTCCCGCCCCGGCTGGCCCTGTCGGTGGTATTTTTGTGGACGAGGTTTCTATGGTGAAGCGGGCGGTCCTTGGGGGGGTCGAGGTCGGCGACGGGCTCCCGGTGGCGGTGGTCGGCGTCCTCAACGTCAGCCCCGAATCCTTCTACGGGGGCTCGGTGTTCCGCGAGCGCGACCGGCTGCTGGCTGCCGCGCAGCGCATGGTGGAGGCGGGGGCGGTGCTGCTGGACGTCGGCGGGATGTCCTCCGCGCCCTACCTCGCCACGCGAATCCCGGAGACGGAGGAGGCCGACCGGCTGGCCCGGGCGGTCGAGGGGCTGGCGCCCAAGCTCGGCGTGGCGATCTCGGCCGACACCTGGCGGGCCGGTCCCGCCCGGCAAGCGCTCGACGCGGGGGCGGCGGTCATCAACGACGTGAGCGGCCTCCTGGGAGACCCGGGCATGGCGCCGCTGGTCGCCCGGAGGGGGGCGGGACTGATCGTGATGGCCAGCGCCCGGGGGTCGTGCCCGGATGGCGGCCGGCCCGGCGAGCGCGTCCTGGCGCTGCTGCGCGAGAGCCTTGCCCTGGCCCGCGCGGCCGGGATCGAGGAGGAGCGGATCGTGGTGGATCCGGGCATCGGCTTTTTCCGCCCCGCGAGCACGGCATGGTACGAGTGGGATTGTCGCGTGCTGAGTGACCTGGGCACGCTCGGCACCCTCGGCAGGCCGATCTGCGTCGGCGTTTCCCGCAAGTCGTTCCTCGGGGCCCTCCTGGGGCAGGACAACCCCGCCGACCGGCTGCCCGGATCGCTGGCCGCCACGGCGGTGGCCGTGTTCAACGGCGCCCATCTCATCCGCACCCACGACGTGGCCGAGACCCGCCAGGCGGTCCGGGTCGCCGAGGCGATCCGCGGGCGAGCATGAAGGGGCTCCGGATCCCGCTCGTCCTCCTGCTGCTCGGCGGCGCGGCGCTGGCGGCGCGACGGTACGACCCGTACTTCTGGGCGTTCTGGGTGCTGGTCCTCCTCGTGCTCTTCCAGCCGGAGGTCCGGCGCGGGCTGGGCCATGTCAGCCGGCTCCTCCACGGAGTGCTGGGATCGAGCCGTCAGGAGGCGGGTCACGTCATCGACGACCTCGTGGAGGCCGTCCATTCGCTGGCGGCGAAGCGGGTCGGCGCGCTCGTCGTGCTCGAGCGGAGCGCCGGGCTGGGTCACTACGCGGAGCTCGGCGTCCCGCTGGACGCCCTCGTGTCGTCCGATCTCCTGGAGAGCCTGTTCCACCCCTACTCGCCGCTCCACGATGGCGCCGTCGTCGTTCAGGGAGCGCGCGTCGTGGCGGCGGGATGCTTCCTCCCCCTCTCCCGCAACCCCGAGCTGGGCCGCAAGCTCGGCACCCGGCACCGCGCCGCCCTCGGCCTGAGCGAAGAGACCGATGCCGTCGTGCTGGTGGTTTCCGAGGAGACGGGGCGGATCTCCCTGGCGGTGGCGGGCCAGATGGAAAGCCCGCTGGACCGGGGCATCCTCCGCGGGCGACTGACCGATCTCTGGGCCGGCGGCGCCGCGTCCGCCGGCGGGTCGTTGCTGGACGGCCTGCTGCGGCGCTGGCGAATCCACAGGAAGTCCGAACGCCACGAAGGCGCGTGAGATCCCCTGTGTCACCCCGGCTCTTCGGCACCGACGGTATCCGCGGCGTGGCGAACCGGGAGCCGCTCGTCCCCGAGACGGCCTACCGCCTGGGGCGTCAGATCGTCGCGACCCTCCTGGAGCACGCGGGCGATTCGCGGGTCAGGCTCGTGATCGGCCGGGATACGCGCCTGTCGGGTCCCATGCTGGAGGCTGCGCTGGTGGCCGGCGCCCTGTCGGCGGGAGCGGAGTGCTACGCCGCGGGCGTGCTGCCGACGCCCGCGGTGGCCTTTCTCACGCGCCACCTCGAGGCTCACGGCGGGATCGTCCTGTCGGCCTCGCACAACCCCTTCGAGGACAACGGCATCAAGATCTTCTCCCCCGACGGCATCAAGTTGCCGGACGCGTGGGAAGACGAGATCGAGGCGCGGCTGGGCGCTCCCGACACGGCGCCGCGGCCATACGGCGGGGGCGTCGGGCGCCTGGTCGTGTATGACCGCGCCGAGGCGGACTATCTGGCCTTCTGCCGGCGGGATGCCGACCTCCGGCTGGACGGGGTCGCCGTCGCCCTGGACTGCGCCCACGGGGCGACCTATCGACTGGCGCCCCGCTTGTTCCGGAGCCTCGGCGCGCGGGTCGTGGCCCTCGGGGTCAGGCCCGACGGGACGAATATCAACCGGCGCTCCGGCGCCCTCTACCCCGAGGCCCTCCGAAAGAAGGTGAGGGCCAGCGGAGCCCGGATCGGCCTGGCCTTCGACGGGGACGGCGACAGGCTCATCACGGTGGATGAGACCGGGGAGGTGAGAGATGGGGATTACATCCTGGCTATCTGTGCCCGCCACCTGGCGGCGCGCGGCCAGCTGAAGGGCGGCCTGGTCGTCACCACGGTCATGGCCAACCTCGGCCTCGACCGCTCGCTGGGCGAAGCCGGGATCCAGGCGCTGAAGACCCAAGTGGGGGACCGCTACGTGCTGGAAGAGATGCGGCGGGTCGGCGCCAATCTGGGCGGCGAGCAGTCCGGGCACCTGATCTTTCTGGACCGATCCGCGACGGGAGACGGCTTGATCAGCGCTCTGCAGCTTCTTGGGGTGATGCAGGAGACGGGGAGATCGCTCGGCGAGCTGTCCCGGTGCCTGACGAAGTTCCCCCAGGTGCTCCTCAACGTGGAGGTGCGCGAGAAGCCCCCCTTCGAGGCGGTTCCGGGTCTCGCGGCCCGGCTCAAGCAGGCGGAAGAGAGCCTCGACGGGCGGGGCCGCGTGCTGGTCAGGTACTCGGGGACCGAGCCGCTGGCGCGGGTCATGCTCGAGGGGGAGAACCGGGAGCAGATCGAATCGCTGGCGCGGGAACTGGCCGGGATCATCAAGGGGGCGATCGGGAGCGGCAAGATTCGATGAGCGTGGCAGTGCGAGCCGCAGGACGTCGCGGGGCCGCAGGGCGAGCCGCAGGCCGGCCTGGGGCTGGGGCCCCAGCGGACGAGGCGAGCGAAATCCGACCGTCCCCGCCGTGCGAGGCGAGCAGATGATCGTGAAAGGCATCGGGGTGGACCTGGTTCAGATCCCCCGCATGCGTCGGGTGGTGGAGCGCTGGCAGGACCGCTTTCTCCGGCGCGTGTTCACCGACGCCGAGATCGCCTACTGCCGGAAGCGACGGGACCCCGTGCCCCACCTGGCCGCGCGCTTCGCCGCGAAGGAAGCGGCCCTGAAGGCGCTCGGGATCGGCCTGAGGCTGGGAGTCAGCTGGCGCGAGCTGGAGGTGCGGCGGGAACGGGGGCGGGCGCCCTCGCTCGTGCTCTCGGGAAAGAGTCTCGAGATCGTCCAGGCCCTGGGCGCCCGCCGGCTGCTCCTGAGCCTCACCCACGACGGCGATTACGCCTTGGCTCAGTGCGTGCTGGTGGGGGACGACGCCAAGGGAGGAGGTCATCGGGCCCATGAGGAGGCTCCTTAGGGGCGTGGCGTTGCTGGCCATCCTCGTCCAGGGGTGCGCCGCGGTCCGCATCGAGCCGGAAGTGCCCCTGCGCCCGGCGGGGCCGCTGGCCTTCCAGAAAGGCCGCCCGGGACTCGTGATCGGCGCCCCTCATGGGAGGTCGGATGCGGGGACCGATCGCATCTCCGTCGAGTTGGCTCGCCGGACCGGGTTCGGGCTGGTCGTTGCCACGTATGCCGACCTCGACTCCGGGCGCCGCCGCCTCAATGTCAACCGGCCGACCGAGGGCGTGCAGGGCGCCTCCCCCTCCGACGAAGTCGCGACCGAGCCGGCGCGGCAGGCGTACGAAGCGTACGTCAGCCGGGTGAGGGACGTGGCCCAGGGCCCGCTCTCTCTCTACGTGGAACTCCACGGCAACGGTCGGAACGAGAGCGCCGGCCGCATCGAGATCGCCACGGTGGGGGTCAGCCGGGAAGAGGCCTGGCGGCTCCGAACCCTCCTCGAACTGATCCGGGACGCCCACCTCGGAGGCAAAGGAGAGGTTCCCCGTCTGGACGTCCTCGTGGAGCCCCTGGACCGGCTGAAGTACACGGCGTCCGCGGCCAAGCAGGCGGGCATCCTCAGGCTTCCCCAGCGGGCGATTCACATCGAGCTGCCGCGGGCCGCCCGGACCCTCGGGCGGGAGGCCTACACCGACGTGCTCGCCGACTTCCTGAGTCAGGCCGCCGGCCTCCTCCTCGCCCACGGGCAGTAGGGTCATGCTCCCGGTCTTCACCGCGGAAGAGATGCGCCGGCTTGACCGGCGCGCCATCGGCGGGCTCGGAATTTCCGGGGCGACGCTCATGGAGAACGCCGGCGCCGGGGCCGCCCGGGAGATCCGGGCGGCGTTCGGCCCCCTCCGGAAGAAGAAGGTGGTGGTCCTCTGCGGGAAGGGAAACAACGGCGGAGACGGCTTCGTGGTGGCGCGGCACCTCGCTCGCGGAGGGGCCAGCGTCCGGGTCTTTCTCGTCGGCGCGGCCGGGGAGGTCAAGGGGGATGCGGGCGCGAAGCTCTCCGAGCTCCGGCGCGCGCGGGGCGCCAGGCTGACCGAGGTGACCCGGGAGGACGGGTTCGAGGAGGCCGAGCGGGCCCTCGCGACGTGCGACCTCGTCGTGGACGCGCTCCTCGGCACGGGGCTGACCGGCCCCGCCAAGGGCCCGATGGCCGGGGCCATCCGCGCCATCAGCGCGAGTTGCCGGCCCGTGGTCTCGCTCGATCTGCCCTCCGGCCTTTCTTCCGACACGGGCGCCCTCCTCGGCCCGGCCGTGGCCGCCCGCCTGACGACGACGTTCGCCGGCCTCAAGCGGGGGCTGCTCCTCTATCCGGGCGCCGCCCAGGCCGGGGAGGTCCGGGTGGTTCCCCTCGGGATTCCCCCCGCGGAAGTCTCCCGGGGGGTCACGGTGTTCCTCCTCGAGCCATCGGACATCCGCCCCCTCTTCCCGCCGCGCCGGCCCGACGCCCACAAGGGGAGTTTCGGCCACCTGCTGGTCGTCGCGGGCTCGGTCGGGAAGACGGGAGCCGCGGCGCTGGCGGGACGGGCGGGGCTCCGGAGCGGAGCCGGCCTCGTGACGATCGGCTGTCCGGCGAGCCAGCAGCCCGTTGTGGCGGCCCTCGGGATGGAGCCGATGACCGAGGCGCTCCCCGAAACCCCGTCGCAGTCGCTGGCGCTGAAGGCCAAGGACCGGCTTCTCGATCTGGCCGTCCGGGTCGAGGCCGTCGCGCTTGGCCCGGGGATCTCGCTCGACCCGGAGAGCCTGTCTCTGGCCCGGGAACTGGTGGCCGAGGTGCCGCGGCCCATGGTGGTAGACGCCGACGGTCTCAGCGCTCTGGCCGGCCACCTGGACCTTCTGAGGCGCGCGCCCGCTCCCCGCTGCCTCACGCCTCACCCGGGCGAGATGGCGCGGATGCTCGGGATCCCGGCGGCCGAGGTCCAGGCCGACCGGATCGAGACGGTCCGCGCGTTCTGCCGGCGCTACGGGGCCTTCGTGGCGCTGAAGGGAGCGCGCACCGTCATCGGTGACCCGGCGGGAACGATCTTTCTGAACCCGACGGGGAATCCGGGCATGGCCAGCGGAGGGTCCGGGGATGTGCTCACGGGAATGGTCGGAGCCTTCCTGAGCCGGGCCATGGGACCCGCCGAGGCGCTCGAGGCCGCGGTGTATCTCCATGGCCTGGCTGGCGATCTGGCGCGGGACGCCAAGGGTGAAGAAGGGCTGATCGCCGGGGACATCCTGGAGGCGATTCCCGCGGCGATCCTCAAGGTCCAGGCTTGAAGCTCCGCTACGAGAGCAGGAGCGCCGAGGAGACCCGGCGGATCGGCGAAGCGCTGGGTGAACGGCTGAAGCCCGGCGATGTGGTGGCCACCATCGGGGAGCTCGGCACGGGAAAGACCTGTTTCCTCCAGGGGCTGGTGCGGGGGCTCGGCGTCACCGAGACGGCCACGAGTCCTACTTTTGTCCTGATCAACCAGTATCACGGACGTGTGCCGGTGTATCACGTGGATGCCTACCGGACGAGAGGTCTCACGGAGCTCCTCGACCTGGGGCTGGAGGAGTTCTTCTACGGCGACGGCGTGACCGTGGTGGAGTGGGCCGACAAGCTCCGGCCCCTCTTGCCGCCCCATGCGATCGTCGTCACGATCTCGGGGCTCGGGGACGAACCGCGCGAGATTCTGATCGAGGGGGTCACGGAGGACATCGCCCCGCCGTCCTCGCGCTGACACCTGTCCAGCCGAAGACGTCCGGTTTCAGAACAGCGCCTTCGCCATGATTGGCAGCAGTTTCAATGAGTTTGAGCCAGCCCGCGACTGGCAAGAAGGTTGCTCCTCTCACGAGGAGGAGAGAAGCAGCCGATGCGGAGAGTCGTGCTGGTCCTGTCGCTCTCGATCCTGGCAGCGCCCGCCATCGTCGGTGCCCATGGGGGGGACCCGAGCGTCATCCACGCGTGCGTCCACAAGGACCGGCGCGACGGCGAGGTGCACGGCCACGTTCGCATCGTGCTCGCGAACCAGCAGTGTCGGCGAAACGAAGCACCGGTCCACTGGGCCCGGCCGGGAAGCGTTCAGGGTGAGCCGATCGTGGGGCCTCCAGGACCGCCCGGACCTCCGGGTCCGCAGGGGCCTCCGGGACCTTCGGGAGGCGGGGGGATGACGGTCGTCGACAGCGTCGGCACCCAGATCGGTGGTGTGGTCGGCCTCACGTTCGATGGCTCGCAGCGCGTCCTGGCAAACGTAGTTCTGCAGCAGGACGGACGCATGATCGCGTTGATTGTCTACCCCGACCACTTCGAGGGGACCGGACCGTCCTTGTCATACGAATCGACGGACTGCACCGGAACGCCACTGTTCGACGGCGATTTCAACACCATGATCCTGCCCGGCACGATAGAGGGCCCCGGCAGTACGGTGTATGTGCCCGATACTTCAACTCCTCCCCAAGCGCTCACCGCGAAATCTCTGCTCCAGCTCGGCATGTGTTTTCCGGTGCCCGGCGGCTTCGGCCTTCCATCGGCCATCCCGGCGGTTCCCCTGGTCGATCTCGACACGCTCTATACCCCGCCCTTCAGCCTCCAGTAGCGGCCTTGGGCTGCTCGGTTCTCCTCGCGGCCTGGGGAACCTGGCACCTGGGGCGTCCCGTATCGGTTTCTTGGCATTGACCGGCCTCGGCCGACGTGATACGAGGCTCCTGAGCGGCATGAGCCCGACTTCACGAATCCGCGACTGGCCTGCCGGAGAACGACCCAGGGAGCGGTTCTATCTCAAGGGTCCGGACTCGCTGGCCGACGCCGAGCTCCTGGCCCTCCAGCTCGGAACGGGGACGCGGGGCCGGACCGCCGTGGACGTCGCCCGGGAGATGCTGGCACAATATGGGTCACTGTCCGGGCTGGCCGGCCGAGGTGTCGCGGAGCTGATGCGCGTCCGCGGGGTGGGCCGCGCGAAGGCCGTCAGGCTGGCGGCGACCTTCGAGCTGACCCGGCGCATCCGGTCCCGCGGCAGTGACGGCAAGGTCACGCTGGGAAGCCCGGAGCTCGTCTTTGCCCATTTCGGGCCCTTGATGGAGGATCTGAAGAAGGAGGTGTTTCGGGTGGTTCTCCTGGACGCCCAGAACGGCTTGCTCAAGGACGTCGTGGTGTCGGAAGGGACCCTCTCGGCGAGCCTCGTCCATCCCCGGGAGGTCTTCAAACCCGCGATCCTGGAGTCGGCGGCGTCGCTGATCCTCGTGCACAACCACCCGAGCGGGGACCCGACCCCCAGCAAGGAGGATCTCCGCCTGACCCGTCAACTGGTGGAATGCGCCCGGCTCCTCGATCTGAGGATTCACGACCACCTCGTGGTGGGGCGGGGGCAGTTCGTCAGCCTTGCCCAGCGCGGTGTTTTATAGGAGAGGACGACGATGAACATTCAGGGCGTGGGACACGTCGTGCTGAAGGTGCGGGATCTCGACCGGGCGGCCAGGTTTTACCGGGACATCCTCGGGCTGAAGGAGGTGGGCCGCCTGGCCGATCGGATGGTGTTTTTCTCGGCGGGGACAAATCACCACGATCTCGCGGTGTTGAAGGTGGGCCCGGACGCCCCCGCGCCGTCGCGCGAGGCCGTCGGTCTCTACCACGTCGCGTTGAAAATCGGGAACAGCCTCGAGGAGTTACGGGCGGCGCGAACCCACTTGGAGGCCCACGGGGTGGCGATCCAGGGCATCTCGGACCACACGGTGAGCCAGTCCATCTATTGCGAGGATTTGGACGGAAACGGCCTGGAACTCTTTGTGGACGCCGACCCGGACATCTGGCGGAAGGATCCGTCAGCGGTGGCGACCGTCAAGCCCCTGTCCCTTTAGGCTTTCGCCAGCTTTTCCACTTCCTTCTTGCGCATCGCCTGGATCCGACCCAGGAGCCCCTTCACCTTTCGCTCCGAGACGTGATCGGCCAGGATCAGTTTCTTCGACTTGGTTCCGTTGACGATGTAAGCCACCCAGTCATCCAGGTTCGGCGTCCCCCGCCACGCGATCGTGAGCCCGCTGAGCCGCAAGCGACGCCGTCCCTCGATCTTCGCGAGTGGTTTCCGACTGGCCTCCATGAGCGATCTCCGTCTTGCGGTCCTTCATGCGTTCACCGCCCGGTAAAAAAAGTGACTCGAAATCAAGAATGCGTTACAACGCGTCAACCTTATTTGCGTCTGAAAAAATTGTCAAGGGCTCGTTTCTCCGCGTCCGGTGCGACTTCGCGCGCCGCGTCCTCGAAGAAGCCTCGCCAGAGCGCGAAATTCCTGCGGTCCCCCTCGCCTGTGGACGACGGGACCATCATTTTCGGCGCTTGAGTCTCAGAAAGCGCGTGGGGACGTGCGAATCCAGCCGCTGTGGACGGATGTGGATAAGTGGATAACTTGTGGGTATCATGCGCCGGTCCCTCGACCCCTCAGCTCACCCAGCCGGGCCAGCCCGCGGCGATCCAGCTCGCCGGAGAGCCGATTCAGGATGCGCCGGGCGAGGAGAGGGCCCCGGGTGATGAATCCCGTGAAGTAGCCGCAGGCATCGGCTCCTGCTTCCAGCACGGACAACGCCTTTTCTGGCGCGTCGATCCCGCCGGTGGCGATGAGCTCGAGGCTCTCCCCGAAACGCCGGCGGATCCGGCGCGTACTGTCGAGCGTCTCGGGGAAAATCTCGGGCCCCGAGAGGCCTCCGGCCCCCTGGGAGAGACGGGGCTCGGTCACGCGGCGGGTGTTCCCGTAGTTGACGATCCCGATGCCGTGCTCGAGCGCCGCTGGGATGATGGCGGTCTCGTTCGCCTCGCTGAAATCCGGCGACAACTTCACGATCAGGGGCTTCGTGGTTGCCCCGCGGACCGCCTCGAACAGGCTCCCCAGCTCCCGGGGCTTCTGGCTCCACTGGTAGACGAGCGCCGTGTTGGGGGAGGAGATATTGACCTCGAGCAGATCGCCGAAGGCCCCGAGCTCCCGGACGAGCGTCGCGTACTCCTCCACCGATTCGCCCGCCACCGACACGATGAGCGGGACGCGGTGGGGGAGCGAGGGGAGCGCCGCGCGGTAGGCGCCGAGCCCCGGATTCTGGAAGCCGTTGCAGTTGATCAGGCCGGGGCCCGCGCCCGTCTCGATCCTGACGAGATTGGGCCGGGGATGGCCGGGGCGCGGCCCGAGCGTGATGCTCTTGGTGGTGACGGCGCCGAAGCCCAGCCCCATCGCGCGCCGGAGGATGGTGAGGTCGTGGTACATGGAGGAGAGGATCAGCGGGTTGGGGAGGCGCACGCCGCCGAGCGTGACGGCGAGCCGGGGATCCGACGATCGGAAGGCGGGAAGGTGGTCAAGGGGAAGCCAGCGGAGCCCTGCCTGACCGAGGGCGACGGCGGCGGGCTCGGGGAGCCGAGACAGCAGGCCGCGGTAGATCGCCCGATAGATGAAGTCAGCGGCGCGCGCCATGGCCCCGGCTCCCCGCGGAGGATACACTAGGGCCGGAAGGGGAGCAAGGTTCCGCCGTGGCGCCGCCCCATCGTTTCGTGGTCGACATGATGCTGGGCAAGCTGGCCCGGTGGCTCCGGGCCATGGGCTACGACACGCTCTACTTCAAGGTCGCCGAGGACCGGCACCTCCTCCAGCTGGCGCACGCGGAATGCCGCACCCTGCTCACGCGCGACACGCGCTTGGCCCGCCTGGCCGGCGCCGCCGGTCTTCTGATCCACGCCACGGAGGTCGAGCCGCAGGTCGCCGAGGTGATCGAGCGCTTCGCCCTGAGCCCCGGCGGCGAAGATTTCCTCTCGCGTTGCCTGGAATGCAACACCCGGCTCGTCGATCGCTCGAAGGACTCCGCCAGGGAACGGGTGCCCCCCCACGTCTTCGCCACGCACGACCACTTCGTCGGCTGCCCCGGCTGCGACCGCATCTATTGGCAGGGCAGCCACGCTGATCGCATCCTGACCCGCCTGGGGCGGCTGCTGGGGCGCTCGCGGCCGACACTGTCAGGCCCCTAGCCTGCATATTCACGAACCATGGTCGAGTGCAGCGGGCGGGGCCTGTCGCAAGGCGCCACCCGCCCGGTCGCGCCATCGCCGTTCGTGAATAATGCGCGCTAGGTGCCGGGCCAACCCACGGAAAGTGTTGGCCTGCAGACGCCCTAGACGTCGGCCGGCGGACACCTCGCCTCCGGCCGCTCACAGAATCGGGACCTTCCAAGGTTGGCATCGCGGATGCTCTTGAGACGTGGTATTTTTTCAGGCCCGATCCGGGAGCGAGAGAGATGCGACAGCGGACGATCTTTGGTTGCGTGCTGGGGAGCCTCGTCGGCTGGACCGCCCTGGCCCATTCGCTGGGGGGCGGACCGGTTTCGTTCGCGACCGTGGCCCGCGGGAGCGTGAGCCGCGTGAAGCAACCCCTCGAGACCGTCGTCCGGACTCCGGAGGAATGGGCCGGCCTGTGGGCCCGACACGTGGGGCCGTCGGCGCCGCCGCCGCCCGTGGACTTCTCGGCTGAGATGGTGGTCGCGGTCTTCGCCGGCGAGCGTCCGACGACGGGCTACGGTCTGGAAGTCACCAAGGTGCTCTCCACCGACCGGGGCCTCCAGGTCACGTACCGCGAGCGCACCCTGCCGGCCGGCGCGCTCGTCCGTCCCGTGCTCACGGCGCCGTTTCACATCATTCGCCTGCCGCGCTCCGAAGGGCCCGTCCACATCCTGCGCGAGCCATAGCGGAGAGGAAACCCCATGAGCCGAAGAGGTCTGGCCGGAGCCGTCGCTCTCTCCATCCTCCTCTGGACCGGGCTGGCCGGCGCCGGCGGGCTCCACCCCGCGCTGGACGCACAGCTACGCGCGCTGCCTCCGGGGGACACGCTCTCGGTCATCGTCGAGATGGCCGATCAGGCGGATCCCGCCGCGGCCGCGGCTCTCCACCCCCGTTACGCCCGCACGGCGCGGCTCCAGGCGGTGAGGGATGCCCTCCAGCAGCTGGCCAATCTGAGGCAAGGGGCGATTCGCGCCCATCTGCTTCGGGAGCAGTCCCTCGGCAAGGTGCGGCGGATGGTCTCGCTCTGGATCTTCAACGGGCTCGCGGTAACCGCCACCGAGCCCGTCATCCGCGCCCTGGCTGCGCGGCCGGATGTGCGCGAGGTCCGTCCCGACGCGCTGATTCCCATGCCGGCGCCGCGCCCCGCGGCCGCGGGCCCCGCCGCGGACGCGAGTGAGTGGAACATCGCCCAGATCCGGGCCCCCGAGGTGTGGGCGCTAGACCCGGCATACAACGGGGCGGGCACGGTCGTGGGGAGCTTCGACACCGGCGTGGACCTGACCCATCCCGACCTGGCGGGGCGCTACCGCGGCGACCACGCCATCAGCTGGTTCGACCCCTACGGCCAGCACGGGGCGCCCTTCGATTTCGACGGCCACGGCACCCACACCACCGGCACCGCCGTCGGCGGCGGCGCCGGCGGGACGAACATCGGGGTCGCGCCGGGCGCTCGGTGGATCGCGGCCAAGGCCTGGAACGACCTGGGCTTCGGCTTCACGTCCGCATTCCACGAGATCTTCCAGTGGTTCCTGGCGCCGGGCGGCGACCCCGCCAACGCCCCCGATGTCGTGAACAGCTCGTGGGGCTTCTCGAGCGCCGGCTGTATCGCCGAGTTTCTTCCCGACGTCCGGGCCTTCCGGGCGGCGGGGATCTTCCCGGCCTTTGCCGCGGGCAACGATGGCCCTGAGCCCGGGAGCGTGCGGAGCCCGGGCACCTACGCCGAATCCTTCGCCGTGGGGGCGACCGACTTCCTCGACGACATCGCCTTCTTCAGCGGTCAGGGGCCCTCTCCCTGCGACGGGTCCGTCAAACCCGACGTGAGCGCCCCGGGGGACAGCATCCTGTCCTCCGTTCCCGGCGGGTACCTGATCTTCAGCGGAACCTCCATGGCCACGCCCCACGTGACGGGGGCGGTGGCGGTCCTCCGGTCCATCAATCCCGCGCTGACCGTGGACGAACTGGAGACGGTCCTCGCTCAGGGCGCCGTGGACCTGGGGCCGTCGGGCCCCGACAACGGCTTCGGAGCTGGGCGCCTGGACCTCTTCACGTCGGCCCAGATCGTCCTGGGCGGGGGTAGCCGCCCCGTCGTGACCGTCGTCGCCACGGATCCGGGGGCGGCCGAGGCCGGCCTGGCCCCCGGCGTCTTCACCGTCAGCCGGACCGGCAGCACGGATGAGATCCTGACCGTGAGCTACACCGTGGGCGGGACCGCGACCCCCGGAAGCGACTACGCCGCGCTCTCGGGGAGCGTCACCATCCCGGCGGGGTCGGGGACGGCCACCATCCTCGTCACACCGATGGACGACAGCCTCGTCGAGCCGGACGAGACGGTGGTCGTGAAGCTGAGCCCGGATCCCGCCTATATCGTCGGGGTGCCCGGCAGTGCGACCGTGACCATCGCCAGCGACGAGGTCCCGCCGGACCTCGTCATCGCGGCCTTCTCCACTCCGGTCAGCGGGGGCGCGGGGGCCGCGTTGACGGTGAGCGACACGACGAAGAACCAGGGGGGTGGGGCGGCGGGGGCGTCGACGACCAAGTTCTACCTGTCCACCAACAACGTCCTGGACGGGAGCGACGTGCTGCTGGGGAGCCGGGGGGTGCCGGGGCTGGCCGCGGGGGTCAGCAGTTCGGCGACGACCACGGTGACGATTCCGGCGGGGACGGCGACGGGGAACTACTACCTGATCGCCCAGGCGGACGGCGACAGCGGGGTGGCGGAGAGCCAGGAGGGGAACAACACCAGCACGCGGTTCATCCAGATCGGCGCCGACCTGGTCATCGCGGTCTTCTCCACTCCGGTCAGCGGGGGCGCGGGGGCCGCGTTGACGGTGAGCGACACGACGAAGAACCAGGGGGGTGGGGCGGCGGGGCCGTCGACGACCCGGTTCTACCTGTCGACGAACAGCGTGCTGGATGCGGGGGACGTCCTGCTGGGCAGCCGCGCGATCCCCGCGCTGGCCCCGGGGGCGAGCAGCGCAGGCAGCACGCCGCTGACGATTCCGGCGGGGACGGCGACGGGGAACTACTACCTGATCGCCCAGGCGGACGGCGACAGCGGGGTGGCGGAGACCCAGGAAGGGAACAACACCAGCACGCGACCCATCCAGGTCTCGGGCCCCTGAGCGCCTCCTCCGTGCCTGCACTTGACGGCGGTCCTGCAAGTGTGTAAATTTCCCAGGCACGGACGATTAGCTCAGTTGGCAGAGCGCTGGCCTCACATGCCAGAGGTCACTGGTTCAAGTCCAGTATCGTCCACCATGGAAATCAAGCATTTGCGGGGCGGGCTCGACGGCCCGCCCCCTCTGTTATGCCCGTCGTTATGCCCGCGAGCGGCCGAGCACGGGCATCGAACTGGAGCATGCCCGGGTTGAGACCCGGGTTCGACTTGTCCCAGCGGCTGGGGGCGTCCTTCGCCGGGGTCAGGACGCGCGACCGTTGCGAAGCGCGCGATCAGCTGTATCGTGGGTGACCTCTATTACGTCGCCACCGATGTAAGATTCCCTGGAACACGGTGGTCTAGTAATGTCGGTGCACAGTCTTGGAGCAAAGTGCGGTCCTCTAGGAGACGGAGGATCATTCCTTGCTTGTTAAACTCCTCGTGAGAGATGAGAAAGGCAGCTATCATGTTGGCATGAGTCAGCACCTGAACGGACCCAGAGGGCTCCTGCGGGGACGATATCGCGCGTATCGACAGGACGATCGCTGAGAGGCTGATGATGTTCGTCTCACGTTCGCCAAAGCTGCCGGAAAGTCTGATTGGATGGACATCTCGGGCCGCATGAGGGCTCCCCATTGGTCGGGGTCGGGCCTTCAAGGCTTCGAAGCCTGGGGTCCTGGGAGTGGGACTCCCACTTTGTTCTGTCGCTCAGAGGCGGGCTGGCGAGCTTGCCTTGTGGAGCAGAGGGCGAATGGCCCGCGCGCACACATGGGATCACAGGTGACTACTGAGGAGTATCGCCATGGTTATTAGGCAAGTTAGGAGGCCTCGACTCGCTGGGCCCATCGCGGACGCGCCACGTGATGTGCCGGTCGACTGCCTAGAACTGGACGAGCAGAACCCCCGCCTCGCCCTTGACGGAGGCAGGCGGACTCAAAAAGATCTTCTTATCCATCTCTGGAAAGAGATGGCCGTCGACGAGGTGGCTCTCTCGATCGCTGCGAATGGTTACTTCCCCGAGGAGCCGTTATTCGTAGTTCCCAAGGATAATCGCGGCTTCCAGGATCCGAAGAAGCGGTATCTGGTGGTGGAGGGCAATCGGCGCCTCGCCGCTGTCCGGATTCTTCGGAGCCCCGACCTCCAGCAGGAGTTAGGGGCGAAGCTCCCTTCGCTGAGCACTGAGGCGCTCAAACGATTGGATCGTCTACCAGTATCGGTCTATCCAAGGCGAGAGGATCTGTGGCAATACTTCGGGTTCCGGCACATCAATGGACCAAAGCCGTGGGACGCATACTCGAAGGCAAAATACGTCACTGAGGTTCATGAAAAGTTCGGCAAGAGCCTTGACGAGATCGCGGAGAGTATTGGCGACCGCCATACGACCGTGAAGCGGCTCTACCGCGGCTTCAAGATTCTGGAGCAGGCTGAGTCAACCCTTGGCTTTTCGGCGGATGATCGCGTCCGCGGGCGATTCTATTTCTCCCACCTCTACACGGCCGCCGACCAACCAGAGTTTCAGAGATTCCTTGGCATTGCCGGCGACTCATCCTTGAAAGGCAATCCTGTGCCCAGATCGAGGTTGGAGCATCTTCGAAAGCTCATGCTCTGGCTTTATGGGAGTAAGAGCGAGAAGAAGCCGCCCCTTATCAGAACCCAGAACCCGGATCTCAACATCCTTCGGCGCGTCATAAGCAACGTTCGTGGATTGGCGGCTCTCGAGGCGGGCTATTCTCTTGAGCGTGCGCAGGACACTGCGCTGGGCGACAAGCATCGATTGCGGGATGCGCTAACGCGTTCCCGTGAAGATCTCCGGGAAGTCAAGGCTACCGTCACGAATGGCTACTCAGGTGAGAACGACCTCTTCGAGATCATTACCGGCGATCACTGTCCTCAGGAATCGCCAGACTGCAGTTCTCCATCCCAAATCCGTCGGCTGCCGCTACGAGATTGACCTCACGTTTCGACTCGCCAGCCCCGAAGGAACGAGTTCGCCAGGATCACGGCGTACTGCTCAGGATCTCCGGGGTTCTTCGCGCTAAGAGATGGTGCCCAAAAATCGTGAGAACCCCGTCTCATTTGCTTTCATCAGGGGGCTACGCGGAGCGGCTAAGCCCTTGATTCGTGAGACGACGTGAGACCCTATGAGGACTGGTAAGAAGATTCCCAAGCTGGAACTCACTCGAGGATCGAGCGACCCGGCTAGTTGAACTGACCAGCCGGGGGAATGAGCACAACGGGCGTGCGCGAGGCGGTAGGGCGGCTCGTCCCACCCGTGTCTGAACAAAGCGTATGGGTAGGACCGTTCGAGTTGGTGCTGAAGGAATGGAGAGTGCGATAACCACTCAAATGCATTTTAATGAGGCGATTCTGCGGATGCGGACGACCGGGGTTAGCCCGGGTCAAGGGGAAGGCTGACAACGGGTGGGCCCCGGCTGCAAGGAGTGGGTTGGCGCCTCGGACATCGCCTCCTAAGGTAGAAGGACGATTTTGCCGGCGGCGCCGGGCTCGAGAATTTCCTTGTGCGCGCGGGGGGCTTCGGCAAGTGGCATCTCTTTGCCGACGACGGGGCGGAGCGTGCCGTTAGCGAGGCCAGCGATCAGGCCGGCATGGATCTCGGCTTCTTCCGCGGGCGTGATGCCCCAAAGTGTGAAGGCCCGGATGGAGGCGCGGCGGCCCATGAGTTCGCGCGCGTTGAT
>JACPSW010000020.1 GCA_016193045.1 Candidatus Rokuibacteriota bacterium | reverse complement strand
TGGCGATCGGGCTCCTGCGGCCGATCGGGCTCGAGCCCGTGGTCGTGGACGAGCGCCGGCGCCAGCTCATCGCCGAAGAGCTGCTCGACCTGCTGAAGCGGCGGTACCCGGAGCACGCGCGGAACCCCCAGTCCATTGTCATCGGCGTCACCGAGGGGGACATGTACATCCGGGAGGTGGACTGGCGGTTCGCCTTCGCCAAGCGCGACGGCGACCGGTTCGCCGTCGTGTCGAGCGCCCGCATGGATCCGGTGAACTTCGGCTACCTGCCCGACGAGGAGCTGCTCCAAACGCGGCTCAGGAAGATGCTCTCGAAGAACATCGGCATCATGTACTACAAGCTGCCGCAGAAGGCGGACCGGAGGAGCGTGATGTTCGGCCCCATCCTGGGGATCGACGACCTGGACAGCATGGGCGAGGACTTCTAGCGAGTCCGGCGGATTACTTGAGCGGCGTCTGAAGGACCTCCACGTCCCGGATCCATGCCGTCCCGGCGCCCTCGACGACCAGGTTCAGCTTGATCAAGTCGGGCCGCTGGCCTTTTTTCAGGTAGAAGGGCGTCTCGTACGACGCCCACCCCGTCGTCCCCGTCACTTTGTGGTGAAACCCCCTGGAGAAAAACTCTCCACGCCCAGGGAACCGGCACCACATCTCCAGATACGCCCCTCCCTGGATGCTCTCCGTCTTCATCTGAACACGGTAGATCAGGAGGCACTGCTCGACCCCCGGGTCGGGGCTCTCGAACAGCCCAACGGTCCGCTTCTCCCGCGATTCGATGCGCCATCCGTTCTGATCCACGGTGATACCATCCCGAGTGATCGGCCGATCAGAAGGACTGAAGGAACGGACCCTCCGTGGCGGCCCGGCGGGCTCCGGCTGCTTGAACAGGGATTTCAGCCAATCAAGCAAGGCGCCGTCATTCCTTCGGCTGCCAGGCCTTGAATTGCTCGCGGAGGACCTTCTTGTCGAACTTCCCCACGCCGGTCTTGGGGATGGCCTCCACGAAGACCACCTCGTCGGGGAGGCCCTTGTGCTCGGGCCGGGGGACGATGCAGGCGAGCGGGCGCTCCACCCACTTGGGGTGGGGGACGGCGATGACGGCGGCCTCCAGGACCTTCGGGTGGGCCATGAGCATGCTCTCCATGTCGATCGACGAGATCCACTCGCCGCCGGACTTGATCAGGTCCTTGGTGCGGTCGGCGATCTGGATGTACCCCTCCGGGTCGATGGTCACGACGTCGCCGGTCCTGAACCAGCCGTCCGGCGTGAACTGCTTGGCGCCCTCGGGGTTGTTGTAGTACGCCTTGACGATCCAGGGGCCGCGCACCTGGAGCTCGCCCATGCTCTTCCCGTCCCAGGGGACCTCCTGGCCGGCCTCGTCCACGGCGCGCAGCTCGACGCCCACGCTGGCGTAGCCCTGCTTGGCGCGCACCGCGAAGCGCTGCTCGTCGGGCCACGCCTCCATGTAGGACTTGAGCCGCGAGATGGTCCCGAGGGGGCTCGTCTCCGTCATCCCCCAGGCGTGGGTCATGCGGACCCCGAACTTCTTCTCGTAGAGCTCGAGCAGGCTCCGGGGGGCGGCCGAGCCGCCGATGGGGATGCAGCGGATCGAGGAGAGGTCGAACCCCTCCTTCTCCACCAGCTCCTTGATGGCGATCCAGACGGTGGGGACGGCGCCGACGAAGGTCACCTTCTCCGCCTGGATCATCTCGGCGATGTCGCGCGGTTGGGGGTTGGGGCCGCCGAAGATCTGCGTGGCGCCCACCATGACGCCGCCGAAGGGGACGCACCAGGCGTTGGCGTGGAACATGGGGACGATGTGGAGGATCACGTCGCGCTCGGAGATGCCGAGGGAATCGGTCATGCACATGGCCAGGCAGTGGACGAAGATCGCCCGGTGGCTGTACACGACGCCCTTCGGGTGGCCGGTGGTGCCGGAGGTGTAGCACATGCCGCAGGCGTCGTCCTCGTCGAGCTGGGGCCACTCCCTCACGGGGCTGGCCTCCCGCAGGAGCGCTTCGTAGTCGAGGGCTCCCGCTGGAATGGGGCCCGCGGTGTCGGGCATGACGAGGTAGTGCCGAACCGTTTTCAAGTCCTTCCGGATCGGCTCGATGATGGGCCAGAGGCTCTGGTCCACGAGGAGGAGGGTGTCCCCCGCGTGGTTGATGATGTAGGTGAGGTCCTGGGGGGAGAGCCGGATGTTGACGGTGTGGAGGACGCCGCCCAGGAGCGGCGCGGCCCAGTAGATCTCGAGGTGGCGGTGGGAGTTCCAGGCGAAGGTCCCCACCCGATCGCCCTTCTTGATCCCGAGCGCCTCCAGGGCTCCGGCCAGCCGCGCGGTGCGCTCGCAGAAGTCGGCGTAGGTGTAGCGGAACAAAGGACTCCCCGGGACGCGCGTCGCCAGGGTCTTCGTGGCGAAGAGCCGACGGCACCGCTCGAAGAAGTGGGTCAGGGTGAGCGGGTAGTCCATCATCAGGCCTTTCATCTCATCTCCCTCCAAGGTCCTCGGACGTCGCGCAGCGGAAGCCGACGTGGTGGTGCCCCCGGGCGGCGCCCCGGTGCTCGTAGTAGCGGCGGATGGTGACCCGCAGCGCGTCGGGCCCCTCGTCGTGGCTGGCGCCGCGGACGACACGCGTCGCCGTCCGGTCCGGCGCCTCGCGCCCGTCGTCCTTCCGGTACGGGTAGGGGCGGTACTGGCTCGCGGTCCACTCGCGGAGGTTGCCGACCATGTCGTGGACGCCGTGGGGGCTCGCCCCCGCCGGCTTCAGGCCGACGGGCTCTGTCGCGTTATACCTGCGGCCGTAAACGGCGCGTTCGGGAGTCGGCGGTTCGTTCCCCCAGGGATACCGCCGGCCGTCACTGCCGCGCGCGGCCTTCTCCCACTCGGCCTCGGTCGGCAAGCGCCTGCCCTTCCAGAGGCAGTAGTCGCGGGCGCCGAACCAGGACACCTCCACCGCGGGGTGGTTCTCGAACATGGGGTCAGGCCTGAATATCTGAGCGACGCGGTGGATGCGCGCGTCGGCGTCGTCCCAGTCGAAGTAATCCTCCCCCTCGGGGCTCTTGAGCCCCTTGGCGTTCAAGAAGGCCGCGAACTCGCGGTTGGTCACCTTGTGGCGGTCGATGTAGAACTGGCCGAGGTAGAGCCCGTGCTGCGGCGCTTCGGCGGGCGCGTCCCGGTCGCTCCCCATCACGAAGGGCCCCCCGTCCACGAGCATCACCCCGTCGGCTGCCGCCGGCCCCACGGCCAGCAGCAGGCCGAGCACTGCGAGGACCCACCTCATCCCCGCGGGTCGGACCTTCGGAGGTCAGGCATCGGGTCGCTGGAGGGGCGAGCCGCGGAGCTCGTCGCCCACGAATTCGCCCCGGAAGGCGGGATCCCGGAGCCGCTCGAACGTCTCCCGCTCGATGATGAGGCGCATCATCTCGGTGGACCCGGCGGTGAGGCGCGAGGCGCGGACGTCCCGGAGGATGCGCTCGATCGGGTACTTCTTGGTATAGCCGATCCCGCCGAGGATCTGGAGCGACTCGTCGATCACCTCCCAGGCCGCCTCGACGCCCTCGAGCTTGGCCATCGCCACCTCCAGCCGGGCCGCCTTGCCCAGCCCCTGGTCCAGGAGGCGGGCCGCCCGGGTGTTGAGGAGGGACGCCGCGTCGAGGCGGGTGGCGAGGCCGGCCACCGTGAAGGCGAGCCACTGGTGGTCGCGGAGGGGCTTTCCGAACGCTTTGCGATGTTCCGCGTAGTTCGTGGCGATCTGGAGGGCCCGCAGCGCCTGGCCCAGCTGGGCGCGGGTGGCCACGACGCGCTCGATGGCGAGCTCCTCCATCAGGATCTTCCACCCCTGCGGCTCCTCGCCGATCAGGTTGGCCGCGGGGATCTCCAGGTTCTCGAAGGCGATCCAGGCCGAGCCGAGCCCCCGGAACCCCATCCAGTCGGTCTGGACTTCCTTGACGGCGTAGCCCGGACGGTCGGTGTCCACGCAGAACATGGCGATGGCGTCGTGGCCGCCGCGGCGCACCTTGGCCGCGACGAGGATGTAGTCCACCGACTGGGCGCCGTCGATGAAGCGCTTCTGGCCGTTGAGGACGTAGGTCTTGCCCCGCCGCTCGGCCGTGGTCTGGATGGCCGCCGCGTCGGAGCCCGCCCCCGGCTCCGTCAGCGCCTGGCAGACGAACTTCTCCCCTGCCAGGGTCGGGCGCAGATACTGGTCGTGCAGGTAAGAGGAGCCGTACTTCCAGAGGATCACCCCGCCGTGGCTCGTGAAGGAGCGGCAGCAGGCCAGCGCCGCCGACCCCCAGTAGCCCGCCTGCTCGTTGACGAGCGCGTCGGAGAGAATGTCACGCCCACCGCCGTTCAGGGCCGCCGGCACCGGCACCCCCAGGTAGCGGCGCTTGGCCATCTCCTTGAGGTACTCCTTCGGGTAGAGGATCTCGTTCCGGTCCATCCGCTCCGCGAGGTCCGGCGGGATGAGGGCGCTGATCGCCTGGGAAGCCTGGTCCCGGTAGGCACGTTCCTCCGGCGAAAGCAGGGGGTCGCCGATCATGGGGGAATGCTAGGGGCTTGCCTGCCGCATGTCAACATGGCGTGACCAGTCCCTTGACAGGTCCGTTCGCCGCGCGGTATCCTGCCGCCGCTCCGTGCGAAACCGCTTTCGTTGTTCCTGATGGTCGCGATGCGCTCGGAAGCCCCATGAGCGCCGGGGCGACGCTCGCCTTCGTCGGACTCGGTGCGATGGGCAGCCGCATGGTCAAGCGGCTGCTCGGCGCCGGTCATCGAGTCCGGGGCTGGAACCGAACCCGCGCGCGGATGGAGCCGCTCGCGGCCGCGGGGATGGTGGCGGCCGACTCCCCTCGCGCGGCGGCGGAGGGCGCGGAGGTCGTCCTGAGCAGCATCGCCGACACCGCGGCGCTGCGCGAGGTGGGCTACGGTCGCGAGGGCGTCCTCGCCGGACTCGGGCGGGGCGCGATCTGGGTGGAGATGAGCACGGTGAGCCCCGCGGCCACGCGAGAGCTGGCGCGCGAGGCCGAGACCCGCGGGGCCACCCTCCTCGACGCCCCCGTCTCCGGCAGCGTGGGCACCGTCGAGCAGGGCCAGCTCTCGATCTACGTCGGCGGGGACCGGGCCGCGTTCGAGCGCGTGCGGCCTTACCTTCAGGCACTCGGCCCCACGATCTCGCACGTGGGGCCCGTGGGAGCGGCGGTCACGATGAAGATCGCCATCAACCTCAACGGCGCCGTCCAGCTGGTCGCCTTCGCCGAGGCCGTGCTGCTCGCCGAGCGGGCGGGCATCGGCCGGGCCGCCGCGGTGGAGGCGATCCTCCAGAGCGTGATGGCCTCGGGGATGCTCCGGTACCGCGGCCCGTTCGTGCTCGCCATGCCCCCGGAGCCCTGGTTCAATATCGCGCTCATGCAGAAGGACGTCGAGCTGGCGCTGGAGCTGGGTCGCCAGGCGCGCGTGCCGCTCCCCACGACGGCCATCGCCCACGAGATGCTGTCGGCGGCGCGCGCCCTCGGACTCGGGGACGAGGACTGCGCCGCCGTCTTCGACGTGCTGGCGGCGATGTGCGGCGCTCCGGCGAGCGCCAAACCGAAGGGAGGACCATGATGGGGACGCATACGTACGGCGTGATGGCGGTGGACTGGGAAGAACGGGTCAACTTCGACCGGCTGCGCGGCGAGCGGCTGGCGCGCGCGAAGGCCCAGCTCCAGGCGTCGGGGCTGGCCGGCCTGCTCTGCTTCGATATGTACAACATCCGTTACATCACGAGCACGAACATCGGCGAATGGGCGCGCGACAAGCTCTCGCGTTTCTGCCTCCTGCCCCGCGGCGACGAACCCATCATGTGGGACTTCGGCTCGGCCGCTAAGCACCACGAGCTCTACTGCCCCTGGATGGGCGGCGGCCGCTCGCGGGCCGGCATCTCGCTCCTGCGCGGCGCCGTGGCTCCCGAGGCCGGGCGGGCGGAGGACGTGGCGCGGAAGATCAAGCGGGAGCTGGAGATGCGGGGACTCGCGAAGGCGCCGCTGGGCGTCGACGTCATCGAGCTGCCGATCCTCGCCGCGCTCCAGAAGGAGGGCGTCACCGTCGTCGACGGCCAGCAACTCATGCAGGCGGCGCGGCGGATCAAGACGCGGGACGAGATCGTCCTGATGAACACGGCGGCGATGATGGTGGACGCCACCTATGAGAAGCTCTACCGCGCCATGCGGCCGGGCGTGCGCGAGAACGAGATGGTGGCCCTGGCCGCCCAGACCCTCTACACCCTGGGGTCGGAGGACGTGGAGGGGGTGAACGCGATCGCCGGCGAGCGCTGCAGCCCGCACCCCCACATCTTCTCCGATCGCGTGCTCCGGCCGGGCGACCCGGCCTACTACGACATCATCCAGTCCTACATGGGGTACCGCACCTGCTACTACCGCTCCTTCGCCGTGGGGAGCGCCTCGCCCGCGCTGGTGGACGCCTACAAGCGCTGCCGCGAGTACCTGGACGTGGCCATCGCCATGATGAAGCCGGGCATCACCACCGCCGACATCGCCAGCAGGTGGCCCCGCGCCCAGGAGTTCGGCTTCCCGGACGAGGAGGCGTGCTTCGGCCTCCAGTACGGGCACGGCGTGGGGCTGTCGGTGTGGGAGCAGCCCGTGATCAGCCGCCTCGTCTCGCTCGACCACCCGGTGACCATCGAGGCGGGCATGATCATCGCGCTCGAGACCTTCTGGCCCGCCTCCGACGGCTGGTCGGCGGCGCGCATCGAGGAGGAGGTGCTCGTCACCGAGACGGGGCACGAGGTGATCACCCGGTTTCCGGCCGAGACGCTCCTCGTCGCAGGCGCGCCCTACTGGACCGGGACGGGGCCGCTGGACTCCACCCGCGAGCTCGAGCCGGGCGCAGGCGGCGCCGGCGCGGGCGCGCGGTGAGGCGCCCGGGCGCAGGGAGGCTCGAGCCATGAAGATCGGGGTGGCGCTGCCTGCCCAAGTCGCCGGCGTGACGCGGCGCGACGTCCTTGGCTTCGCGGAGCGCGCCGAGCGCCACGGGCTCGACTCCGTATGGGTGCTCGACCGGCTCGTCTACGAGAGCCTGGCGCCGCTGCCGTTGCTGGCGGCCGCCGCCGCGGTGACCGAGCGCGTGCGGATCGGGACATCGATCCTGCTCGGCACGCTCTGGAACCCGATGCTCCTCGCCAAGGAGGTGGCCACGGTCCAGCGGGTGAGCGATGGGCGCCTGGTGCTGGGCCTCGCTCTCGGTGCTCGCGAGGCCGACTTCCAGGCCGTCGGGGTGTCCATGAAGAGCCGCCGGCGGCGGTTCGAGGAGACCGTCGCGCTGCTGCGCCAGGCGGCGGCGGGCCGGGCGGTCGATCATCAGGGCGCTGTGTTCCAGATCCACGCCGGCGCGGTGGCACTGCCCGGGACGGCGCCGCCGCTCTGGCTCGGCGGCTTCGTCGAGGACGCCATCCGGCGGGCGGTGCGGCTGGGGGACGGTTTCATGCTGGGTGGCCGGGGGCCCGACTACGCGCGCGAGACGGTGCCCCTGGTGCGGAAGCTCGCGGCCGAGGCGGGGCGCGATCCGGCGCGCTTCCCCATCGCGGCGCTGGTCTACGGTTGCTTCCAGGCCGACGCCGAGTCGGCGGTGCGGGTCATGTCCGACTACATCCAGGCCTACTACGGCCGCCTCATCTTCGACCCGCGGAAGGGGTCCATCTGCGGCCGCGCCGGCGAGGGGCGAGCGCGCTTCGGGGAGTACGCCGCGCTCGACGTGGACACCCTCATCGTCGTGCCGGTGACGCGGGATCCCGACCAGGTGGACCGCCTGGCCGAGGCGGCGGCGGCCTTCCGACAGGCGGCGAAGTGAGGGGGTCGGGGGGTCCTTGCCCCCCCTCCTTGCCCCCCCCGGACTTTTGGACTATCATGCCGTCACCCGACGGCTCGGCTGGGCGACGCCGTCCGGGCCCTCAACCAGTCTCCCATCAACGGAGGTGCGTCTATGAGGCGAATGGTCACCGCAGCTCTTGCCCTCCTCTTCGTCGTGGGCCTCTTGCCGGCGCTCGCGCCAGCGCCGGCGGCGGCCCAGGAACGCGTCGTCAAAATCGCAGGTACGGGCGCCATGAGCGGGGTTATCCGCGGTTTCGGCGTCAACTCCAAGGCCGTCTTCGACATGGTGGTGGACGAGGTCAACGCGGCCGGGGGGATCAAGCTGGCCGACGGCACCCGGGCCAAGATCGCGACGACCTGGCTGGACGAGCGGTGCAACGCGGAGGAAGGGATCTCCGTCGTCCGCAAGCTGGCCAGCGAGGACTGGCTGGTCCTGATCGGGCCCACCTGTTCCAACGTCGCCGAGCCGCTCTTCGGCATCCTCCAGCGGAAGGTGGGTGACGCGGGCGACTCTGGTCTCCAGTTCCCGATCTTCACGGACACCGCCATCAAGCCCGGTCTCGCCAAGATCTCGGAGTGGGCCTTCCGCAACGTGCCGCACGAGCCCACCATGTACACCCACCTCTTCAAGTGGCTCAAGGAGAAGCACCCGGACCTCAAGACCGTCTACGGCGGCGTGGAGAAGGACTTCGCCCACTCGAACTCCAACCGCGGGACCATGGACGCCGCGGCCAAGGCGGCCGGCTTCGAGGTGATGGGGTGGGAGGAGTGGCTTCTCGCCGACACCGAGTTCTCGACCCAGATCGGCAAGATGCGTCGCGCCAAGCCCGACATCGTCGCCATCTCGGCCCACCCCTTCACGACCTGCGGGGTGCTGCGCGAGATGAAGCGGCAGGGCGTGAAGCCCAAGCTCATGGTGGGCCTCACCTCTACGGCGACCCTGGAGACCATGGCCGGATGCGGCCCCGAAGCCGAGGGGTTGATCATCCCGTCCGGCTTCGCCCCGGTGACCCCTGAGGCCAAGCGGGTGGCCGACATCGTGGCCAAGAAGTACAAGGGGAACGTGGACCTCCACTCGGCGGCCGTCTTCGAGAACGTGCTGGTCCTGAAGCGGGTCATCGAGACCTCCGGCGTCGAGGCTAAGCCCGGCACCCTCCAGAAGGATCGCCAGCGGGTCCGCGAGGGCCTGGCCAAGGTGAAGGAGTTCGACGGGCTCCTCGGCAAGGTGAAGCGGACCGAGGACCGCGAGTCGGTGAAGCCCTACGTGTTCGCCGTCGCGAAGAACTCCGACTGGGCCGTCCTTTTCGATCCGCGTTAAGCGGGAATCCACGGGGCCACACCAGTCTCGCCCCCTCACCGCGCCTTGGCCCCCTCACCCTGCCTCTCCCCGCTGGGGAGAGGCAGAAAGGTGAGGGGCGTCCGGGTGGGGCGGGGTGAGGGGGCGAGCGTGGCCTGCTTTCTCCGCGAATGACAGACCTCGCTCTGGACGTCGTTCAGCAGCTGCTGAACGGCTTCCTCTTCGGCTCCTCCTACGCCCTGATCGGCATCGGGTTCACCATGATCTTCGGGGTCATGGACAAGTTCAACCTGGCCTTCGGCGTCACGGCCCTCGCCGGCGCCTACACGGCGCTGCTGGTCCTCCACCTGACCCAAGGCCCGCTCGCCCTGCTGTTCCCGGTGGCCGTGGCGGCGGCCGGGCTGGTCGGGCTCGTGGTGGAGCTGGTGTGTTTCCGGTGGATGCCGAGGGACTACCCGCTCGCCCCGCTGATGGCCACCGTAGGGATGCTCTTCTTCATCGATGAGGTCATCGTCCACGGCACCCACGGCCGGCCCATGGCCTTCCCGGCGCCCATGGGCGAGGTCATGATGGACGTGGGTCCCTGGCTGCTCCGGGGCGACCTCGGGTTCATGTTCCTGGTGAGCCTCGGGGTGATGGGGATCCTCTGGACCCTCGTCTACAAGACGCGCCTCGGCCTGGCGACCCGGTCGGTCTCCCAGCAGCCGGTGGCCGCGCAGCTCTGCGGGATCAGCCTCGTGCGCGTCAACGCCGCGGTGTTCGTCATCACCGGCATGATCGGCGGCGTCGCCGGGGTGCTGATCGGCTCGGCGGTCGGGGCGCTGTCTCCTCTGCTCTCCCTCCCCCTCACCGTCAAGGGCCTCGTCACGGCGGTGCTCGGCGGGCTGGGCTCCATCCCCGGCGCCATCGTCGGCGGGTTGCTCCTCGGCATCGTCGAGTACGAGGCGCTGTACTTCTTCGGGATCGGGTACCGGGACATGGTGACGTACCTCCTCCTGTTCGTGTTCCTGGTCTTCAGGCCCGGGGGCCTGTTCGGCCAGACCCGCCACTGAGGAAGCCGCGTGGAATTCTACATGAGCCTGCTCACGCTCTTCGGGTTCAGGATCCTCCTGGGCCTGAGCGCGTACGTGGTCATCCTGACGGGGCAGATCTCGATGGCGCAGGCCGGTTTTTACGCCCTCGGCGCCTACACCGCCGCCACCGCCACCGCCATCTGGGGATGGCCGATCGTCCCGGCGATCCTCCTGGGCGGCCTCGTGGGCGGCCTGTTCGGCTTTCTCGTCGGGTTCCCCGCCCTGCGCGTGCGCGGCCTCTTCCTGGTCATCGCCACGCTCGCCTTCACCGAGATCGTCCGGATGGTGTTCCTCAACCTCAAGTACACGATCCGCGTGGGCGACCGTACCATCGGGCCCGCCGCGGCCGAGGGGTTCCGGGGCATCACCTATTACTACGAGAACGGCTGGTCCGCCCTCCAGATCATGGCCTTCACCTGGCTCTTCGTGCTCGCGGTGCTGGCGGGCTTCTGGCTGATGGACCGCTCGCGGGCCGGCGCCGTGCTGCGCGCGGTGGGGGAGGACGAGCTGGCGGCCGCCAGCGTGGGGATCAACCTGACCGCGGCCAAGGTGGCCGCCATGGCCGCGGGGGGGCTGGTGGCGGGGCTGGCGGGGGCGCTCTACGCCCACTACGCCACGTACCTGTCCCAGGAGGAGTTCGGCGCGCTGCTGGCCACCTTCGCCATCGCCTATCCCCTCGTCGGCGGGACGGGGAGCGTGGCAGGGCCCATCGCCGGCGTCCTCTTCTTCTCGCTCCTCATCGACGGCCTCCGCTTCCTGGGGGACTGGCGGAACCTCCTCTTCGGCGTCCTGATCATCGCCATGATGAACCTCCGTCCCCACGGGATCATCGACGTCGGCCTCGTGCGCCGTCTCCGGGCGCTGCTCCACCTGCGGCGGGAGAGGGCCTATGCTGGCGATTGAGGGGCTCAGCAAGCGCTTCGGCGGCGTTCAGGCCGTTCAGCGCGTGGACCTCCAAGTCCGGCAGAACGAGATCCTCGGGCTGATCGGTCCCAACGGCTCGGGCAAGAGCACCATCGTCAACCTGGTCACGGGCGTGTACGCCCCGACGGAGGGGCGGGTGCGGCTCAGGGCGCGCGACATCACGGGCTGGGCTCCCCACCGGGTGCTCGCCGCCGGGATCGGGCGCACCTTTCAGAGCATCCGCCTCTTCGGCGGGCTCACGGTCTGGCAGAACCTCTGGGTCGCCCGTCAGGCCCAGGCGGGGGCGGGGCGACTCCGCGGGTGGCTCGCCGTGGACCGGGCGGGCATGAAGCGCATCGAGGCGACCCTGGAGTTCTGCCGGCTCCTGGACAGGAGGGACGAGCTGGCCCGCAACCTGGCCTTCGGGGAGCAGCGCCGGCTGGAGCTGGCCCGGACCCTGACCGCCGATCCGGAGGTGGTGCTCCTGGACGAGCCGGCGGCGGGGATGAACGTCGCCGAGATCGAGGAGCTGCGCGACCGGATCCTCACGCTCAAGCAGCGCGGGAAGACGATCGTCCTCATCGAGCACCACATGGAGCTGGTCATGGAGGTGGCCGAGCGCGTCGCGGTCCTCAACTTCGGCGAGAAGATCGCGGAGGGGCCGCCGGCGCGCGTGCAGGACGACGAGCGGGTGCGCGAGGCCTACCTGGGCAAGCGCCGCGACTAGCCCATGCTGGAAGTTCAGGACGTCGTCACGTCGTACGGCATGATCCAGGCCCTCAAGGGCGTGAGCCTCGCGGCGCGGACGGGGGAGGTCACCTGCATCCTCGGGCCGAACGGGGCGGGGAAGACCACGCTGCTCTACACGATCGCGGGCATCCTGAGGCCACGGAGCGGGTCGGTCCGCTTCGAGGGGCGGGAGCTCGCGGGGGTCCCCGCCGATCAGGTGGTCAGGCGCGGGATTTCCCTGGTGCCGGAGAACCGGCTGGTCTTCGCGCACATGACCGTGCGCGAGAACCTCCTGGCCGGCGCCTACGCCCGGCTCGGCCGGGACGGCGGCGGGGTGAAGGTGGACCTGGAGGCGATGCTGGAGCGCTTCCCGATCCTGCGGCAGCGTGCCGGCCAGGCCGCGGGGACCCTCTCGGGCGGCGAGCAGCAGATGCTCGCGGTGGCCCGTGCGCTGATGGCCCGGCCGCGCCTGCTCATGATGGACGAGCCGTCGCTGGGGCTGGCGCCCATGATCGTCGAGCAGATCTTCGAGATCGTCGCGGCGTTGAACCGCGAGGGCATCACGGTGCTCCTCGTGGAGCAGAACGCCCGGCTGGCGCTCTCGATCGCCCACCACGCGTACCTCCTCGAGCAGGGGCGCATCGCCTTCCGCGGCACCCCGTCCGAAGTCTCGGCGAACGAGGCGATCAGCCGCGCCTACCTCGGCATCAAGCGGGGGTAGTGCGGCGGTGGTGGACTTCCTGCAAGCCCTGGTGGACGGGGTGATGCTGGGCGCCACCTACTCGCTGCTCGGGCTGGGCTTCACGCTCATCTTCGGCGTCCTCCGCCGGCTGAACCTCGCCTTCGGGCCCACGATCCTGGTCGGCATCTACGCCGGCAGCCACCTCAGCCTCGCCTGGCCCGGGGCGCTCGTTCCCGTGGTGGCCGTGACGGTCGCCGGCGCCCTCCTGGCGGGGGTCTACGTCGAGCGCTTCTCCTTCCGGGCGCTCGCGCGCCAGGCGCCCGTGGTGTCCATGATCTCCACGTTCGCCGTCTGGATGCAGCTCCAGGAGCTCGTGTCTCTCCTCTCCCCCAGCCGGACCATGCCGTACCCGTCCCCGGTGTGGCTTCCGGCAGTGGCCGTCGGGCCCATCCTGCTCCGATCCGACGGGCTCCTGATGTGGAGCGGCGCCACCCTCATCATGCTCGCCCTCTTCGCCCTCCTCTACCGGACGCGCTTCGGCACGACGATCCGCGCCGTCGCCGATTCCTCGGAGGCGGCGACGCTCATGGGCGTCAACGTGGCGATGGTCGGCGCGGCGGCGTTCCTCGTGGCCTCCGCGGTGGGCGGCCTGGCCGGCGTCCTGATCGCCCAGAGCCACCAGCAGGTCACGCCCTACTTCGGCCTCTGGGCCACGGTGAAGGGGATGACGGCGATGCTGCTCGGGGGAGCCGGCTCCCTTCCCGGGGCGGTGGTGGGGGGGCTCGCCCTCGGGGTGGTGGAGACCCAGACGCTCTGGCACTTCGGCGGTCAATGGCGGGACCTCGTCTCCTACGCCCTGCTCTTCCTCGTCGTCGCGCTGAGCCCCAGGACCCGGTGGGGGAGCGGTCTGTGAGCGATTACTTCGTTTCCCTGCTGATCCGGATCGGCATCGAGGCCTTCGTGGCGCTCTCGGCCTATCTGCTGCTCTTGATGGGGCGCATGTCCTTCGGGCAGCAGGGCTTCTTCGTGATCGGCGCCTACGCGGCGGGGCTGGCCACGGCGCTCTACGGGATGCCGCTGCTTCCGGGCGTCGCCCTGGGCGCCCTGGTGGCGGCCCTCGGCGGCGCGCTCTTCGCCGGCCCCATGGCGGCCCCCCGCGGGCTGGCGTTCGCGGCGGGGAGCCTCGCCTTCGGCGAGCTGGTCCGCGTCGCGCTCCTGGACCTCTATTTCCAGGGGCAGGTTGGGCCCGATCTCATCGGCCCGGCCGGTCCCGACGGCTTCCGCGGGATCCGGGCGCTGTTCACCAGCGGGGTCTCGGTGACGACATACGCCGTCGGGATCTGGCTCGCCCTGGGAGTGACCCTCCTCGCGACCGCCTTTTTCCTGCGCTCCCGCTGGGGGGAGGCTCTCAGAATGATCGGCGAGGACGAGGAGGCCGCGGCGACCGTGGGCCTGCCGGTGAGGCGCGTCAAGGTGTCGGCGCTGGCCGGGGCGGGCGGCCTGGCGGGATTGGGCGGCGGGCTCTTCGCCCACTACGCGACCTACGTGGAGCCAGGGCACGCCGACGTCATGCTGGGGGTCCACAGTCTGGCCTACGCCTTCATCGGCGGGCTCGGCACCCCCCTCGGCCCGATCATCGGGGTGGCCCTCGACATCGGTTTCCTCGAGTCATTCCGCTTCCTCGCCGGCTATCGGATGATCATCTTCGGAGGGCTCGTGATGGGGCTGCTGATCGTGCGGCCGCGGGGGCTGCTGGACGAGGTCGCCGTTCACCGCCTGAGCCGGTTCCTGATGCGGGGGCGGCGGTGAGGCTCTCGGTCGAAGGCGTGTCCGTTCGCTTCGCGGGAATCTCAGCGCTCTCGTCGCTCAGCCTGGCGGTGGCCGCCGGCGAGCGCCTGGGCGTCGTCGGCCCCAACGGCGCCGGCAAGACGACCCTCCTGAACGTGGTCACGGGCCTCGTCAGGCCGGTGGCGGGGGCGATCCGCCTCGACGGCCACACGCTGACCGGCCTCCCCCCCGACGCGGTGGCGCGAGCCGGTGTGGCCCGCACCTTCCAGACCCCGAGGCTTTTCTCCCGACTGACCGTGGCACAGAACGTGAGAGCCGGGCGGCCGCTCGACGCCGAGCCGTGGCTCCGCCTGGTCGGGTTGCTCCCTCGCCGAGGGGACCTGGCCGCGGCCCTCACACCTGGGGAGGCCCGCCGTCTGGAACTGGCGCGCGCGTTGGCGGGATCTCCGCACGTCCTTCTCCTCGACGAGCCGTGCGGGGGGCTCGGCCCGACCGAGACCGAGGACATCGCGGCGCTCCTGGATCGGGCGGTCGCGCCCGCCACCATCATGGTCGTCGTGGAGCACAAGCTCCGGGTCATTTCCCGCCTGTGCGCGCGGGTGGCCGTGCTCCACCTGGGAGAGAAGATCTTCGATGGCCCGCCCACCGCTCTCCGAGCCGACCGGCGCGTGCTCGAGGCCTACCTCGGAAAAAGCCGCGCCTCATGAGGGGGCTCGCGCTCCTGTTCTGTCTCGCCGCTGCGGCGTGCTCGCCGTCGCCGCCCGTGGCCCTCGATGTCAACGTCTCCTGCGTGGCGGAGGGCCCCCTCCTCCGCCAGCGCTGCACGGTCACGCTGACGGACCGGGGGAGCGGGCGCCCCGTCGAAGGGGCGCAGGTCTCCCTTTCGGCCGACATGCCCTCGATGCCGCTGGCCCACAGCGTGCGCCCGGCCGACGCGACCCCCGCGACGGCGCCGGGCACGTACCACGGCACACTGGAGCTCGAGATGGCGGGTCGCTGGGTCGTTACCGTGCGCATCACCGGTCCGGTGTACGATCAGGTGACCCATGCCATCGACGTCGAGCACCGCTAGTGCTAGTATCAG
>JACPSW010000019.1 GCA_016193045.1 Candidatus Rokuibacteriota bacterium | reverse complement strand
CGGGGATCCCGCCCCGCCCCGCGTAGCGCGTGTAGACGTTCTGATCGCCCGCCGGGTAGTCCAGCTCCTGGGAGCGCGTGCGGACGAAGGCGTACTCGTTGGAGGTCTCGCCGTAGTAGATCTCGGGACGCGTCACCTCGAGGAAGCCCGAGGAGACCGGGGGGATGTCCTTGACGAAGAACTCCGGCAGCCCCTCGGGGCTGATCCGGTTCACCGGCCCCACGATCACGCCGTAGCCGTGGGTGTAGGTCAGGCGCTCGTTGATCCAGATCCGGCTCGGGAGGTGCCGGTAGGAGAGCTCGCGGGAGGAGAGCATGATCTGCCGGTACTCGCCGTCCACGAGGTAGCGGTCGTTGTCCACGTCCTCGAACTTGTAATAGGTGCGGATCTCCTGCAGCTGGCCGAAGGTGGTTTTGAGCGGCTGGTGGTCCCAGAGCCGGATGTTCTTGACCGTGATGTTGTTGCGGTCCAGGGCCGCGGGCGTCAGGTCCTCCTCGGCGGGGAAGTCCTTTTCCTCGATCCGATCGAGCCCGTAGGCGTGCCGCGTCATCCGGATGTTGTGCACGATGTAGGGCCCCTCGGCGACCAGCTCGTTGGGCGTCACCTTGAGGCGTTGGAGCAGCGCCGGATAGACCCCGAGGCCCCCGACCCACACGGCGCCCAGCACCACCAGCCCGGCGAGGAGGAACCGCCATCCGGGGCGCCAGATCTGGAACAGGCACGCCGCGGCGCAGAGGAGCGTGAGCGCCGCCAGCATGCCGAGGACCGGGAGCGAGGCGTTGACGTCGGTGAAGGAGGCGCCGAAGACGACGCCCCGGGGCGAGTACATGATCTCGAAGCGGTCGAGCCCGAAGCCCCATGCCTTGAGGACCAAAAATGCCGTGCCCAGGCCGAGCAGGTGCGCCCGGGCCCCCGCTGCCAGGCGCGGCCCCTGGGCGGTCAGCACCAGGCTCCGCTGGAGGACGTACAGCGCGAGGCTCAGGCCGAGGGTGGCGGTGACCAGGAGCATGGCCCAGCCGTAGAGGAGACGCCAGAACGGGAGCACGAACACGTAGAACGAGAGGTCCCGCCCCAGGTCCCAGCCGATGTCCGGCGCCGTGATCCCGAAGGGCACCGCGTTGAAGTACTCGAGGACGCGCTCCCATTGGCCGCTCGCCGAGGCGGCGGAGAGGAAGGCGATGACCGCCAGCACCGGCCAGAGCAGGCGCCGGATGAGGGGCTCCAGCAGCGCGCGGCTGGGCAGGCCCAGCTGGTCCTCGAGTTCCCAGAGCACGTCCGGCCGCGCCGTCCGCGCCGCGAACTGCAGGTTCGCGTAGAGGAAGACGAAGGTCCCGAGGCCCACCCCGATGAAGAGCCAGCCGCGAAGGGTGAGGATGGCGACGAAGACCGCGGCGTATCCCACCTCCTGGAACCAGAGCCACTCCGTGTAGAGGGGGACGGCCTGGCCCACGAGGCCCAGGACGATGAGGATCAGCAGGAGCCAGAGGAGGGGCTTGGGGCGTCCGTTGGCCATCGTGTGCGCCTCAGGGGGAACGGGGGGCTCGGCGTCCCCGGGGTCAGGTGCCGTGGGTCCAGGAAGACAGGTACGTCTCCTGGTCCGGGGTCAGGTCGTCCACCTGGATGTCCATCGAGGCGAGCTTCAGCCGGGCGATCTCCCGGTCGATCTCCCGGGGGACGCCGTACACGCGCTTTTCGAGGGCCCGGCCTTGCTTGACGAGGTGCTCCGCCGCGAGGGCCTGGTTGGCGAAGCTCATGTCCATGACCGCGGCGGGATGCCCCTCGGCGGCCGCCAGGTTGATCAGGCGCCCCTCGCCCAGGACGTAGATGCGGCGGTCGCCCGGCAGGACGTACTCCTCCACGAAGGGGCGCACGGTGCGGCGCCCACGGCTCAGGGCCGCGAGGGCCTCGAGGTCGATCTCGACGTTGAAGTGGCCCGAGTTGGCGAGGATGGCGCCGTCCTTCATGCGGGCAAAGTGCTCCTTCCTGATCACGCTCGTGTTCCCCGTCACCGTGACGAAGAGATCCCCGACCTCAGCGGCGCGGCTCATCGGCAGCACCTGATACCCTTCCATCACCGCTTCGAGCGCCCGCAGGGGGTCCACCTCGGTGATCACGACCTGGGCCCCCATGCCGCGGGCGCGCGACGCCACGCCCCGGCCGCACATCCCGTAGCCCGAGACCACGATGATCTTCCCCGCCAGGAGCGTGTTCGTGGCGCGGAGGATCCCGTCGATGGTGGACTGCCCCGTGCCGTAGCGGTTGTCGAAGAGGTGCTTGGTGTCGGCGTCGTTGACGGCGATGACCGGATACGCGAGGACGCCGTCCCGCTCCATGGCCCGGAGCCGGATGACGCCGGTGGTCGTCTCCTCGGTGCCCCCGACCACGCCGGGGAGCCGCTGGCGCTCCGCGCCGTGGAGCGTGGTGATCAGGTCCGCGCCGTCGTCCATCGTGATCTGCGGGTTGATGGCGAGGACGGCCTGGATGTGGCGGTAGTAGCGGGCGGTGTCCTCCCCCTTCTGGGCGAAGACGGGGATGTCGAACTCCTTGACCAGGGCCGCGGCCACGTCGTCCTGGGTGGACAGCGGGTTGCTGGCGCAGAGGGCGACCCGCGCCCCGCCGGCCTTCAAGGTCGTCATGAGGACGGCGGTTTCCGTCGTGACGTGAAGGCAGGCCCCCGCCCGGATGCCCGCCAGCGGCTGCTCCTTGGCGAAGCGCTCGCGGATCTGGCGGAGGACGGGCATCGAGTGCTCCGCCCACTCGATGCGGAGCCGCCCGGCGGCGGCCAGGCTCAGGTCTTTGGCGTCGTGCTCTGTCACAGGGTTAGTCCGGATTATTCATGAACGTACATGGGCGCGGCGGGCGGGTCCTGTCGCAGGGTGCGGCCCCGCGGGCCGCGCTCCGTCACCCGCTCGCCCGAACGCAGCTCAGGGAGCTGCGGGCGGGCCGAGGGGGTCCCCCTCCGCCCGTCCCGCGGGGCCGCACGCCGCGCCACCCGCCCCGTCACACGCGCGCCGTTCATGAATAGTCCGGGTTAGCGGCCGGCGTCGTCGCGCAGGTCTTTCACGCGGTCGGTGCGCTCCCAGGTGAACTCGGGCTCGGTCCGGCCGAAGTGCCCGTATGCCGCCGTCTTCTTGAAGATCGGCCGGCGCAGGCCCAGATACTTGATGATCCCCGCCGGCGTCAGGTCGAAGTGCCGCCGGACCATCTCCTGGAGCCGGGCGTTGGGGACCTTGCCCGTCCCGAAGGAGTCCACCATGATCGAGACCGGATCGGCGACGCCGATGGCGTAGGCGACCTGCACCTGGACCCGCTCGGCCAGGCCGGCGGCGACGATGTTCTTCGCGATGTGCCGGGCCATGTAGCAGGCGGACCGGTCCACCTTCGTGGGGTCCTTGCCCGAGAATGCGCCGCCCCCGTGGGGACACGAGCCGCCGTAGGTGTCCACGATGATCTTTCTGCCGGTGAGGCCGGTGTCGCCCATGGGGCCGCCCGTCACGAAGCGTCCCGTGGGGTTGATGTGGAAGACGCACCGCTTGGTGTCCAGGAGCTCGGCCGGGATCGTCGGCAGGATGACGTGCTGGACGATGTCCTCGCGGATCTGCTGGAGGGTGACGTCGGGGCTGTGCTGCGCCGCGACGACCACCGTCTCCACGGAGCGCGGCTTGCCGTCCACGTACCGGACCGTGACCTGGCTCTTGCCGTCCGGCCGCAGGTACTCGAGGACGCCCGTGCGCCGCACCTCGCTGAGCCGCCGGACGAGCCCGTGGGCGAGCATGATCGGCAGCGGCATCAGTTCCGGGCTCTCCCGGCACGCGTAGCCGAACATGAGCCCCTGGTCCCCCGCTCCGAGCGCGTCCACCCCCATGGCGATGTCCGACGACTGCTCGTCGATCGCCGTGATGACGCCGCAGGTCTCGTAGTCGAAGCCGTACTTGGCGCGGGTGTAGCCCACCTGTTTGATCGTCTCGCGGGCGATCCGCGGAATGTCCACGTAGCAGGAGGTCGTGATCTCCCCCGCCACCACCACGATGCCCGTCGTGAGAAGGCACTCGCACGCGACGCGGCCGGTGGGATCCTGCGCGATGATCGCGTCGAGCACCGCGTCCGAGATCTGGTCGGCGATCTTGTCGGGATGCCCCTCGGTCACCGACTCGGAGGTGAAGAGGTGTTCGACCTGCGCCATGTCACTCCTCCCGTGAAAATTCGTGCCCGCACTGTAGCACATCGCCCGGAGGGCCTCAAGGAGAATTGGCCCGATCCTCGACCGCGAGGCTCACGCGCGCGGTCCAGTCCTCGCCCGGCTCGAGGGCGAGCGGCCACGCGAGGAGCAGGGACGAGCCCTGGAAGATCCGCTCGAGGCCGGCTTCGGAGAGCGAGACGGTTTCCACCGGGGCCCACCCGACCGCCGCCGGTCGCTCCCAGCGGAGCGCGGCGGCGAGCCCCAGCCACTCGTCCACGAGCCCGATGCCGGTCCGGTCCCGCGCGGCGCCTCGACTGCGGAGCGCCGGCCGGCCGGAGACATCGTAGTACCGCTCGGGACCGTCTCCCCCGGTGAGGGCCAGGTTCCACTGGACCGCCCAGCGTCCGGCGAGGCGCCGGGTTCCCTTCCAGGCGAGACGGTAGGTCACGGAGAACTCCGGGCGCCGCGCCAGGACCGTTACTGTCTTCTCAACTGCCAGAGGCCATCCGGCTGGATTCGTGGCCGAAAAGGCAGCGGTCAGTCTGGCGGGGGCGCTCCGGATCCGATGCGCCATCACCTGGTCCGCCAGGGTCAGCTCCGCCAGGTCCCAGGGGTGGAGCGGATCCAGCTCTCCCGATTCGGGAAACAGGCCGTCCAGGAGGGAGGCCCGGCGAAACCGGTCGTACAGGAGGAGCTCGGAAAGGCCGGCCTCTTTGACCTCCAGCCGCTCGTGGATCGTGCGGACGGCCCCCTCGCTCCCCTGAGCCGATGCGGCCTTGACCCGCGCGTGGTACGCCTCCGGCCGGCGGGCCAGCACGTCGCCAAGATCGAGCGCCCGGGGCCGGTACGCGAGCTCGGTGACGCTGCCGCCCGCCGAGGGGTGGAGGGTGAGCGCCAGCGTCGGGGTCCGCAGGCGCAGCTCGGTGAGGCCGTCGCCGTTGAGATCCCCGCGGCTCCACGCCAGGCGCGGCTCCTTCAGCGCTTCGCCCAGCAGGCGCTCGGCCTCGAGGAGGGCCTGACGCGCGCCGCGGCGCAGATGGGGGAGATAGCACCCGCCGAACACGCCGTGCCAGTACGCGTCGTTGCCCTGGGCGCGCCAGAGATGTGTGCGGGCCGCCACGAGCTTCGGGTCGCGCGGGCGGCGGGCCAGCGCGTCGTGGAGCGCGCGGGAGAGCCGCAGCATGGCCCAGTGGAGGTCGTTCACCTCCGGATACTTCACGAGGAAGTTCCGCCAGAAGCCGCCGCGGAGGAGCGCGCCGAGCTTGTCCCCGTCGGGCAGCGCCTGGACCCGGTGCTTGGCCTCCTCGAGCTCGCGGCCCGCGTCGGCGGGGAGCGCCCACTCCCCCATCTCCCGGTAGGCGGAGGTGGGGAGATAGATTCGGCCGCGCGGCGCCTGGCGGTCGAGATACTTCGACGGGGTGGAGAGCTCGAGCCACGACGCACCGAGCAGCGCCTCGAAGAAGCGCCCGAGCCACCTCTCCTCGTGACAGCGGCGGTGGGTGCCGGGCCAGACGCCGAACTTCTCGCCGTCGTCCATCAGCGTCAGGCTTGCCCGCGTCTCCCGCCGGTCGGCGAGATAGGCGAGGGCGTCTGCCGGCTCGGCGAAGGGGACCAGATAGCGGAGGCGCTGGCTGATCGGGAACACGGCCAGCGTCTGGCCCTGCTCCTCGGTGAGGTAGTAGCCGTTCAGGCTGTCCGGGTTCATTCCGGCCAGCGCGAAATGACTGTCGTCCACCAGGACGTACTCGACTCCCGCCTCGCGAAGGACCTTGGGAAGATGAGGCTCCCACACCCGCTCAGCCAGCCACATGCCCCGCGGCCTCACGCCGAAATGGCGCTTCAGAAACTCCGTGAGCGCCTGGATCTGGCCCGCCTGGTCCCAGTCGGGCAAGACGGGGAGGATCGGCTCGTAGAAGCCGCCTGTCAGCAGCTCCACCTGCCCCCGCGCCGCCAGCCGTCCCAGCAGGTCGAACGTCCGCGGCGCCTTGTCCTTCAGCCAGAGGAGGAGCGCGCCGGACGTGTGCACGGTCAGGGGGAGCCCGGGGAACTGCTCGAGGAGGGCCAGAACGGGATGGTAGGCGCGATCCGTGGCCTCGCGGATGATCCCGTCGAAGTTGGCCGCCGGCTGGTGGTTGTGGACCCCGAAGAGAAAGGTCAGCGGACCGGGCGCGCTCGGCTCCCCGGGGCGCTCACTCACGGTCCAGGTCCCGGTGGGTGACGGCGGGCGGAAACCCCCGGGCCTCGAGGAACGGGCGGAGTTCCTCGACGAGGACCACCGACCGGTGCCGCCCTCCGGTGCAGCCGACGGCGACGGTCAGGTAGGCTTTTCCCTCGCGCTGGTAGAACGGCAGGAGGAAGGCGAGCAGGTCCTTCAGCCGGTCCAGCAGCTGGCGGCTTTCCCCGTGCTTCAGCACGAAGTCCCGCACCGCCGGGTCGCGCCCGTCGAGGGGACGCAGGTCGTCCACGAAGTGGGGGTTGGGGAGGAAGCGGACGTCGAAGACCAGGTCCGAGTCGTACGGGATGCCGTGCTTGTAGCCGAAGGAGACCAGCGACACCGTCAGGGCGCCCCGGCTCTTCGTCTCCCCGTAGAAGTCCACCAGCAGCTCTTTGAGCTGGTGGACGGTCAGGCCCGAGGTGTCCACGATCCGATCGGCGATCTCCCGGACGTTGGCCATCGCCTTCCGCTCGGCCCGGATCCCGTCGAGGACATTGCCGTCCGCCGCGAGCGGGTGCCGCCGGCGGCTCTCGTGGTAGCGGCGGACGAGCGACTCGTCCCCCGCTTCGAGGAAGAGCACCTCCGTGGGGTAGCCGCTCTGCTTCAGCTCCTGGAGGGTCTCGACGAGGTGGCCGAGGTACTCCCGCTCCCGGACGTCCACGCCCAGGGCGATCCGACGGATTTCGCGGGTGGACTGGGCGCAGAGCGCCGCGAAGGTCGGGATGAGCGTGGTCGGCAGGTTATCCACGCAGAAGTAGCCCATGTCCTCGAAGCACTTGATGGCGTAGCTCTTCCCCGCCCCGCTGAGGCCGGTGATGATGACGAACCGCGGTTTCGCGTTCATCCGGCAGTGCCGCGCTAGGCGACGGGCTCGATGAGACCCAGCCCGCCGTTCTTCCGGCGGTAGAGGACGTTGACCGTCTCGGTCGCGGCGTTGGTGAAGACCAGGAACTGGTCGTCGCGGAGCCCGAGCTGCATCACGGCCTCTTCGACGGACATGGGCTTGGCGGCGACCCGCCGGGACACCACCGGCGGCGGCGCGGCCTCTCCCTCCCCGGGGAGCCGCGGCTCCCTGGTCTCCGGCCAGGGGCCCGCGAGGGGCGTCCGTGAGCCCGGGCGCCGGCGGGCGGCCCGCGGCTTGCGCTGGCGGAGCCGATCCTTCACCTGCCGCACCTGCCGCGTGAGCGCGTCCGCGGCGAGATCCACGGCCGACGCGAGATCGCCGGCGGTCTCCTCGCTGCTGAAGATCCGACGCTTCGCGAGGAGCGTGATGTGCGCGGTCCGGCGGTACTTCTCGGCGGACAGCATGACCTTGGCCTCGATGATCTTCGGGAGGATCCGGGCGAGCTTGCCGACCTTCCGCTCCACCAGCTGGCGGAAGGCCGGGGTGACCGCGACGCCGTGACCGCTGATGATGTAGCGCATCCTCAGCGCTTCTTGGGGGCCAGGCGCCGGCGGTGGGAGGGGAGGATCGCGAGCTCCTCCCGGTACTTGGCCACCGTGCGGCGGGCGATGACGAGGCCCCGTCCCTTCAGGACCTGGGCGACCTCCTGGTCCGAGAGCGGCTTGGCCGCGTCCTCGGCCTCCAGGAGGTCGCTGATCATCTTCTTGACCGACAGGGAGGAGACCATGTCCCCGGCGCCGGTGGCGATCCCGCTGTGGAAGAAGTACTTGAGCTCGAAGAGCCCCTGGGGGGTCTGGACATACTTGTTCGTGGTCACGCGGCTGATGGTGGACTCGTGCATGCCGATGTCCTCCCCCACGTCGCGGAGGGAGAGCGGCCGGAGGCAGGACAGCCCCTTGTCGAGGAACTCGCGCTGGAACTTCACGATGCTCTCGGTGACGCGGTAGAGCGTCCGCTGGCGCTGGTGCACGCTCTTGATGAGCCAGATCGCCGAGCGGAGCTTCTGCTCCACGTACTGCTTGGCCTCCTGCCCCGAGCCGCGCAGCAGGCTGCGGTAGAGGGAATTCACACGGAGGCGGGGGATGCCGTCCTCGTTCAGCACGACGGTGTAGTCCTCCCCCATCTTGTGGACGAACACGTCGGGCGTGATGTAGCGCGTGTCCGGCGCGCCGAACCGCCGGCCGGGCTTCGGTTCGAGCGCCTGGATCTCCTCCACGGCCTCCATGATCCGCTCGATGGGGAGCCGGAGCGCTTTGGAGATGTCGAGGTAGCGGTGGCGCTCCAGGGCCTCGAACTGCTGCTCGACGATCTCCACCGCCACGGGATCGGGCATGGGGTCGGCGCGGAGCTGGAGCAGCAGGCACTCCTGGGGCGTGCGGGCGGCGATCCCCGGCGGGTCGAAGGACTGGACGAGGGCCAGCACCCGTTCCACCTCCTCGACGGTCGCCCCGGTGCCCTTGGCGAGGTCCGCGAGCTCGGAGTCCGCATGCTCCGCGCGGCACTCCGCGCACTGGCGGCGATCCCTGGGGTTGGGCGTGCCGCACGAGCAGGTCCAGGGGACCCGCAGGTAGCCGTCCTCGTCGATGTTGCCGATGATGGCCTCCCCGATGGCCCGGACGCGCGGGTCGTCCGAGGCCATCCGGAGCTGGTCGTCCAGATGGTCCGCCAGAGAGGAGTCGTTGCGGGTCAGGTTCTCGAAGGGGGGCTCCTCCCGGTCCTCCTGCTGCACGAGGGTGGGCTCTTCCGGATAGTCGAAGATCGCCGCGGTGAGATCGAAGGGGAGCACGTCGGTCTGGGCGGGCTCGAGGGAGGGCCCATCACCGGCCGGGGCCTCGGACGTGGGCGCCGTCGCGGCGGGAGCGGGGCTCGGCCCCTCGGCAGCGCCGTCGGCGCCCTCGGCGCCCTCGGCCCCGTCGGGGGGCTGCTCCTCCAGCAGCGGGTTCTCGAGCAGCTCCTTCTGGACCAGCTCCTGGAGCTCGAGCGTGGACAGCTGGAGGAGCTGGATTGCCTGCTGCAGGAGCGGGGTCATGACGACCCGCTGACTCTGGCGGAGAGAGAGCCGCACCTCGGGGGCCATCGGGAGCGTCCTCCCCCGGGGCCCTAGAGGGAGAACTTCTCGCCCAGGTAGATCTCCCGGGCGGTGGGGTTCTGGGCCAGTTCCATGGCGGTGCCCGACACGAGAATCTTGCCGTCGTACAGGACGTACGCGCGATCGGTGATCGCGAGCGTTTCTCTCACGTTGTGATCGGTGATGAGGATGCCGATGCCGCGCTCCCTGAGCCGGGCGACGATCTCCTGGATATCGCCGATGGCGATGGGGTCGATCCCGGTGAACGGCTCGTCGAGGAGCAGGTAGCGGGGGGCCGTGATGAGGGCGCGGGTGATCTCGAGGCGCCGCCGCTCGCCGCCCGACAGCGTGAAGGCCTTGTGGCGGGCCAGCGGGGCCAGGTCCAGCTCCTGCAAGAGCTCGCGCAGCCGATCGACCCGCTCGCTGTGCGAGAGATCCAGGGTCTCGAGGATGGCCAGCAGGTTCTCCTCGACCGTCAGCTTCCTGAACACGGAGGATTCCTGCGGGAGGTAGCCGATCCCCATGCGGCAGCGCCGGTACATCGGGAGATCGGTGATCTCCTCGCCCTCGAGGAAGATCCGCCCGCCGTCGGGCTTCAGCAGGCCCACCATCATGTAGAAGGACGTGGTCTTCCCGGCCCCGTTGGGTCCGAGGAGGCCGACCACCTCGCCCCGCTGGATGTCGAAGCTGACGGTATCCACGACCCGGCGCGGGCCGAAGCGCTTGAGCAACCCCTGGGCGATCAGGCCTTCCACGGACGGCTCACGGGCACGGGAAGGGGCCCGACACCTTCGGCCGGTCGCTCCGGCGTTCCTGCGATTTCGGGTAGAACACGGCCTTGACGCGCTCCTGGTTGCCGCTCTGGACGACGCTCCGCTCCTCGGCCAGGTAGATCGTGATCCGGTCGCCCGTGACGACGTTGTCCTCCTGCCACACCCGGGCGGTGCCGATGAGCACCACGCGCTGCTCGGCGTCGTAGTATTCGGCCCGCTTCGCGGTGCCGATGCGGCAGTCCTTGGTGATGATCCTGACGTTGCCCACCGAGACCGTCCGGATGATGCGGTCGCCCTTCTGGTCCAGGTAGACCTCCGTCCGGTCGGCGTACTGGACCGAATTGTTCTGGCGCGCCACCACGTTGCCGCTGAAGATGACCAGGCCTTCCTTCTGCAGGCTCTCCATCTGGTCCGCGTCGACGGTGACCGGCTGGTTCTTCTCGTCTTCCTCCGGCTTGGGCGCGGGCGCGTCGCTCCGGGCCGCGGGCTTCTTGGACTTGGCGGGCTGGGCCAGCGCGTCGGTGGGGAACAGAAGAGCGCTCCCCTCAATGAGGGTTCCCGCCAGCGCCACAGCGAGGAGGCCCGTCCACCTCACCGCGATCGCTCCCGGGATCCCTCGGCGAAGGTGGCCCGGAGGCGCCCCTTCACCTGGGTCCGCTCGTCGGCCATCCAGGCCTCCAGCCCCCGCCCCTGGATCACGGCGCCGTCCCGGAAGATCGTCACCGGGTCGTTGGTCCAGACGCGCCGCTCCTTGGCCTGCCAGCGCAGGGTATTGGTCTCGAGCCGGAGCCCGTCGCTCCCGGTGAGCACGACGTTCTTGCGGATCTCCACGTCCTTCGTGGCATCGTGGAGGTCGCCCTCGTCGCCGGTGACGGTCCAGGTCCGGTCGGCCTCCTCGATCGTGATCGTGACCTTTCGCATGACGGTCTTGCCTTCCCGGGAGAAGACCTCCGCCTGGTCGGCCACGAGCCGCCACTGGAGCCCGCCGCTTTGCTGCTCCTGGAGGCGGACCTCCTTGATGCGATAGTCGGCTGCGCTCGGGGGAAGGTCGCCGGATTCGTGGGCCAGGTATCCCCGGATGACGAGGACCCCCACGACGAAGAGGGCGAAAACGCTGACCCCGGTGAGGATCCAGCCTGACAGGCGTTGGGCGGATAGAGCCATACCGTATGCAAGTCTAATACCAGGTGGCTCATCCAGGCAAGGATAAAGAAACTTGGTGGGTCAGGCCGGAGGCCAGGCCCTACGAGCCTTGAGGATGGCTTCCACGGCCTCTCGAACCGCGCCCGTGCCGCCACTCCGCCGCCCCACCCAGTGGGCGACCCGCTTCACTTCGGCGGCGGCGTTGGACGGGGCCAAGGCCAGGCCCACTCTGCTCAGAAGGGGAAGGTCGGGGAGGTCATCCCCCATGTAGGCGCTTTCCCTGAGCGCGACGCCCCGCCGGCGGAGCAGGCCGTCCAGCACCGCGGCCTTGTCCCTCGCGCCCTGATGCACCTCGACAACGCCGAGGTCGGCCATGCGCCGCGAGACCGCCGGCGACGCCCGGCTCGAGATCACGGCGACGAGGAGCCCCGCGTGCTGCGCCGCTTGGATCGCCAGCCCGTCCTGGACCTGAAAGACCTTCAGCTCTTCGCCCGTCGGGCCGTAGACGAGGCGGCCGTCGGTCAGGACGCCGTCCACGTCGAGGGCCAGCAGGCGGATGGCCCGGGCGCGCGCCGGGAAGGTGGAGGCCCTCAAACACCCTCGGAGGGGGGCTCCGCCCCCCTTCCGATTCCTCCCCCCATGGATTGCGCCGGCACAGCCGGCGCTCGAACAAGCGCGGAGCCGGGCATTGGTCTGCTCACACGATCTTGGCCCGGAGGATGTCGTGCAGGTGGATGATCCCGAGGGGGCGGTGGGCCTCATCCACGATGACCAGGCTGGTGATGGCGAAGGACTCCATCACCTGCAGCGCCTTGGCGGCCAGCTCCTCCCGTCCGATCAGCTTGGGCGCGCGGGTCATGCACTCCCGCGCCCTGAGGCTCAGGATCGGGGCGTCACTGAGGTGGACGCGGCGGAGGTCGCCGTCGGTGCAGATCCCGACGAGCCGGCCTGCGGCGTCCACGACCGTCGTGACCCCGAGGCGCTTGTCCGTCATCTCCCGGATCACCTCCGCCATGGGCGCGTCCTCGCCGACCCGGGGCACGGCCTCCCCCGTGTGCATCAGGTCCGCCACCCGGAACAGCGCCCGCCACCCGAGGGCGCCGCGCGGGTGAAGCGCCGCGTAGTCCTCCGGGCTGAGTCCCCGGAGATCCAGCAGCACCATGGCGAGCGCGTCTCCCAGGGCCAGGGCCGCGGTGGTGCTCGAGGTCGGGGCCAGGTTCATCGGGCACGCTTCCTCCGCGACGCTCGCGTCGAGGACCACGTCGGACTGCTTGGCCAGCGTCGAGCCGGGCGTCCCCGTCAGGAGGATGAGCCGCACGCCGAGGCGCTTGAGCTGGGGGAGGATCGCCAGCAGCTCGTCCGTCTCCCCGGAGTTGGAGATGGCCAGGACGACGTCGTCGCGCGCCACCATGCCGACGTCGCCGTGGACGCCTTCGGCCGGATGGAGGAAATAGGCCGGGGTTCCGGTGCTGGCCAGGGTGGCCGCGAGCTTGCGGCCCACCAGCCCGGACTTTCCCATGCCGGTGACGATCACGCGCCCGCGGCAGTCGTGGAGGAGGTCCACGGCCTTCAGAAAGCGGGCGTCGAGGCGCGGCAGGAGCCCCAGGATTCCTTCGGCCTCCAGCCTGAGGACGCGCTCGGCCAGCTTGAGCCGGTCGCCGCCCGTCGTCATCCTTGGAGCGCTCGGCGGATCGCGGTGATCTCCGCCAGGAGCCGCGGGAGGTCGTCGAGGCGGAGCATGTTGGGGCCGTCCGAGAGCGGGCGGCCGTCCTTGAGCGCGCGGTCGGGGTTCTCGTGGATCTCCATGAAGAGCGCGTCGATTCCCGCCGCCACCGCGGCGCGCGCGAGCGCGGGGACGTACCGCCGCTCGCCGCCCGACCGGGTCCCCTCGCCCCCGGGCAGCTGCACCGAGTGGGTGGCGTCGAAGACGACGGGGTAGCCGAGCTCGCGCATGATCTGGAGGCTCCGGAAGTCCACGACCAGGTTATTATAGCCGAACGTCGTCCCGCGCTCGGTGAGGAGAATCGCCTCGTTCCCGGTGGACCGGAGCTTCTCCACGATGTTGCCCATCTCGCGCGGCGACAGGAACTGTCCCTTCTTCACGTTCACCGGCTTCCGGGCGCGCCCGCAGGCCAGGACGAGGTCCGTCTGCCGGCAGAGGAAGGCCGGCACCTGGAGCACGTCCAGCACCTCGGCGGCGGGGCCGACCTCGGAGACGTCGTGGACGTCCGACAGCACGGGGCAGCCGACCGCCTCGCGGACGCGGCGGAGGATGCGGAGCCCCTCCTTGAGGCCCGGGCCCCGGTAGGCATCCACGGAGGAGCGGTTGGCCTTGTCGTAGGACGACTTGTAGACGAAGGGCACCTTCGCATCTCCCGCCGCGCGCGCGAGCCGCTCCGCCAGCATGAGGGCGTGCGGCTCGTCCTCGATGGCGCACGGCCCGCCGATCAGGACGAGGGGGTTGCCGCCCCCGATGCGGATCTTCCCGGCGATCACTTCGCGGGCCCCTCGCTCGCCTTCGCTCGCGCGTCCGGCCGGCATGGGCCTAGCGCCCCCCGTGGGCGAGGGCGGCCTTGATGAAGGCGGCGAAGAGCGGATGCGGCTCCCACGGCCGGGAGCGTAGCTCCGGGTGGAACTGGCCGGCCACGAACCAGGGATGGTCGGGGAGCTCGATGATCTCCACGAGCTGCTTCTCGGCCCAGAGGCCCGAGACCCGGAGGCCGTTCTTCTCCAGGTCCTTGAGGTAGTCGTTGTTCACCTCGAAGCGGTGGCGGTGGCGCTCCTGGACGATCCCCTGCCCGTAGGCCCGGGAGGCGGCGCTCCCCTCGGTGAGCAGGATCGGGTAGAGCCCCAGCCGCATGGTGCCGCCCTTGGCCCTCACGGCGCGCTGCTCGGGGAGCAGGTCGATGACCTTGTGGCGCGCGCTGGGGTTGAACTCCGACGAGTTGGCGTCGGTCAGCCCGCAGACGGTCCGGGCGAACTCGATGACCGCGCACTGCATCCCGAGGCAGATGCCGAAGAAGGGCACGCCGCGCTCGCGGGCGTAGCGGATGGAGCGGATCTTCCCCTCGATGCCGCGGTCGCCGAAGCCGCCCGGGACCAGGATGCCGTGGATGCCCTGGAAGTGCGGGGCGGGGCCGTCGCGCTCCACCTGCTCGGCGTCCACCCAGGTCACGTTCGCGCGGGCCTCGTTGGCGATCCCGCCGTGGGCCAGCGCTTCGGAGAGGCTCTTGTAGGAGTCCTTGAGCTCCACGTACTTGCCGACGACCCCGATGGTGGTCTCGCGGCTCGGCGACTTGACCTTTCGGACGACGGCTTCCCACCGCGCGAGATCGATGGGGCGATCGGGGAGCCCGAGGAGCTTGACGATGCTCGCGTCCAGGCCCTCATGGTGGAAGACCAGGGGCACCTCGTAGACGGTCTCCACGTCCTTGGCGGTGATGACGGCGTCTTCCTCCACGTCGCAGAAGAGCGCGATCTTGGACTTGATCCCGGGTGGCAGGTACCGGTCGGTGCGGCAGAGGAGGATGTCCGGGGTGATCCCGATGGCGCGGAGCTCCTTGACCGAGTGCTGGGTCGCCTTGGTCTTGAGCTCGGCGGCGGCCTGGATGAACGGCACCAGCGTGAGGTGAACGTAGATCACGTTCTCCCGCCCCACGTCCTTCTTGAACTGGCGGACGGCCTCGAGGAACGGCAGCCCCTCGATGTCGCCCACCGTGCCGCCGATCTCGACCACCACGACGTCCACGTTCGTGGCCACCTTCCGGATGCAGCTCTTGATCTCGTCGGTGATGTGCGGGATCACCTGCACCGTCCGGCCGAGGTAGTCGCCCCGCCGCTCCTTCTCGATGACGGCCCCGTAGACCTTGCCGGTGGTGACGTTGTGGTCCGGTGGGGACGTTGTGATCGCGGGACACGCGGCCGGACGTGAAGCGCTCGTAGTGCCCGAGGTCGAGGTCGGTCGCGCCGCCGTCGTCGGTGACGAAGACCTCGCCGTGCTGGTAAGGGCTCATGGTCCCGGCGTCGACGTTGATGTACGGGTCCATCTTCTGGAGGGTGACCCGGAACCCCCGGGCCTCCAGGAGCGCCCCGATGGACGCGGCGGCGATCCCCTTGCCCAGGGAGGAAACCACCCCTCCCGTCACGAAAACGAATTTGGTCGGCACCTCACTCTCCTTTCTTTTCCTCGGAGGGGGGCTCCGCCCCCCTTCCGATTCCTCCCCCCGGACTCGATTGCGGCGGCAAAGCCGCCGCTCGAAAGTGCCCGGCGTATCTCATGAGGAGCAGGTCTCCGGGCGCTCGGCAGCGCCGAGCCATTGGCGCGCCAGCGCCCGTTCCTCTTCCCGGGTCGTCGCTGCCCCGTCGAGACGGCAGTCGCGGAGGCGATCCAGGAGGTCTCGGATCCTCGGCCCGCGCGGCGCGCCCAGGGCGAGCAGGTCGTCGCCGGACAGGAGCGGCTGCACCGTCCGCCCTTCCACGAGGAACCACTCGACCTGGCGGCGCGCGGCGGCGCCGCCCGCGAGCCAGGCCCCGGCCAGGCTCTCGAGAGGGCGGCCCCGCATCCGGGAGGCCCGGGCGCTCGGGGGCGCCTCCCGCTCCCGGGCGAGGCGCTGGGCGAGCGCCGGCCCGTCACGGAGCGCCGCCGTGAGCCGCGCCAGCGGCTCTCCCGTCAGGGCCAGCCGCGTGAGGCAGCGCTGCGCGACCTCCGGGGGCGAGTGGCCGAGGAGCGCCAGGAGCCCCAGCGGGAGGGCGTCGAACGCGATGGCGTGGCCCCGCAGCCGCTCCAGAAGCCGGCCCAGGTCCGCGGCTCTCCGCCCGGCGGGGGGGGAAAACCGGTACGCCGGATCGAGCAGCTTCATCGCGCCCCACCGCCCGAGCGCGATCAGGCTCAGCGGGCCTGCGGGCTCGGCGAGAATGAGCTCGAACTCCGCAGCGAGGCGCTGGCCCGACAGGGCGGGATACGGCGCCAGCGCGACTGCCAGGCGGAGGGCCCGCCGGCTGGCGGAGTCGAGGGTCAGGCCCAGGCGCGACTGGTAGCGGGCCGCCCTGAAGATGCGCGTCGGGTCCTCCACGAAGGAGAGGGGGTGGAGAATTCGGAGCCGCCGACGCGCGAGGTCGGCAGCGCCGCGGAGCGGGTCCAGGAGATCGCCGAAGCCGCGGGGCGCGAGCACGAGGGCCATGGCGTTCACGCTGAAATCCCGCCGCCGCAGGTCCTCCTCGATGGGCGCGGGGGTCACGATCGGCAGGGCCCCCGCCACCCGGTAGCGCTCGCGGCGCGCCGTCGCGATGTCCACCCGCGCCCCCGCCCCGCCCTCGAGCGTGGCCGTGCCGAAGGTGCGATGGACCAGGAGGCTCCCGCCCCACTCCGAGGCCAGGCGGCGGGCCACGGCGAGGGCATCGCCCTCCACCGCGATGTCGAGCTCGGCGGTGGGGCGCCCGAGGAGGAGATCCCTCACGATGCCTCCTACCGCATAGGCGCTCGCGCCGATCGCCTTCGCGGCCGCCCCGATCCGGCGCAGGCGGTCGAGCGCCGCGCCGGGCAGCCCGCGCTCCAATCGGGGCAGGAGCGAGATCGGCGGCGGCGTGGCCGGCGGGATCGAGGCCTCCACGGCCCCCACGATTCGCCGTCCCTCCCTGACGAGGACGACGGGAGATCCCTCCAGGAGCAGGCGGCGCACGCTCACCTCGGACGCGCGGGCGGTGACCACGGGGCTCCCCCACCGCGCCACGTCGCGCGCCGGCCTGGATTCCAGCCCCAGGGCCCTCGCCCCCTTCAGATCGGCGGGCAGGACGGCTCCCGCTCGATTCCCCTCGCGCGTCACCAGCAGACGGAGGTGGCGCCGCCGGAGCAGTGCCAGCGCCTGCGTCACGGTGGCCTGAGGCGGGCAGACGGCCAGCGCCCGATGCATGAGCCCGCCGGCGCCCGGATCCACTTGAGGGTACGTCCGCCGCTGGAGCGCCATGGCCGTCATGCGCTGGCGTGAGCCCTCGGATGATACCGACGGTACATGTCGCGCACCGCGGCCGACGGCAGGTGGGTGTAGATCTGGGTCGTGGAGATGTCGGCGTGGCCGAGCATCGCCTGGATCGCGCGGAGGTCGGCCCCGCGCTCCAGCAGATGGCTGGCGAAGGAGTGCCGGAGCGTGTGCGGCGACACGGCCATCCGGACGCCCGCGCGCCGGGCGGCCTTCTTGATGATTCCCCAGAGCCCCTGGCGGGAGAGCCGCCGGCCCGCGCGGTTGACGAAGAGCGTTCCCGGGTCGGCCCGCTTCACCAGCGCCGGCCGCGCGGTCTTGAGGTACGCCCGCACCCAGTGGAGGGCCTGGGCGCCGACGGGAACGAGCCGCTGCCGGTCTCCCTTGCCCGTCGGGATGACGTAGCCGGCGGCGAGGTTCAGGTCCTCGATCCGGAGCGCCAGGCATTCCGAGGCGCGCAGCCCCGTGGCGTAGAGGAGCTCGAGGAGGGCGCGGTCCCTGAGCCCGGCCCGCTCGTCCAGGGTCGGCGATTCCACGAGCGCCACGGCCTCCTTCGTGGACAGCGTGCGCGGCAGCCGCCGCGGCGGCCTCGGCCCCTCCAGGTGCTCGGTGGGATCACGCCCGAGGCGCCCGTCCCGCACGAGGAAGCGGTAGAGCCCGCGCACGGCCGAAAGGTGGCGCGCGACGCTGCGCGGCCCGAGCCCCGCCTGGCGGAGGGTCAGCAGGTACCGCGCCACGTGGTCGGCGCCCGCGCGCTCCATCGTCGTCCCGCGCCGGCGCAGGAATCCGCAGAACCCCGCCAGGTCACGGCGGTAGGCGGACAGGGTGTTGGGGGAGGCCCCCCGCTCCGTCTGGAGGGCTTCGAGGTACTCGCCGACGGGATCCATCAGCGAGGAGGAAAAACGCTGATGCCCCGGGCATTGGGGCGGGTTCGCTGATGACCGACCGCCGCCGAGGCGCCCATCACCGGCTGGGGGAACAGGAGCATCCGAAGTCCTTCAAGGTCGAAGTATATCAATCCCCCGTCCCTGAAGGCAACTTCCGGGGGACCCGGCGACCCAGCGCGAGCAGCGCCGGCCCTTCCTCGCTGCGGAGCGCGAGGCTCGCCGCGGCGTACGCCCCTACCGCCCCGCCGATCGCCGCGAGGAGCCACGCGGCCTCGAGGGCGCGCGTGGCGGCCGGCGGCCACGTCCAGAGCAGCAGCCCGCACCAGATCGCCATCACCGCCGTCGCGCCCGCCACCCGCCCGAGGCTCCGCAAGATGCGCCGGCCGCCCAGGGCCCCGAGGCGCTGCCGGAGCAGCCAGAGGAGGATCGCCAGATTGGCGGCGGCCGACACCGACGCCGCGAGGGCGAGGCCGCCGTGCCGGAGCGGCCCCATCAGCGCGACGGCGACCGCCACGTTCAGCCCGACCGCCGCGATCCCCGCCTTGACGGGGGTGCGGGAGTCGCCGAGCGCGTAGAACGCCTGGGCCGCGATCCTCACCGCGGCGAAGGCGGTCAAGCCCAGGGCGTAGAAGCCCAGGGCCCAGGCGGTGGCCTGGGTCTCTTCGGGCCCGAAGCGTCCGCGCTCGAAGAGCACGCGCGTGATCGGCTCGCGCAGGAGCCAGAGCCCCGCCGACGCCGGGACCGCCACGAAGCACGACAGCCGCAGGGTGAAGTTCACCGTGTCGCTGAGTCCCCTCAGGTCGCGTCGCGCGCCTTGTTCGGACATCAGGGGCAGTGACGCGCTGGCCACGGCGATCCCGAACACGCCGAGCGGGAACTCGACGACCCGGTCGGCGAAGTAGAGGAAGGAGATGCTCCCGCCCGGCAGGAGCGACGCGAGGAGGGTGTTCACGAAGACGTTGAGCTGGACGGCGGCCAGGCCGAACACCGTCGGGCCCAGGAGGCGGGTGATCCGGCGGAGCGCCGGGTGGGAGAACTCGGCGGACGGCCGGAGCGGCGCGCCGGCGGCTCGGACCTCGGGCAGCTGGATCGCGAATTGCCCGAGCCCCCCGACCAGCACGCCCACGGCGAGCGCCAGCACGGGGACCGGGAGGCGGGAGGCGAGCAGGAGCACCGCGGCGATCATCCCGACGTTCAGGGCCGCCGGCCCCAGCGCGGAGGTGAAGAAGCGGCGGTGGGCGTTGAGCACTCCCATGGCGAGGGCCGCGAGGCCCACGAAGATGAGGTACGGGAACATCAGGCGGGTGAGCGTCGTGGCCAGCCGGAGCTGCTCCGGGACGGCCGAGAAGCCGGGGGCCATCACGGCGACCAGCCAGGGGGCCAGCAGCGCCCCGGCGGCGGACACGGCGCAGAGGGTCAGCAGCAGGCCTCCCGCCACGGCGCGGAGCATCCGGTTGAATTCGGCGCGCGGCCGGGTCGCCAGGTAGTCGGTGAAGACCGGGATGAAGGCCGTGGACAGTGCCCCCTCGGCCAGCAGCCGGCGAAACAGATTCGGGATCCGGAACGCCACGAAGAACGCGTCGGTCAGGGGACCGGCCCCGAAGGCGCGCGCCACGACCACGTCGCGGACGAATCCCAGGATCCGGCTGGCGAGCGTGGCGAGGCCGATGCTGCCCATCGCCCGGACCACGCCGGCCTCCACCGACGCCGCCGCGCCGTCGTTCTCGCCGGGGTCAGGGAGCGTCACGCCGCACCCACCCTTCTAGCCTGCATTATTCACGAACCATGGTCGAGTGGAGCGGGCGGGGCCTGTCGCAGGGCGCAGCCCGCCCGGTCGCGCCATCGCCGTTCGTGCATAATGCGCGCTAGAAACTCCTTGACAGTGGGGAGAGTGGACGGTACGGTGAGCGGGTTCGATCACACGCGATCCTGGAGGACACTCGACGTGGCCAACATCAAATCCGCGAAGAAGCGGATCAGGCAGAACGAGCGGCGCCGGCTCCGGAACCGGGCGATCCGTACGCGCATCCGCACCGCGGTCAAGGAGGCGCGTCAAGCCCTCGGCGCCAAGGCCCCGGCGGCTCCCGCATCGATCCACGAAGCGATCCGCATTCTGGACAAGGCCGTGTCCAAGGGCGTGATCCACCCGAACACCGCGGCCCGGAGGAAGGCTGCCCTCGCCCGCCAGCTCGTCCACTAGCGCTCCTCCCGGAGCCGCTTGAGGATCTCGGTGGCCCGCGCCGCCACGAGCCGCCCCCCCGCCTCCCCGTACAGGCTCGCGCACGCGATGTAGCTCGGCCGGGCGTATTCCTCGGGCGTGAGGAAGTAGCCGGCGTAGTCGTTCGAGATCCCCACGACGAAGGCGTGGCCGAAGAGCCGGCGCCCCTCGGCCTTCACCTCCTGGCCGAGGCGGGTCTGGAGCTCCCCGGGAATGGTCACCCACGCGCTGGCGCCGACGGCGACCCCCACCATTTCCGCCTCCGAGGGGAATGCCCAGCCCATCCCGACGGTCAGCCTGCGGGGGAGCCACCGGCCGAGGCAGTTCCTGAGCGACAGGCGCGGCGGCGGGAGAGGCAGGCGATCCGAGACCGCGCGGAGCGCCGATTCGCGCTCCACCGGGGTTCGCCGCCACGTCCTGAGGATCTCCCGCGCGAGCGCGTCGGCGGTCTGGCGCACGCCGGGCCAGCCGCGCAGCGCCGGGCTCACGTCGCCGACCGCGCCGTTGGTGTAGAGCGCCGGCACGCCCAGCGCCCGCTCCAGCTCCTGCGAGGCGGCCCCCGTGACGTCGCCCGAGAGCAGCAGGTTCCGCTTGCCGAGCAGGGTTCCGTGGATGGCGTAATTCCAGAGGACGGCGATCGGCCGGCCGTCCGTCCGGACCACCTTCAGCACCCCGACCTCGGGATCCAGGGGCAGGCCCACCCGGCTCCGGATCGCGTCCCTCACCTCCCCGCGCCCCACACCCACGCGCGCGGGCACCTTGGCCCCGTCGGCCTCCCGCGCCGCCTCCGTCATCCCTCGGAGGATGTGCTCGCGGACCGCCGGGACAAGGCTGTCGAGGGCGAGAAACCCGAAGAGGCGCGAGCGTGAGAAGCCCCCCGGGCCGGAGTACGTGTGGGAGGCCGCGAAGACGACCGCATCGTACTGGAGACCGATGGCGGCGAGGCGCCCCTTGAGCTCCGCCACCATCGCTCCGTCCGGCCCTATCAGATCCACGGCGATCCACAGCACCCGGCGCGGGCCCGATTGGAGGACCAGGGCCCGCGCGATGATGGGGTCGTGGACCCCCCTGGAGGGCTTGAACCAGAACGCGTAGGGGTGACGGTTGAGGAGGTCGGGGAGGAGCAGGCGCCGGGCCGCCCCGCCGTACCCCGCGAGCGGGACTCCCACGGGCGGCGTGACGTCCACCGACCGGGCTCCGGCCAGGAGTGGAGGCCCTGAGGTGGCGGGTTCGCCGGTGCCCGGCCGGAGAGCGACCGCCAGCAGGGCCAGCGCGACCGCGAGGGCCCGCCTCATCCGGTCCGGCAGAGATCGGCGATGAGAAGGGTCAGCTCGGCGCGGGGGCGCCCGCCGCTCTTCAGTTTCCCCTCCACCTCCCAGCAGCGGCGGAGGGCGCGCGACAGATGCGCCGCGGGCAGCGCCCCCGCGCGGGCCGAGAGGGCTTGCACCGCGAACGACGGGCGGCGCAGGAGGGCGGCGATCGCCTCGACCGGCTTCCCCTGCCGCCGCCACTCGCCGACCTGCCAGGTCGTTCTCGCCTGGCGCGCGAGCGTGCCGAGAATGGCCAGCGGTTCCTCGCCCGAGGCGAGCAGGCTCTCCAGGAGCGTTAGCGCGCGGCCGGTCTCCCCGCGCTCGACGGCGTCGGTCAGCTCGAAGGTTCTCAGCACCCGATGCTCGCCGACCACCCCCTGGATGTGCTCCTCCGTGATGGAGCGCGAGCCGGCGAAGAGGAGGGCCTTCTCCAGCTCTCCTGACAGCGCCGACAGATCCTCGCCCACCCAGCGGATCAGCAGCTGGGCCGCCCCCTCCGCCAGCTCGTACCCCTCCGCCCGGGCCCGGGCCTGCAGCCAGGCGAGGAGGCCACGCCCCGTGAGGCGGGGAACGCCGATCACCGAGGCGGGGGGCAGGGCTTTGGGGAGCCAGTGACCGGCGTCCAGGGATTCGCCGGCGAGGAGGACGAGCCGCGTAGTGGGGTTGGGATCGCGCGTGTAATCGCTCAACGCGCCGGCCGATTTCGCCGGGAGCGCCTGGGCGCTCTTCACCACCACGAGGCGGGCCGGGGCCAGGGACGGCAGCGTGAGCGCGGCGCGGATGATCTCCTCGACCGGGGCGCCCCCCGCGTCGAACACCTCGCGGTTCAGCGCGAGGAGGGAGGGATCGGAAAAGAGCGCGCGGCTGACCGCCGTCAGGGCGTCGTCGAGCAGCCGGGGTTCGTCGCCGTGCAGGAGGGCGACGGGGGGAACGCGGCCTTCCTCGACCTCTCGCAGGAACCCGGCGTAATCCATCCCGCGGCGGCTAGTCCCTGTGCCGGGGCGAGAACCGAGCAGCCCAAGGCCCGAGGGAGGAGGCGGCCGGAGGCGTACGCGGTTGTACGGTGAGGACCGCCGACGACCAAGAACGCCGGGATGCGATGGTTATCGCCACGGCACCTAGAAGCGGTCGACGGCGAGGTTCACGATGGCGCGCCCGATGTCCACCGCCGCCAGCCGCAGCGCCGATTCCTCGCTGGTGATGGTCGCCGCGACCTGGCCGACGACCCGGAAGTCGGCCTTCTCCTGGACCCCCTCCTGCCGCCAGAGCATGACCTTCTGCCTCACGTCGCGGAACTGCAGGTTCAGCGTGACGGTCAACCGGTATTCGCGGACGTTGGCGCCCGGGTCGTAGGAAAGCGAATCCAGCTGGTAGCCCACGATCTCGCCCTCGAGGACGGAATCGGCCTCCTCCGGCCGCACCACCTTGAGCCTCCCGCTCGTGACGAAGGCGTCGATGACGGCGCGCGTCAGGAAGTTCTCGACCGCCGGCTGCTGCGTCTTGTTGGCGAACACCGGCACGGCCACGGTCCGGATATGCTCGGGCAGGTTCCCCCGGAGCGAATAGCCGCACCCCGCCACGACGAGGGCCAGGGCGAGGAGGGCGAGACGCCGGCGGGTCATAACGCAAATACGCATGCCTGACCCCATCATCGGCGGGTGACGATGTTGACGAGCCGGCCGGGGACGACGACCACGCGCTCCACCGTGCGCCGTTCCAGCCAGTCCTGGACCCGCCGGTCCGCCAGGGCCTGGTCGCGGATCCGCTCTTCCCCGGCGCCCGCCTCGACGGTGAGGCGGCTGCGCACCTTGCCGTCCACCTGGACGACGATGAGGACCTCGTCGCGGGCCAGCGCCCGGGGATCGGGCTGGGGCCACGGGCGGCGATAGACGGCCTCGGTGTGGCCCACGCGGGCCCAGAGCTCCTCCGCGAGGTGGGGGGCGAAGGGGCCCAGCAGGAGGATGAGCGTCTCGACGGCTTCGCGGAGGAGGGCCCCGCGCTCCTCGCGGCTCATCGTGTCCTGGGAGGCGGGCTCGAAGGCGTAGAGCGCGTTGACCAGCTCCATGATCGCGCTGATCGCCGTGTTGAAGTGGAACGCGTCCTCGATGTCGTCGGTGACGCGCTTGATCGTCTCGTGAACCGTCCGCCGGAACCTGCGGCCCTCCGCGGACAGCTCCCCGATAGCGGGCCGCGCGTGGACCCCCTTCAGCTCCTCGAGGTGCGCCGTCACGAGGCGCCAGACCCGGTTGAGGAAGCGCGATGCCCCCTCCACGCCGCGATCGTTCCAGTCCAGGTCCTTTTCCGGCGGGGCCGCGAAGAGCGAGAACAGGCGGACGGTGTCGGCGCCGAAGGCCCGGATCAGGTCGTCGGGGTCCACGACGTTCCCCTTGGACTTCGACATCTTGGCGCCGTCCTTGATGACCATGCCCTGGGTCAGCAAATTCACGAACGGCTCGTCGAGCGTGGCGAGGCCCAGGTCGCGCAGCACCTTGGTGTAGAAGCGCGAGTAGAGGAGGTGGAGCACGGCGTGCTCGATCCCGCCGATGTACTGGTCCACGGGCATCCAGTAGCCCACCGCCCCGGGATCGAGCATGGCGCGCGAGTAGGTCGGGGAGCAGTAGCGGAGGAAGTACCAGGAGGACTCCACGAAGGTGTCCATCGTGTCGGTCTCCCGGCGTCCCTTTCCCCCGCAGCGGGGGCAGGTCGTGTTCACGAAGGACGCCACGTCGGCCAGGGGCGAGCCGCCCTTGCCCCGAAGCTGGACGTCCCGGGGGAGGATCACCGGCAGTCGCTCTTCGCGCTCGGGCACCATCCCGCAGCGGTCGCAGTAGACGATGGGGATCGGGGCGCCCCAGTACCGCTGGCGGCTGATCCCCCAGTCGCGCAGGCGATAGTGGACGCGGGACTCGCCGATCCCTTTCGCCACCAGCCACGCGATCGCCTTCGCCTTGGCCTCGGGGATCGTCAGCCCGTTCAGGAAGCCCGAGTTGATCTTGATCCCGTCGCCCGTGTACGCCTCCCCCACCCATCCCGGCGGGCGCTCGACCGTCTGGATGATCGGCAGGTCGTGCTCCTCCGCGAAGTCCCAGTCCCGCTGGTCCTCGCCCGGGACCGCCATGATGGCGCCCGTGCCGTAGCCCATCAGCACGTAGTCGGCCAGGAAGAGCGGGATCTCCCCCTCGCTGAAGGGGTTGAGGGCCCGCGCCCGGAGGCGCAGGCCCCGCTTGGGGCGGTCAGCGGCCAGACGCTCGATCTCGGACTGGCGGGCGACCTCGGCGCTAAACGCGTGCACTGCGGCTCGTTCCTGCTCATCCATGATCAGCCGGTCCACGAGCGGGTGCTCCGGGGCGAGGACCGCGTAGGTCATCCCGAAGGACGTGTCCGGCCGGGTCGTGAACACCCTGATCGCGAGCCCCGGCCTTCCGACCACCGGCAGGTCGAATTCCGCGCCCTCCGACTTCCCGATCCAGTTGCGCTGCATCGTGAGGACCCGCTCGGGCCAGCCCGGGAGGCGATCGCACCAGGCCAGGAGCTCCTCGGCGTACGCGGTGATCTTGAAGAACCAGCCCTCGACGTCTTTCGCGACGACCTCGGCCTCGCAGCGCCAGCAGCGCCCGGCCTCCACCTGCTCGTTGGCCAGCACCGTCTGGCAGGAGGGGCACCAGTTCACGGTGGAGCGCTTGCGGTAGGCGAGGCCGCGCTCGACCATCCGGATGAAGATCTGCTGCTCCCACCGGTAGTACTCCGGATCGCAGGTGGCGAGCTCCCGGTCCCAGTCGTAGGAGCAGCCCATCTTCTTCAGCTGGGCCCGCATGTACTCGATGTTCTCGTGGGTCCACACCGCGGGATGGACGCCGTGCTCGATGGCGGCATTCTCGGCGGGCAGCCCGAAGGCGTCCCACCCCATCGGGTGCAGGACGTTGAAGCCCCGCGCGGTCTTGTAGCGCGCCACCACGTCGCCGATGGCGTAGTTGCGGACGTGCCCCATGTGGATGCGCCCCGAGGGGTAGGGAAACATCTCCAGGCAGTAGAACTTGGGGCGGGCCGGGTCGGCCGCCACCTTGAAGGCCTTGGTGTCTTCCCAGACCTTCTGCCAGGCGGCTTCGATCTCCCGGAAGGGATAACGGTCGGAGCTTTCCTGGAGGGACATATTAGTGCTGATTTTTACCACACTTAGGCGGGGGACGCAAGAAAGCTTCCCTCGGGGCGGGAGGGCGTCAGGGGTTGACCGTCCGGTAGACCCCCGCGGGCACCAGCCGGTAGACCCGCACCGGCTGGGAGACATTCTTGAGCTGGTGCTCGCCGTCGTCCTGGAGCACACAATGCTGCTTGATCCGCTCGGCCGTCTCGGGGCCCACCTTGACCTCGCCACCCTGCGTGAGCCCCGCGACGCGGGCGGCCAGGTTTGTCGTCGGGCCGGAGGCGGTGAAGGTCCAGCGGCCGCCGCCGGCGGCATCCAGCTTCGTCGCGCCGACCAGCGCCGGGCCGCTGTTGATCCCGACGTGGATCGCCACCGGCGGGTACACCCCGGCGAACTCCTGGTTGAGCTCGACGACCTTGCCGAGGAGCTCGAAGGCCGCCCCCGCGGCGTTCTGGGCATGGCGCGTGCGGTTCCCCTCGCTCTGGAAGATCACCATGAGCCCGTCGCCCGCCGTTTCGTTGACGTCGCCGTGGTGGGCCCGGATGATCTCGAGGAAGCTCGAGAAGTAGGCCTGGATCATCCGGTTGAGCTGCTGGGGCGCGAGCTGCTCGGAGAGGCGCGTGTAGCCTTCGACATCGAGGAACAGGACCGACACGTCCGCCTCGCGCTTCTCGAGCACACGCGCGTCCGGGTTCTGCTCCAGCAGCCGCTTCACGGACTCGGGCACGAACTTGGCCAGCTCGCCCTTGACCTGCTCGAGCAGCTCGACCTTCTCCATCGACTCCCTGAGGCTGTGCAAGGTGGTCGCCAGCTCGGCATTGCGCGCTTCCAGGTCGGTGCGCGCGGCGTCGAGGCGGGTCGCCATGTCGTTGATGACCCGTCCGAGCTCACCGATCTCGTCCCGGCTCGCCGCCGCCACCCGCGTGTCGAAGTCCCCGGCGCCGATTCGCCGAGCGGCGGCCACGACCCGGGCGATCGGCTCCAGGACGACCCGGCCCAGGAAGACGATCACCGTGGCCGCCACGCCGAGGATCGTCAGCGTGGCAATCAGGATCTGCCGGTTCCGGGCCGCCCGCAGCTCGGCATCCAGCTTCTCGACCCCGAGGGTGATCCGGACCACGCCGCGGATCCGGTGGTCTTCGCCGTGGCACGCCTGGCACCGCGTACGGTTCTCCAGGGGCCGGAAGAGGGTCAGCACGCGGCCGCCGTCCAGGGACTCGTAGGTCTCCTGGGGCGTGCCCGTCTCCACCGCTCGCGTGAATAGCGGATGGCTGATCCGCTCCCCCGGCTCGCGGCGCATCCGGGAGATGCGCCGGACGACCTCCGGGTCCAGGTTGGCGAGCTCGTTCACCCGCTTCAGCGTCTCGAGGTCGGAGAACGCCTCCACGCCGTTCGCCCGATACACGTCGAGCCGGCGCACGTCCTTCAGCTCCGACTTGAGGTCCTGCACGAGCCGGCGGATGACGTCCGGCCGCGCCTGGAGCATGCCGCTCTGGATGCTTCCGAGGATTGAACCGGCGAGGAGCCGGGCGGTCTCATGGTTCGCGTCCACGAGGACCTGGGCCTCGCGCCGGATGTTCAGGATGACGAGGAGGCCGAAGCCGACGATCAGGATCCCGGCGATCAGCGCGATGACCTTGACGCGAAGGCGCTGCCGAAGGAGATCGAAGAGCATCATCCCCACGTCCGTTAGCGTGGATTATTCACGATCGATCGTCGCCTGCGGCGGGCGGGTCCTGTCGCAGGGCGCAGCCCCCGCGGGTCCGGCTCCGTCACCCACTCGCCCGAACGCCGCGCTCCGCGCGGCGGACGGGACGAGGGGGGCCCACTGCGCGCGGCCCCGCGGGGACCGCACCTTGCGCCACCCGCCCGGTCGTGCCATCGCCGTTCGTGAATAATGCGCGTTAGGGCCTGACCTGCACCTCCAGCCTCATGTCGGGATGGATGGCGCACTCGACGTCGACGCTGCCGGGACGCGAGAACCGAACCGTATCGGAGCGCCCGGGACGC
>JACPSW010000065.1 GCA_016193045.1 Candidatus Rokuibacteriota bacterium | reverse complement strand
GTGATTCCCACCGCGTGCGGTGTTCCCTGAGGCTCGCGGACGACCAGTTCACCGGCGAGCAGCTCGATCCGGTCGTCCGGCAGGAAAATCCCCTTTTCGATCAGCCGGTCATACTCGACGCGGCTCCATCGGTGGGTTTTAATTGCTGGCGTGCTCATGGCGTATTCCCTCATCCGACAAGGTACCCGGACAGGAAGCCGGGGTCAATGTCCACAAAAAAGCACAGGGGTTTTTTCTTGACTTGTGAAGATCACATGGAACAGAGTGGGGCAACTTATCACGCCTGCCGGGGGAGCGATCCCGATGAACCTCGAGGATAAGATCCAGAGCATCCCGGAGGACGAACGCTTGGCCGCGGCTGTGTACGCCCTGAATACCCTGCTCATTTCGCGGGGCATCATCACAAGGGAAGAATTGGAAGAAGGATTTGATTCCTGGCTGCGCCGCAAAGAACTACTTCGAGAAAGGGCGACCGCTTCTTCCCAGGCCTAAATGCTCCTCCCCCGATGCTCATGCGAATGTGCCGCCTGTGATATCGGGACACATTGTCGCAGGAAACTCAGGGGGTGAGAGTTCTAGCCCCTCGTCGAGGGGAACTGCCTCCGCCGCCGAATAGATACGCCCTCCTCGAGAAGCGCGTGTAGCTCCGTCAGAGATGCGACGCGGAGGTGGGGGCGAATCCCCCCCTGCCGCTTCGCGCCCGGCGGCACCACCCAGACCGTGAACATCCCCGCCGCCCGCCCGCCCCGGATATCCGACCTTAGGCTGTCCCCGATCATCGCGGCCTCTCGTGGGCGACACCCCAGGCGCTCGAGCGCCGTCCTGAAGATCAGCGGGCGGGGCTTGCCGATGACGAGGGGGCGGACGCCGGAGGCGACCGCAACGGCCTCAGCCAGGGCTCCCGCCCCGGGATCGAACTCGCCCTTCTCGAGAGGGAGCGTGGGATCGAGATTGACCGTGACGAAGTGGGCACCGCGAGCCACGGCCTGCGATGCGGCCTTGAGCTTGGCGTAGTCGAACGCCGGATCGTTGCCCACCGCCACGACCCGCGCGTCTCGCCAGCGCTCCAGTGGGACCAGCCGGTGGCCATGGGCCTTCAGGGCCCGGGTCATCTCCTCCACGCCCAGGACGAGCACCTCGGTCCGGCCGAAGCGCCGGGCGATCTCCCCGCCGACGAGGTCGAGCGCCGTCAGAACCTCCCGGGGGCTCGCCTCCACGCCGAGATCGCACAATTTCCGGGCGACGGACTCGGGGAGCTCCCGCGAGTTGTTCGTAAGGAAGACGGCGCGCTTGCCCCGCCGGCGCAGGGCGGCGAGGAGATCCGCGGCGCCGGGAAGGAGGACGGCGCCGGTCCAGACGCAGCCGTCCAGGTCGAAGGCGAACCCGCTGAGGTCGGCGAGCCTCACGCCTGGGCGCGGCCCAGCTTCCGTTCGGCGAAGCCCTCCTGCATCGCCTCGCCGACCCCGTAGAGCTCGAACCCCGGCCCGAAGTCCTTTTCCTCCCAGCTCGTATCCCGGGGATCCCAGACGTACGGCAGCGTGAGCATCATCCCCGGCGCCCAGAACAGCTCGAAGGCGCGCAGCGCGTCGAGCAGGATCCGGCGCTGGAGCCTGGGGTCGTTGGCCTTGCCCGTCTGGTGATTCAGCGGGAAGTTCACGAACACGGCCCGTGGCGGGCGCACCGTGAAGGTGACGTCCCAGGCCGAGCTCATGCTGAGGGTGGGAATCCCCTCCCGCTCGATCTCGCGCGCGATCAGTCCCACGGACTGATGGCAGACGGGTCAGACGGGCACCAGGAGGGCGGCATCCGCCTTCGCGGCCTTGAGCTCGGCGACGATCTTCGGGGCGCGCTCCACGAGCTCCTTCCGCGCCGAGTAGATGGTGACGAAGGAGATCGCGGGATCGGCAAGGGCCCCAATGACCCCCGCCGCCTCCAGCTCGCGCAGGCGCTCGAGGGGGAAGACGCAGTTGGGATCCCGGTCGGCGTCGGCGTCCCGGTAGCCGTGGTGATAGATGCGGAGGTCCGCCGGGTTCGTGTCCCACGGGATTTTCCGGTAGGAGGTGTCGTTCTCCCCGAACGGCGGCTGGGTCTTCAGATAAAAGCCGCCCGAGCTGACCAGCGCCAGCCGGCACTCCTTGATCGGCTTGGCGAGCGTGGCCCAGGGGGCCTCCGTGTTCACCGCCCAGCGGAAGGGCGGGTACTCGGCGTAGCGCTCGCGGGTGCGCTGAATGTAAGAGATCGGCATGGCGCGCCTCCTCAAAAGGTATCTAGTGCGTTCGGGGGGTGGCGGTCCGCCCCGCCCCCGCCCCACCTTTGTAGCACAATCGGGTCAGGCCACGCGCTTCCTGAAGTAGGCGGAAAGGGCTTCCGATACGACGACGACGCCCAGGATGACCAGGAGGATCAGCCCCACCCGGCTCCACTCGAGGCCGAGGATCGCCGTGTTCAGTACGAAGCCGATTCCCCCCGCCCCGACGATGCCGAGCACCGTGGACTCCCGGATGTTGATGTCCCAGCGGTAGATGCACACCCCGGCGAAGACTGGACGGATCTGGGGCACGATCCCATAGAGGAGCACCTTGAAGCGCCCCGCGCCGGTGGCAACGATCGCCTCCACTTGGCCTCGGTCGATCTCCTCGATCCCCTCGGCGAAGAGCTTTGACACGAAGCCGATGGAGCGCACCCCCACCGCCAGGGCACCGGCCAGCGAGCCCGGCCCCACCACGATGATGAAGATCAGCGCCCAGATCAGCGAGTCCACCGAGCGGCTCACCGACATCACGAGGCGCCCCAGCGCGTAGGTCGCCCGGTTGAAGGTCGTGTTCCGCGCCGCCAGGAAGGCCACGGGAATCGACAGGAGCACGGCCAGGATGGTCCCCACGGTGGCGATGTTGATCGTCTGGACGAGCGGATCGACGACCTCGCCGGCGAAGGCCCAGTCGGGAGGGAACATACGGCCGAGGAGGTCCCCCATCTGCGCGGGGGAATCGCTCACGAACTCCCAGCGGATGTCCATGCCGCGGAGGGCCCAGAGGAGCACCACCGCGGCCCCGAGGCGCGCCAGGAGCCGGAGGGCCGTCTGGAGCGGGCTGAAGCGCCGCCACGCCCTCATTGGATCCGCCTGCGCGCCGCGGCGGAGACCGCCTCACCCAGGAGCACGATGGCGACGATCACGAGGAGGATCGCCAGCGAGAAGTCATAGTCGTAGCGGGCGAAGGAGTTGTAGAGCGTGGTGCCGATTCCCCCCGCCCCCACGATCCCGATGATCGCGGACTGCCGCAGGTGGATGTCCCACTGGTAGATCGTGAGGCCGACGAAGCGGGGGAGCACCTGGGGGAGCACGCCGAAGACGAGCACCGCGCCGGGGCCCGCCCCCGTCGCCCGGATTGCCTCCACCTGGCCCCGGTCGATGTTCTCGATCTGCTCGGCCAGGAGCTTGCCGAAGAAGCCGATGGACCCCCACGTGAGGGTGAGCATGCCCGCGAAGGGGCCGAAGCCCACGGCCTTGACGAAGAGGATGGCCACGATGATCTCGTGGAAGGTGCGCCCGAGGGAGATGATTCCGCGCCCGACGGCGTACACCCCCAGCGGAGAGAAGTTGCGCGCGGCCATCACCGCCACGGGGGTCGCGATCAGGACGCCCAAGGCCGTGGAGAGGGCGGCCATCTGGAGGCTCTCGATGACTCCCTCGACGAGGAGCTCCCAGCGGCTCCAGTCAGGAGGGAACGCGCGGCCGAAGACGATCCACGCGCGGCCCAGGCCCCGGCTCACGCGCGCCGGGTCCACCTGGAGACTGAGCAGGTTCCAGAGGACGAAGGCGGCGAGCCCCAGCCCTAGGGCGGGCCCCATCCACCGGGCGGGGAACGCCGACGGCCGCCGCCACTCCGTCACCACGGTAGGCCGTGACATGCGCATCATGGTGTCAGACACCGGTGTCTGACACCGAGAGGGCACCGAGGGCGGAGGTGAGCTCTTCGCCGGCCCCCGCGTAGATCAGGTCCAGGACCGCCGGCGTGAGGTCCTCGGGCGTCCCTTCGAAGACGAACACGCCCTGGTTGAGCCCCAGGATCCGCTGGGCGAACTGCCGCGCCAGCGGCACGTCGTGGATGTTGATGAGGGCGGGGATCTGCTCCTCGGCGGCCAGTCGCGTAATCAGGGCCATGACGGCTTCCGAAGTCTTCGGATCCAGGCTCGAGGTGGGCTCGTCCACGAGGAGGATCTTCGGCCGCTGCACGAGGGCGCGGGCGATCCCGACGCGCTGGCGCTGGCCGCCAGAGAGCTCGTCCGCGCGCTTGTTCTCGAAGCCCGACAGCCCCACGCGCTTCAGCGTCTCGAAGGCCAGCTCCACGTCCTCCGGAGGGAAGCGCCGCCGCCAGGCCTGCCAGAGGCCGACGTAGCCCAGGCGCCCGCTGAGGACATTCTCCATCACGGTGAGCCGCTCCACCAGGTTGAACTCCTGGAAGATCATCGCCATGTGCCGCCGGGCGCGGCGGAGCTCCGCGCCCGTGAGCCGCGTGATCTCCACGCCGTCCAGGCGCACGGAGCCGGCGTCGGGCTCCACCAGACGGTTGATGCAGCGGATGAGGGTGCTCTTGCCGGCCCCCGAGGGGCCGATGACGAAGACGACCTCGGTGGCCTTGACGGTGAGGGAGACGCCGCGGAGGACCTGGTCGCCGCCGGGGTACGCCTTGACGAGCCCCGCGACCTCGAGCATGGGCGGGGCGGACTACTCGCCGGCCCTGGGCGGCCTCGAGAGCTTCTTGTAGTCGGGGGACTCCTTCGTGTAGGCGACGCCGTTGGCTTCCTGGATCCCCACCACCGCGTCCCAATCCTTCTTGTACGTGATGGGCATGAAGCGCGTGACGTCCTTGAACTCTTTGCCCACGCTCGAGCCCTCGATCCTGAACGTGAAGAAGGCCTCCTTGATTCTCTCCGCCAGCTTTGGATCCAGGTTGTGAGCGTGGGCGAAGCCGGCGCGGGGAAACACGGGCGAGGTGTAGATCACCTTGTAGTCGGTCTTCTTGACCAGACCCCGGTTCACCATGCGCTGCAACACGGTGTCAGCCACCGCCGCCGCGTCGTAGTCGCCGGTCACGACCCCGAGGATGCTGTTGTCGTGCTTGCCGGTGAAGGCAATCTGATAATCCCTCCCGGGCACCACCCCCAGCCTGGAGAAGAAGTAGACCGGCGCCTGGTGACCGGAGTTGGAGGTCTGCGACACGTGGGCGACGCGCTTGCCCTTGAGGTCGGCGACGGAGCTGATCCGGGTGTTGTTGGCCTGGGTGATCACGATCAGATGGTAGCCGGAGCCGCCCCCCTGGTCGTCCGCCATCACGGCGAAGGGCGCCGCGCCCGCCAGGTTCACCGCGAAGGGCACGGAGCCCGTGGAGTAGCCGGTGACGTGAAGCCGCCCCGACCGCATCGCCTCGATCTGAGCCGCGTAGTTCTGGGGGCCGAAGAACTGGACCTTCTTGCCCGTCGCCTTCTCGAGATGGCGCATGAGGTCGCCGAACGTCGCGGTATAGACCGCGGGGTCCTCCACGGGGACGTAGGCGAAGATCAGGATGTCGGGGTTGATGAGCTTCTTCGGGTCCTTGGGGGGATCGGCCACCTGGTCGCCGTCCTCGTCGCAGTAGAGGACGTCCAGCCTCCCCCGGTTGGCGCACTGCTCCGCCGCCTCCGGGGCCGACAACCCGATCAGCAGGAGGAGGCTGAGTCCGCAGAGCCACGGGGCGACGCGAATTGCTCGCATCGCCCCATAGTGTACACTAACGGCCGATGAACTGGGCGCTCGAGGGCGTCAAGGTGGTGGACCTCACGGGCTACATCGCCGGCTCCTACGCCGCGATGATGCTCGCCGACCTCGGCGCCGAGGTGATCAAGGTCGAGTCGCTGGAGGGGGATTCCTTCCGTGAGTTGCCCGGCTTCTTCGGCTGGAACCGGGGCAAGCGCTCCGTCAGCCTCAACCTCAAGGACCCCGAGGGGCGGGCCATCGTCCACCGGCTGGCGGCGACGGCCGACGTGGTGATGGAGAACATGCGCCCGGGCGTCGCCGACCGGCTCGGCGTGGGCGAGGCCGACCTCCGCGCCGTCAACCCACGCCTCGTCTACTGCTCGGTCACCGCCTTCGGCTCCGACGGCCCCGACCGGGACCGGCCGGGCTTCGATCCGCTGCTGCAGGCCATGGCCGGCGTGATGGCGCTCCAGGGGTTCGGGGGCCCGCCCCAGTACGTCAGGATCGCGATCACCGACTACTACGCCGCCGCCCTCGCCTGCCAGGGGGTGCTCGCGGCCCTCTACGTCCGGGAGCGAACCGGGCGCGGCCAGCGTGTGGAGACGTCCCTGGCCCACGCCGCCCTCGCGCTCCAGTCCGGCAACGTCACGGATTATCCGGGCCGCCCGTCGGTCTTCCGCGACAATCCCATCTATCGCCTCTACCAAGCCGGCGACGGCCGGTACTTCTTCCTCGCGTGCGGCAACCAGAGCTTCTGGCTGAACCTGTGCGAGGCCCTCGACCGTCCTGACCTCGCAGCGGACCCTCGCTTCGGCTCCTGGATCAGCCGCCTCGATCACAGGGACGCATTGATCCCCCTCCTCCAGGTGACCTTCAAGACCAAACCGTGCGACGAGTGGCTGGCGCTCCTGGCGTCCCATGACATTCCGTGCGCGCCGGTCCAGACCCTCCAGGAGTTCATGGCGGGCCCCTTCGTCGCCCACCACGGCATGGCGCGCCGCTACGAGCACCCCGAGGTCGGTCCCTTGACCCTCATGGGTCTCCCCATTTCGCTCTCAGACACCCCGGGCCGGGACGGCGGCCCGCCGCCCACCCTGGGCCAGCACACGGCCGAAGTTCTCAAGGAGCTCGGTTACTCCGCCGCCGCCATCGCGGAGCTCGTGACGCGAAGGATCGTCAGAGGAGACACACGATGACCGGAAGCGATCTCGTCCAGGATTTCGCCGCCGCCTTCAACCGCCAGGACGTGCCGGGGCTCCTGGCCTGCTTCACCGAGGACGCCGTCTATCACGACATCTTCTACGGTCGGCACCAGGGTCGGGTCGGCCTCAAGGAGCTGTTCGAGAAGATGTTCAGGGACGGCCGGGACTCCACCTGGACCATGCACGTCGTGGTGGCCGATCCCCTCCGCGCCGCCGCCGAGTGGACGTTCAGCTATACCGTCAGCGAAGCGATCCCACGCAGCGCTGGAAAGAAGGTCAGCTTCTCAGGCATGAGCCTCTTCGAGCTGAAGGGCGGCAAGGCCGCCTCCTACCGCGAGTACTTCGACTCCGGGGCGGCGTTCCTCCAGCTGGGCTTCGCCCCGGAGAGCCTGGCCAGGGTCCTCGCCCGCCGCCTCCCTAGGTAGGACCGTGCTGATCCCCGACGGGTTCCCCCGGCCCCTACGTCGTGCAGGTTCGAGCGGCGGCTTTGCCGCCGCAACCTCGGGGGGAGGAGTCGGAAGGGGGGCGTGAGCCCCCCTCCGAGGGCATGCCCTTCGCGTACTACGCGCGCCTCACCAGGCGCCAGAGGGCCATCTACGATAAGAGCGACGGCGTGACCGAAGTGCGCCTCCCCGGGGCCGAAGCGCTGCGGCCTGTCGTCGCCGGGCTGGCCGAGGGGCTCGCCCGGGAGGAGCGGGCCGCGACCCAGCTGGCGTGCCAGCGGCTGCTGGATGGACTCACGGAGGCGCTGGGCGTCGGCCCCGTGAGGGTGGAAGTGCTCGCGGCTCGCCCCCACGCCCACTGGGGAGAGCTCCACGGCCTCTACACGGAGGCGCGCGCCACCAGGCCGCCGAAGATCACCCTCTGGATGCGCACCGCTCGCCAGCGGCGGGTGGTGGCGTTCCGAACCTTCCTCCGGACGCTGCTCCATGAGCTCTGCCACCACCTGGATTATCAGCGGTTCAGGCTCCCCGACTCCTTTCACACCCAAGGCTTCTACAAGCGGGAGTCGAGCCTCTTCCACCAATTGATCCCCGACACGGAGGATTCACACTAGCGCGCATTATTCACGAACGGCGATGGTGCGAGCGGGCGGGTGGCGCAGGGTGCAGCCCCCACGGGGCCGCGCGCAGTGGGCCCCCCTCGTCCCGTCCGCCGCGCGCGGCGCGGCGTTCGGGCGAGTGGGTGACGGAGCCGGACCCGCGGGGGTTGCGCCCTGCGACAGGCCCCGCTCGCCACACTCGACCATGGTTCGTGAATAATGCAGGCTAGCCGGCGGGACGGCGCGCTAATAGCGACCGGGCGACGGCGTGGGCGAAGGGGTCGGCGCCGGACGGTCGGGACTCACGGACACCCATCCCTTGGCTTTCAGGCACTCCTCGTCCAGCTTCTTGCCCCTCGTGCACGCGTCCCGGTCCTGGTTGAACTCGGCCGTGGTGTAGTTCCCACCCGGCTTGTACCAAAGGCGCTCGCCGCTCGAGGCGCATCCGAACGCGCTCAGGAGCAGGGCGGTCAGCCAGACGAGCGCGTGACGCGTCGGCATGGTGGTCACTCCTCCGGACCGGTCACTCCGAGCTGAGCCAGTTGCTCCTTCAACTGATGACCCCGATCCACGCGGTAGAGCAGCGCCCGCATGCCGGTTTCCTCGGCGGCCTCGATGTTCGGCTCGTAATCGTCGATGAACAGACAGGCGTCGGTGGGCAGGGAGAGTCGGTCGGCGGCGAGCCGGTAGATGGCGAGGTCGGGCTTCGCCAGGCCGACCTCGGCGGAGCAGATGATCGCGTCGAAGAGATCGTGGATGCCGAGGTCCTGCTCGATCCGGGCCCGCAGGGAGATGTCAGCGTTGCTGAGGATGGCGGTCCGGTAGGGCGGGCGGAGGGCCCGAATGAGCGCGACGTTTTCCCACAGGAGGTGCTGCCGCTCGCGCCAGACGTCGTGGAGCCGCGGGAGCGGCCGCCCGGCCCGCTCCACCAGGGCCCGGTGAGCCTCGTCCAGCCAGGCCTGGCGATCCCCACGGCCGCGCTCGATCGCGCGCCATGCCTCCGTCCGATAGAGCGTCTGGAAGACGGTCCCTCGCGGGAGACCGTGCTCCTGCTCGAGCTCGTGGCAGGCGTCCCAGCGCATGTCCCAGATGACGCCGCCGAAGTCGAAGATCAGTCCCTGGATGTCCATGCCGGCGGGCGGAAGTGTAGCACAATCACGTGGCGGTCCGGCCGTGGTTTTGGTTAGAATAAGAGCCATCCTATGAAACGCCCGACCAAGCCCCGGGGGAGGAAGGCCCGCCCGAGGCGGATCCTCAAGAAGCCCGACACCCGCCGCTTCCCGCGCGCCGCGGTGGAATGGAACGTCACCGTGGAGATTCCCGGCCGCCGCTCTCAGAAGGCGAAACTCTCGGGGCTCAACCCCTTCGGCGCGAAGCTACACCCGAGGGTCAAGAACCCCGCGCCGCCGGAAGGGACCACCCTTCAGCTTCACTTCGCCCCGCCCGACGGGGAGCCGCCCATGGTCATCAAGGGGCTCGTGTGGCGGATCGACCGCGACGGGCAGGCGATCGTCTTCGTCAATCTCGGCGGGAGTGATTTCATCCGCCTCAAGAAGCTGGTCGCCGCTCAGTCCGCGTACACCTCGACGGTGTAGCCGTTGGGGTCCTTGAAGTAGACGGCCCAGCGCCCCCGCCGCCCCGTGATCCTCACCCCCGCCTTGCGGAGCCGCTCGCGGACGACCGCCAGCCGCCGCCGGTCCACGCGGAAACCCAAATGGTCGAGGCCGCCGGCGCGGGGATCGAGGGAGCGGCGCGTCCGGCAGAAATTCAGCAGGTCCGCGCCGCCGGGGCTCTCGAGAAAGATCATCCCGGGATAGCGGAAGGCCATCCGGAGCCCCAGCACGCCGGTGTAGAAGCGTTCGGTCGCCTCCAGATCACGGGTCCGCAGCGCGAGATGCCGGAGGCCCATGGCCATCACATGCTGCTGTGCCGAACGATGCGGATCCAGGACATGGCAGCCTCTCGAGGTTCAGGCAAAGGAGAACCGGGCGCCGAGGGTCTCGGCCTGGTCGAGCGGACCCGGCTTCCCCGCCGCCGTCAGCAGCGTGGCGGCGTAGGGGGACGGCCCCCGGGCCTCGAGCCACGCGGTCAGCGGGGATCCCGCGCCCCGCGGCGCCACGAAATCGAGCGCGTGAGGCCCGATCGCGAAGCGCGCGCCGAGCGCCCCGAGGTCGTCCCGGCTCACGTCTTGCCCCGCAACGCCCAGCACGCGCGAGCACCACTGCCGGACGGGCGCGACGTCGCCCACCGCCACCGTCAGCGCGCCGATCCCCCGGACCTGATTCCGGTGGGTCATCTGCCGCGGCACGCGCTCCTCCCGCGGCGTCTCGTCCTGGATCAGGAACGGCGCCACTCCGCGATGCGGCTCGCGCGGGATCGAGAGCACCCAGCTGAGCTTGTAGCCGTCCGGCCGGATGCGGGAGAGCGGCGTCGGGTCGTCGATGGCCACGCCGGCCCGGCGGAACGCGGCGGTGTCGCCCCCCAGGTCGTCCGTCTGCATACAGAAGTCCACCAGGCCGCCGCCCTTTTGAAGCGGCGCCCACCAGCGGTGGTCTGGGGTCGGCTCGTAGAAGGCGATCAGCTCGAGGTACGACCCGTCCGCGAACGCGATGAGCGCGTTGTGAGTGCCGACCGGGTGCCGGCCACCCGGCACCACGGTGAAGCCGAGCCCGGCGTAGTTCCGGATGGCTGTGTCCAGGTCCGGCACCGCGACGACAAGGTGGTCGATGCCCCGGAGCATCAGCGGCCTCCGAAGGCCGGCGCGACATGCGCTTGACCCGCGCCGAACCTCCGCGCTATCATGCCATCATGGCGCTGCAGATCCGCCTCTCGAAGGACGTCGAGGACCGGAGCCCGCGCGGGCCCATGACGGTCGACGAATTCCTCGCCCGCTTCCCGGAGGTGCCGCGCGACCTCCGCGACGAGCCCCTCGTGGCCGAGTACGTGAGCGCGTTCGGGCACCTGCTGCGCCTGGCCCAGAAGCCGTCTCCCTGCGTGGGCGGCGGCGGCGATGCCCCGCACCAGTTCTATCTGCGGCTCGTGAACGACCTTGCCGTCTACGGGATCGGCCTCGCCCGGCGCGACCGCACCCTCGCCCGCCTCCGGGCGACGCTCGATGAGTACAGGAAGCAGCCCGCCACGTTCGCCTGCACCCTCGTGCCCCCGCGCGCGCCCGGCGCCCCGCGCCCCGGCTGCGCCTGATTCCCCGCCGTCCGCGATCACGGGTGGAGTGTAGGCGGCGGGGGAGGGACTGTCAACACGCCCCCCCGCCTCGGCCCATTCTGTGCTACACTCAAAACGTCGTCTCGCCAGTCGTGCGCTGGCCGTTCGGGAGTCACGCCTGATTCCCGGCAGGAAAATCCAGAACGGAGGAAACCTGATGATTCGTGTTGCGCATGTGGCGCTCGCCCTCGCCGGCCTGTTGATCCTCTCCGTGGCGCCGGCCCGGGCGGTGACGCCGACCGAGCAGCTGAAGGGCTCCATCGACAAGATCATCCCGATCCTCGAAGACCCGACCCTGAAGGGCGACGCCAAGCTCAAGGAACGCCGCGCCGCCATCCGCCGGGTGGCCACCGACGTCTTCGATTTCACCGAGAGCGCCCGGCGCGCCCTGGGTCCCCACTGGGAGCGCCGGACCGCGCAGGAGCGACAGGAGTTCTCGCGCCTCCTGGGGGACCTGCTGGAGCGTACGTTCGCCTCGAGGCTCGAGCAGTACGCCGGGGAGCGGATCCAGTACACCGGCGAGTCTGTGGACGGCGACCTCGCCACCGTCAAGACCCGCATCATCACCAAGAGCGGCGCGGAACTGCCCGTGGACTATCAGGTCCTCCGGCGGGGGGATCGCTGGTTCGTGTACGACGTCTGGATCGAGGGCGTCAGCCTCATGAAGAACTACCGCGCCCAGTTCAACAAGATCATCCAGACCTCCTCCTACGAGGATCTCGTCCGGAAGCTGAAGGCCAAACAGTCGAGCCTGTGAAGTTCGGGGTCTTCCTTCCGGTCTCCGGCCGCGCGGCCGGCCCCGTGCTGATGGAGGCGGCGCGCGGGGCGGAGGCCCTCGGCTACGATTCGGTCTGGGCGGCGGACCGCATCATCATCCCCTGGGAGATCAAGACCGTCTATCCCTACAGCGCGGAGGGGCGCTTCATCGTGCCCCCCGATCGCCCCTTCCTGGAGCCGCTGACCTGCCTCGCCTTCCTGGCCGGCTGCACCGAGAAGATCCGGCTCGGGATGAGCGTCCTCGTCATGCCCTATCGCCATCCGCTCTACTGGGCCAAGATTGCCACCACGATCGATCACCTCTCGAAAGGCCGTCTCGTCCTCGGCGTGGGGGTCGGCTGGATGGTGGAGGAGTTCGAGGCCCTGGGGGTTCCCTTCAAGGAGCGGGGCGATCTGTCCGACGAGCAGCTCCGGCTGGTGGACCGGCTCTGGACGGAGGAGCGGCCGCGCTTCGAGGGGCGCTACTACCGCTTCGACGAGCTGGCGTTCAACCCCAAGCCGCTCCAGACGCCCCGCATCCCCCTCTGGGTCGGCGGGGAAGGCGCCCGCGCCCAGCGGCGCGCCGCGACCTACGGCGACGCGTGGTTCCCCTACTTCGTGAGGATCACGCCCCGCGAGCTGGCCGCCCGCTTCGAGAACGTGCGGCGGTGGGCGCGCGAGGCGGGACGCGTTCCCGAGCGGATCGGGCTGGCGTGCTGCCTCCCCATCGAGCTCAGCATGAAGCCCGTGGCGCAGGAGGAGGACCGGCTCCACGGCACCCCCGAGCAGCTCGTCGCGGCGCTCCGGGCCTACGAGCGGATCGGTGTGGAGCACATCGCGCTCCAGTTCATGGTGCCGAGCTGGCCGGCGCGCCTGGAGCAGGTCGAGCAGTTCGCCCGGGAGGTCATCCCCGCGCTCCGGGAGCGGGCGCCCGCGTAAGCCACGGCACAGCGGGAGCGGCCGGCCATGGGGAGGGGATCACCGCGACGCCTCCAACCGTGGTGATCGCGGCCCTCGTCTATCTCCTCTGGCAGGCGTCGCAGGGACAGAGGGCCCGCAGCCGCTCGAAGGGGTAGATCCCCGTGGAGTGCCCATCGCTCCAGCCGATCTGGACCGCGTAGCGCCCCACGAGCGAAATCTCCATGGCGCGGACGTCCTCGGGGATCGTCCGTGGATTCAGGATCCGCTCTCCCGTCAACTCATTGACGCACATGGCGCAGGCGCAGTGCGCTCGGAGGTATTTGTTCGGAAGGATGCTCTGGTGCCCGTCGGCCCACGCGACGTGGATCTCGCGATCTTCGACACGGCGGATCTCGATGGGAGTCGTGTTCACGACCCGAGGACAACCTCGCTGCTACGGCGACTGGCGGCGGAGAGGGGCCGGCCGCCCCTCGGCCCGCCCCGCGGCACCCGTCGGCTCGGGCTCCCGGCGCTTGGCGACCACGGGCTCCCGCGCCTCCGCCTGCTTGGCCCTCATCGTCTTGACGAGCTCCTGGTAGGAGCTCCTCTGGATGATCGCGTTGAACTGGGTCCGGTAATTGGCGACGAGGCTGATCCCCTCCACCGACACGTCGTAGGTGAGCCAGCGGTTCCCCGCCTGGTACATGCGGTACTCGACGGGGATCTCGGTGCCCTGCTTGGTGACGATCCTGCTACGCACCGTCGCCACCCCGCTGTCGAGCGCCTCGCCCACGAACGCGACCTTCTCGCCGGTGTAACCCTCGATCTTGGAGATATAGGTCCGCTCCAGGAGATCGGTGAGGAGCCCGACGAACTCGGCCTGCTCCGCGGGCGTCCGGGCCTGCCAATGGCGGCCGAGGCTGCGCTTGGTGATCTCGTTGAAGTCGAAGATGTCGCTCGCGATCTTGCGGATGGCCACGCGCCGCTCCTGGATCTTCCCGTCCTTCTGGAGCTCGGGGTCGGCGAGGACTCTCAGCACCTTGTCGATCTGGACGCGGAGCTGGTCGGTGGGGGGGCCAGCCCAGGCTGCAGGCCCGACGAAGACCGCCAGCACGGAGACGACGGCAATAAGGACCAGAGTGGGACGCCACATCATCAACGATCCTCCGATGTCACGGGTGTACGCCTATTCTATTCAGAGCCGCTCGGGGGTGTCAATCGGTCAGCACGCTTCGGGTTGGTGGCGTGGATCCCGCACCCGCGTCGCCAGCAGGCCGAGCCCCACCGCGCCGAACAGGGCCCCCGCGCTGAACACCGGCGGGAACCCCACCGTATCCACCATGACGCCGGCCAGCAGCGGCGCGGCGAACGCGACCGGCGCCACCGACGTGGTCCCCAGGCCGACGTAGGTGGGACGCTGGGCCGTCCCGGGAGCGAACTCCAGCAGCACGTTGAGGCTGGAGACGTTGATCGCCGCCACCTGGATTCCCACGAGCGCGAAGACGACGCCGAAGACCGGGAGTGACGTCGCCCCCAGGCCCACCAGGTTCGCCGCCACGGTCGCCGCCACGCCGATCATGATGGTGAGCCGGTGGCCGGCGTGGTCGGCGAGCCAGCCGAGCGCAACGTTCCCCACGATCTGGCCGGCGAGAAGAACCGCCGTGAACAGGCCGGCGTGCCAGGGCGCGGCGCCCAACGCGCGCAGGGCGTACACCGTGAAGAAGCCGCTCGCCATCATCCCGAAGACCGCGAACGAGCGGGAGGCCAGAAACCACGTCAGGTTGCGGTCGCGGCGCAGCAGCGCGGGGATGCGCGAGAGGTACGTGCCGAGCGGCACGGGGGGCGACGTCACGACCACCGGCGGCTCGCGCGTCAAGGTCAGGGCCGCGTACGAGAGCCCCATGAACACCGCCGCGATCACGAAGCAGACCCCGTAGCTCGCGGGGGCCCGGACCGCCGCCAGGATATAGGCCGTCCCGAAGCTGCCGATGAGGCCGCCGGCGCTCGCCAGCACGCTCGCCACGGCGAAGAACCGCCCCCTGAGCGTCGTCGGGATGGTCCGCCCCACCACGTCCATCCACGCCGGCATCAGCGCACCCCCCGCGCCCGTGATCGCGAGCAGCAGAATCAGTAGCAGGCCCAGGGTGAGCGCCGGGGCCGGCTCGGCCAGCACGAAGGCGGCCAGCGCGAGGACGAGAAACGGCGCGCGCTCCCAGATGGTATAGCGCAGCACGAACGGAAGCCGCCGCGTGAGCGTCTCCGTGTGCCCCGCCGCGAACAGCGACGGCAGGAACCAGCCGACCGTCATCACCGCCGGGATCGCGCCGATTACGATGTTCGGCGCCCGCAGGTGCTCGGCAAAGGCGGGCAGGATCGTGGACTGCGAGGCGAAGGAGAAGCCTACCAGGAACAGCGCGTAGTCGCCGCCCAGGGCGAGGAGGTTACGACGCAGGTGGCGGCGCGCGAACGCGTCCTGATCATCGGGCATGAGCGAGCGCGTCGGTTTTTGCCGCCATGATGAAGTCGTTCCGGTGGAGGCCGCGGATCGCATGGGTCCACCAGGTCACCGTCACCCGCCCCCACTCGGTGAGGAGCGCCGGATGGTGGCCCTCCGCCTCGGCGAGCGCGCCCACGCGATTCGTGAAGGCCAGGGGGCCGGCGAAATCCTTGAAGGTGAAGACCCGCTCGAGCCGGGGGATTCCGTCGCGCTCCACCAGCCGCCAGTCGGGGACCTCGGGCTTCCACCGGGCGATCTCGGCCTCCGTCGCCGGCGGCACGCCACCGTGGCAGGGCACGCACTTTTCTCCCCTCAGGCCGCTCATTCGCGCGCTCCTACTTCCGCTTCTCGGGCGCGTGACGCTGGAGCCCGCGCTCCCAGAGATACTCCCGCTCGCCGAGGTGCCGGCCGACCCAGCGCGAGAGTACGAAGAAGACGTCGCTCAGCCGGTTCACGTAGCGCAGCGGCGCCTCGCCGATCGGCTCCACGCGTGAGAGGGCCAGGAGCTCCCGCTCGGCGCGGCGGCACACCGTGCGGCACTGGTGGAGAAAGCCGCTGATGCGCCCGCCGCCGGGGAGCACGAAGGACTTGAGCGGTGCGAGGTCCTTCTGGCAGCGATCCATGAGCGCCTCCAGCTCCTTCACCTCGGCCTCGCCGACCCGGAACATCCCCTCGTACGCCGCCTCCGGCGGCGTGGCCAGCTCGCTGCCGAGGTCGAAGAGTTGGTTCTGCAGGCGCCGGAACACCTCATCGAGCCAGCGGTGCTTCTCCCCCTCCCCCAGCCGCTCCTCGTTGAAGGCGCGCGCGAGACCGAGGATCGAGTTCAGCTCGTCGATCGTCCCGTAGGCGGCGATCCGCGGCGAATCCTTGGCCACGCGCCTGCCGCCGACGAGGGCCGTGGTTCCCTTGTCGCCCGTGCGCGTGTACACGCGCGTGATGCGGATCGTCATCACCCGGCCTTCGGGGCGCCCCGCTGCCAGTCCAGCGTCGCGAACGAGTGCGCGAGCGCCGCACCGGCCGCGATCAGCGCCCCGTGAACGGCGCATTCGATCCGGATCACCGGCAACACCTTGGCCGTCATCGTCGTCCTCCGTGGGAAATGCCCGCCGGCCGGGCGTTACTCCGGCGGCTATCCGAGACGATGGCCGGGGACCAACATCCCCGCATTGTGGCGCTGGCCGCACCGACCCGGCTTCACCCGTCGCGGTTGCGGCGACGCAGCGGGCATGTCTTCCATGATAGCAGACTTAGATCGGCTCGCCGCTGTCGCGTTCCTTCACCGCCTGCTTGAAGCCGACCTGCTCGGCGCGGGCCTTCCAGGCGAACCCCTCGGGACTGTGGCGTGCGATCCCGTCGAGCAGCGTCGCGATCAGCTGGGTCGTCGCCAGGCCCATGTTCTCGTAGGCCTGGTTGATCATCAGCTTCTGCATCATGAGCTGGTTCCTGGGCACCCCCGCCATCCGGGCCGCGAGCCTGTCGGCCGTCGCGTCCAGGTCCGGCTCGGGCACGGCGGCGGCCGCGAGCCCCATCTGGCCGGCCTCGCGACCCGTGATCAGGTCCCCGGTCAGCAGGAGCCGCTTCGCCCGCTCTGCCCCCAGCCGGTAGACCCACATCGCGGTGGTGGGGCAGCCCCAGACCCGCGCCGGGGGATAGCCGATCCGGGCGTCCTCGGCCATGACGAGGAGGTCGCAGCAGAGCGCGATGTCGCTCCCGCCCGCCACCGCATAGCCGCGGACCTTGCAGATCGCCGGCTTGAGGCTGCGCCAGAGGCTCATGAAGCAGGCGGTATTCTCGCTCATCAACGCGTAGTCCACCATCGGGTCCCAGGGCAGGTCCTGGCTGTAGGTCGCCGGCCGCGCGCGCTCGGCGTAGAGCTCCAGATCGTAGCCCGCGCAGAACGCGCGCCCCGCTCCCGTCAAGACGATGACATGGACCGCGTCGTCGCGGTTGGCCTCGGCGACGGCCGCCCTGAGCTCCCCGGGCATGGCGTCGTTGATGGCGTTCAACTTCTCGGGTCGGTTCAGGGTGATCCGGGCGATGCGCCCGTCCCGCTGGTAGAGCACCGTGGCCGCGGCCATGCGTCAACTCCTCCCTGTCTGAACGAACCGGGGGGAGAGATCGAGTGCCTCGACCCCTCCCCCCTCGGGTCCCCCACCGTGTGCGGAGAGGCTTTCAGGCCCTGATCGCGGCGGCGTCGATGCCCAGCTCCGCCAGCTTGGCGGCCGTGGGCCGGCCCGTTTCCGGGCTCCAGCCGGCCATCTCGTAGTAGACCCGCCGCGCGGCCAGGAACTCGGCGGGGTCGATCCGCTGGCCCTTGAGCGGGCCGTTGCCGATCCCCTCGTGCAGCCGGGGGGGCAGCACGTCGTCGTCCGGCGTGAAGCCCTCCCGGCAGTTGAAGAGGCGCGCCAGCGTGTTGGCCCGCTCCCCGACCTTCAGAACCTCGTAGAGGCTCATGTTCCAGCCCGTCACCGAGTTCACGTAGGAGACCAGCGGCATCGGCTCCAGGCTGTTGAGCGGCGTGCCGACGAAGTCGCACATGCCGACCGCGTTGTAGAAGCTCCACAGCTGCTGGGTGACGAAGAAAGCTCGCACCTTGGCCGCGTCGAGGGCCAGCGGGTCGAGGGGCTCGATGAGACCCAGCGCCCCCATCGGGTGGCCCGTCGGATGGAACCCGGCGTAGAGCGGATCGTGCGGCGCCTCCATGTGGTCGGCCCCCGTCGGCGAGAGCGCGTACGCCAGCGAGAGCCCCTTCTTCCCCCGCGGGTCGTGCATCGGCAGCTCCTGGCCCTTGACGTGGAGCGCGAAGCGCTCGGCGCCTCGTCCGAGGCGCGCGGCCGCCCGCCGCACGCCTTCGGCCAGCACGTCGCCGATTCCCTCCCGGCGCCCGATCCGGTGGACGAGCTGCTCGACCGCCTCGGCGTTCCCCCAGGTCAGCTCGAGCCCTCCCGTGTCCGCCTTCGTCAGGATCCCGTGCTCGTAGCACTCCAGCGCGAAGGCCATGACGGCGCCCGTCGAGATGGAATCGAGGACGTACTGGGCCAGGAGCTGGTTCACCCGCGCCAGCGCCCGGAGATCTCCCACTCCGCAGAGCGACCCCGACGCCGCCAGCGTCTCGTATTCCGGGCCGCCGTACTTGGGATCGACCCCGTCCTCCGGGATCGCCACCTCCCGCTTGCAGGCGACGGCGCACGCGTAGCAGGTGCCGCGATTGACCAGGATGGTCTCGGCCATCTTCTGCCCGCTGATGGCGCGGGCGTGCTCGAAGGAGCCGTCGCGGAAATTGCGGGTCGGCAGGATCCCGCTCGCCTCGAGGGCGAGCAGGGCGCTGGCGCTCCCGAGCGTGTGGAAGCGGTCCTTGGAGCGGTCGTAGTGCTCGCGGAACCAGGTGAGCGCGCCGCGCGCGCCGTCCTTGTCCATGGCGAGAGGCGGCTTCGTGCCGCGGACGACGATGGCCTTGAGGCGCTTGGCGCCCATCACGGCGCCAAGTCCGCCGCGGCCGTGGAAGTGCTTGAGCTGGTTCACGATCGCCGCGAAGCGGACCCCCCGCTCGCCCGCCACGCCGGTCTGGAGGACGCGGATCCGCTTGTCCCCCAGCTCCTGCTCGAGCCCGTCCTGCACTTCCCCCGAGAGCCGCCCCCAGTAGGGGCGCGCGTCCCGGAACTCCACCTGGCCGTCCTTGATCCACAGATAGACCGGCGACTCCGCCTGCCCGCGGATCAGGAGGCCATCGTCGCCCGCCGCGCGCAGCTCGGGTCCCCACCACCCGCCGGCCTCGGACTCCGAGTAGCCGCCGGTCAGCGGCGACTTGGCCGCCGCCGTGTAGCGATTCGTCCCGGAGAGCGAAAGCCCGTTGATCACGCTCGTGGTGAAGACAAGGATGTTGTCGGGGCCCAGGGGATCCACCCCCGGCGGCATCTCCCGGAGGAGGAGGTAGCTGGCCAGCGCCCCGCCGCCCAGGCACTTGCGCAGGAGGGTCTCGGGGAGCTCTTCGACGCGGGTCTGGCGGCTGGCGAGATCGACGTGCAGAAGCCTGGCGGTCATCCCTGATGCCATATATGGGCTCTCCTCAAGAGGAATCTAGGGGCTGCCGGCGCCGGTGTCAATAGACGGCAAACGCTCAGGTCCGCCCCGAATCCCCTACTCGGCCCGGCGGCTCCGCGCTTCCTCCGCGATCCTTATCTCCTCCGCGAACATGCCCACGTGCAGCGGGCAGGGCGGCTTGTTCTCGTCAACGTACTGACACTCGGTTTGGTTGCACTGAACGAAATATCCCCGGGGCCGTCCGAAACCGTCCGCTCGACGGAGGCGGATCAGCACCGTTTCGGATACCACCTCGCACCTGAACTCCCGCGTCTGACCTCGGCTCATGTCATCTCCTGGCTCGAAGATAGCGGACTACCCCTCGCGGAGCTCCCGGATCACCGCCCGAAGTCGATCCCGATCGGCGGGCCGCCGAACGGGAAGGCTGAACTCCACGCGGGTGGCAAAGTCCCCGTAGCGCTTCTTTAGCTTCCCTGCAACCTCATCGTACGTTCCCACCACGGCGATCGTCTCAAGCACCTCATCCGAGACGTACTTCGGCATTTCCTCCCATCGCTGCCGAGTCGAGAGCCCATGAAGCTCATCAACCACGCCCCCCCACCCGTGAGCATCGAAGACGGACTTATACGTCCGCGTCGAAGCGTAAAATGCGATGCGAGCGCGCACGTCTGGCCGCCAGCGCCAGGGGGATGAACGGATCCGTCTTGATCTCGCCGGTCACCATTCCGTCGAAGCCGAGTTCTTCGATCTCGCGCGCGCCGCCTGCCACCGAGCGCAAGTCGAGCTTCGGGGCGCCGCGCAGACCCGGGTCGACTTTGCCAAGCGGCAGCTGGGTCTCGACCTTCATCCCTTACCGCGTCTCAGTCCAGCGTCAGAGCCGGGGTTGTCACGGCGATTTTCACGGCTGCGGTCAGCCTATCCTCACGGAGCTCGAGGCGTCAATACCCATAGTGCTTCCCCGTCAAGATTTGGCACGCGAGGAACCGGAGGTGCCATCTTGGCCGGTGTTTCCCCTCCCACCCATCGGAACCGACCTGTATCCTGCTGTTTTCACAATGATTCTCTCTCCAGCCCCCCTGTGAATCTCGGCATGCCGCTTGCTCACGACTAACGGCATCAAGACTTCGGGGGAGGGCCGTCAAATGAAGTGGTGGAAACCCGTCGTCGGATTGGCGCTCTTCGTCGCGGCAGTGATCGGCGGCGGGACGCTCTACATCCGCTTCAAGGTCACAACCGCCCTCGAGGACGCCATCATCCAGATCTCGCCGGTCGCCGAGACGCGCTATGCCAGCGTATCCGTCACGCCCGGCGGGACCATACGCGTCGAGGATATCGAAATCCGGCCCAGGGCCTTCAACGACGGCCTGCACATGGAAGGCATCGAGATCGAGACGCCCGGGCTCTGGTTCCTGCTCACCGGAACGGCGAAATTGCGCGACGGCGAACTGCCGGGACATCTGCGCGCGACGTTGCGCGGCCTGACATTCAAGCTCGATGGACCCATGGCGGAGACCCTCGACCGCTTCATCGCCGCGGCCATGCGATCGAGCGGCGTGGCGCCGGTGTCAAATTGCGGCGACGTGCGCTATTTCGATCTCAACGCGTATCAACGACTGGGGTACCAGTCCTTCGTTTTCGACGTCTCGCTCGGCTATCGGTTCGAGAAGGGTGGCGGCCCACTGCGGATTACCACCGAGTGGCGCATGCGCGATCTCGGCATGGCAGCGGTCAACGTCGAGTTCGCCGATGCGTCCCCGAACCTGAAGAACGCCATGGGAACGCGGGCGCGCCTGCGTGCGTTCGACGTCGTCTACCGGGATCTCTCCTTCACCGATCGGCTCAAACGTTACTGCACCCAGGCGAGCCGCATGAGCCGCGAGCAATACATCGAGTCGGAGGTGAACCGAATTGCCGCCGAATACCGGGCGCAGTGGGGGCTCGTTCCGGGGCCGGGGCTGCGCCAGGCCTATCGCGAGTTCCTGACCAGGCCGGGCGAAGTGCGCCTGCAGATCACGCCGTCCGTGGAGTTGGACATGCAGGCGCTCCAGTTGTTCAAGCCCGAGGACATCGTCTCGATGTTGAATCTGAGCGTGACCGTCAACGGCAAGGCGGTGACGGACTTGAGCATGAGGGCCGTGTCTTCAACACCCGCCCGCCCGACCCCACCCTCGCCCGCCGCACCGGCGCCGGTGACGAGCGAATTTCGTGCGGTGCCGGCAACGGATCTCACCCAGTACCTCGGCAAGACGGTGCGGCTGCATCTCACGCACGGGACGACCCGTGAGGGCCGGCTCCTGCAAGTTCTCGATGGCATGGCACGCGTCGAGCGACGCTTCCCGGGCGGCACGATGACGCTCGGCATCCCGCTCAAGCAGATCGAACGCGCCGAAGTGCTCCTCTGACCGCTCCGGCCTCACGGTCCTGGAGCCAAAGACCGGCGCGACGCATTTTCGCCGAGTCCGCCCGCCGCTACGAGAGGACTTCGATCTTGAGGGCGGGGGGCCACACGGGTTTCGTCACGCCGGGGGCGGGGCGGGCTTTGAGGTCGGTATCGAAGCGTGGGTTGAGGAAGCGGATCGTGAGACGTTGGACGAGGTTCACGGTGGGGAGCGCGGCGTGAAAGCCCGCGGTCTTGGCGAGGACGCGATCGCGGATTTCGAGCAGTCCGAACTCATCCGGTGAAACACACACCAGGCGTCCCTTCTCCAGCACCGACGGCTTCGGACAAGCGCCGAGGAACGGCACGGTGCCGTCTCCGGTGACAGGGCTCTGGTGATCGTCGTCCCACAGGTCCAGCGGCTCGGGGATGTCGAACCATGGTTTGCCCTGGTACTTGATCACCTTGGCAAGCTGGCGCGTCGGCGCCCCCACGCCGACGATGGCCATCCAGCCGTCTCTTCCTTCCGGCAGGACGTTACCGAGATTCAGCGAATCCCCTTTCACGCGGAACTCCTTGGCCGCCGTGAGGTAGTTGGTGAACAGGTCTTCCGCCTCGATGCGCGCCTTGTGCTGTCGGACGTACTCGGCGAGGGTCTGCAGGATGGTGGGTTGCCACGTGCCGACAGAAAAGATGTCGCCGGGCAGCCCGGGATCGGGCTGGATGGCCGCGGAGAAAGTGGGCAGGAGCTGATAGATCGCCGGAATGGTTCGGGCAGCCTCGCGCTCGCGGTCGCGAGGAGGAGCCTCCGTGAAGGAGCCCATGCCCGTGGTTACCTTGGCGATGGCGTCCAACGAGCCTTGAAACGGCGTGCCGATACTCACGACGCGGCGGACTTTCTTCTTCGCGGCATCGCGCATCCGCACGAGGTAGTCCGCGATGATCAGCCCACCCATCGAATGGCCGACGAGGTCCACGCGCATGTTCGGGAACGGCTTGTTGTCCGCGTCGCGGTAGTGCGGGAGCAGCCCGGTGCGGGCGAGCACTTCGTCAATGAAGGAATCGAGCTGCATGGAGGTGGCGCGGCAGTCCTGGCGCCAGTCGTAGGCGAGGAGGAAGACCGGCGTGGGGCGGTCGTGGCGGCGGGTGAGGTCGTGACGCAGCGCATCCACCAGGTCTTCATAGATGATGCCGAAGGGTTGCCGCGGCTGGATGCGCGCGGGCTCCAGGGCTTCGTAACGGACGTCGTCGGGATGCAGAGAGATGCGGTCGAAATGTTTCGTCAGGACTGCGGTCCAGACTTCTTCGGGGGGGATGGGATAAAAGTCCTCGAGACCCGTGGCCGTGATGCCCGGCAGGACGATCACCGGAGGCTGGGCGGCGACCGTCAAGCATGCCTTGCCGCTCCGGGCGGGTTACTGTCGCTCCTCATCGTGAACCGGCGGAGATTCTTCGCGCCCCGGCGTGAATCGGGCAAACAGCTTGCCGACGATCTCCCTGGCGAGACTCTGGTAGGCGCGCTGCAGTTCTTCGCGCAACCGCTGGGCGTTGCCGGCCAAATCCATGAAAGGGTCGGCTCCACCCGCGTAGTCGAAGTCCCGTGCATAGAGTCCCGTTCCATCCGCGACCCGGATCACCCGCGCGCGCACGGTCATCAAGAGGGTTCCACGGGAATCGACGCCCATGGACCGCTCAACTGGATTGCCGACACGGCCAGTTCGATGACCGTGTCTATCCCTTCGCCTGCCAGCGAACCGTAGCCGGCCTCCGTGTCCTGGGCCGTCGGGCCGCGGTCTGTAATCAGGGCAACCTGCGGGGTTTGTTCCCGAACCAGTTGGGTGACGTGGTCCCCCATCGCTTCCTGGACCTTGAGGTCGGCCAGGACGGTCGCAAGTTCCGCCTCGGCCTTCTTGACGGCCGCACGGGGAGGCGCTTGGACGGCCGCCCTGACCGCGCCGACGGTCGCACCAACGGGGGCGGCGACGATGGCAGAGGCCGCGGCAGTAGCACTACCGACGACGATTGCTCCGAGTAAGATCCCTGGCTCACGCCCGGCGGCTCCCACGAGCCCGCCCGCCACGGCCCCTGGCCAAAAGCCCACCTTGGCCCCGATCTCCGCCCCTCTGACGAGGCCCTTCACCGCCCCTCGACCGATGCCTGGGGGCGTCCAGTAGTTCGCTTTGGGGACGAACCGCGCCGACGCAACGCCGACGGTGCCCAGCTCCGACGCGGGCTGATCGGAGGGAGGCGGCACCCGGATCGGACGGGAGGCGCAACCAAGCTGGCCGAGGAGGAGAGTGGTGACCGTTGGAATGACCAGCCACCGAAGATTCCCCAATGGCATCTGCCCCTCCCGATCGCGCCAGGCGCGGGCGCTGATGACTCTTGCCCTCCGAGGGCGAGCAACGCCGATGCCAACGAGTATCCTCGCAAAAACAGCTGCTTAGGCGGAACGATTGGCGCTGGAGGGATGGAGGTGGCACGAACCTGAGCAGTCGCCGGCGGACAACTTCCTACTGAAGGACCTCATCCGCCCGCAGCAGCAGCGACTGCGGGATCGTGAGGCCGAGGGCCTTCGCCGTCTTCAGATTGATGACCATGTCGAACTTGATCGGTTGCTCGACGGGGAGATCGCCAGGCTTGGCTCCTTTGAGGATTTTATCCACGTACACGGCGGCGCGCCGGTACATCTCGGGGATGCTGCCGCCATAGAACATGAGGCCCCCGGCGGCGACAAACTCCCTGGTCGGGTACATCGAGAGCAGGCGGTGTTTGGCCGCGAAGCCGACGATACGTGCGCGATGGGAGGCGATGAGGGGGTCGGCGGTCGTCATGAGCGCATCCGGCCGCTTCCCGGCGATCGCCCTGAAGACGTCCTCCAAATCGTGCGGACCCCGGAACCCGTGAGGTTCGAGCCTGACCCCCAGGGCGGTTGTCCACCGTTGCGTCTCTTGGAGAGCCAGGACGCTCCCCGGGTTGTCGGGGTTGTAGATCAGCGCCACGCGCGAGAGCGTGGCAGAGGCCTCCCGGAGCAGTTCCAACCGCTTCCCGTATTCAGGGCCGATGAACGCGACCCCCGTCATGTTGCCGCCGGGCCGCGGGTAGCTCGCGACGAGGCCCGATTGATCGGGGAATGCGACGTTCGCGAACACGATCGGGATCGAGGACGTCGCTTGCTTGGCCGCCCCGGAAGCCTGCGAGCCCACCGTGCAGAGGACGTCCACGCCCAGACCCACCAGGTCCGCGGCGAGGTGGGGAAGGCGCTCGCTGCGCCCATCGGCCCAGCGGGCCTCGATGGTGACGTTCTGGCCTTCGATGTACCCGAGCTCGCGCAATCCAGTCCGGAGGGCCTCAAGGCTGGTGAGACCGTCGGCGGCCGAGGCGGGTGACAACCATCCAATGCGGTGCATGCTCCTGGCTCTCTGCGCGTCGGCCGGGCGCGATGCGAGGAGCACGCCGGCGACGAGGCCGGTGACGAACTCGCGCCGGTCGATCATTCGATGACCCTGTCCGCCCGGAAGAGGACCGACGGCGGGATCGTGAGGCCCAGCGCTTTCGCGGTCTTGAGGTTGATGACCAGCTCGAACTTCGTCGGCTGCTCGACAGGGAGATTGGCGGGCTTCGCGCCCTTCAGGATCTTGTCCACATAGATGGCACCGCGGCGATAGAGATCCGGGCGGTCGGGCGAGTAGCTCATGAGACCCCCGGCCTCCACGTGATGTTTCGGCCCAAACAGCGAAGGCAGTTTGTGCGTCAACGCGAGTTCCGCGAGCCGCTTGGCCCCGGCGATGAACAGGGGGGTTGAAAGGACCAGAACCCCATGGGCGCGCTCTCGCACCATGGCCGCAAAGGCGCCGTCGTACTCCGTGGCGCTGCGCACGGCGACCGGCTGAATCCGGAGCCCCAGTCGAGGGCCTGCGACCTCGACGGCCTTCAAGCCCGGTCCGTGCGATGGCGTGGCCGGGTCCCAGATGACCGCAACGCGCGAGAGCCCGGGAACCGCCTCCTTGAACAGCTCCAGGCCTTTGACGTTTGTCTCGGTCATCATGATGGAGAGCCCGGTGATGTTGGCCCCCGGCCGCGCGAGGCTGGCCACGTGGCCGGTGCGGAGCGGGTCCGCGTGGCTCATGAAGATGATGGGAATCGTCGCGGTGGCTCGCTTGACCGCCGCAGTGTAGATGGAACTCGGCGCCATGATGACATCGACCTTGAGCCGGACCAGTTCCTCCGCAAGTTCGCGCATCCGTTCGGGCTTCCCCTCCGCCCACCTGAACTCGATGACGATGTTCCGACCCTCCACGTAGCCCAGATCGCGAAGCCCTTGGCGGAAGGCTTCGATGGCATCCGGAAACGCAGCCGGACTGTCCCATAGAAAACCGATGCGGTAGACCTTTCCTGCCGGCTGCGCCCCGGCGGCGAGGGGCGCTACGAGGATGCCAAGGGTGAGGGTGACGATGAGCCTGATGCTCCTGAGCCTCATGGGACTGCCTCCGAAGCCGCATCGGTCAGGGTGTGCGGCTTGGCCGGAGTGTAGGCGTGTGCGAGGTGTCCGTCAAGAACGCGGGAAAAAACTGCTGGGCAGATGAGCCGAGCCCTTATGCTGAGTCTCGGGCTCGTCAAGCTATAAGGAAGACCTACTGGATCACTTCATCCGCCCGGATCAGCACGGAGGGCGGGATCGTCAGGCCGAGGGCCTTGGCGGTCTTCATATTGATCACCAGCTCGAACTTGGTGGGCTGCTCGACGGGAAGATCGGCGGGCTTGGCGCCTTTGAGGATCTTGTCCACATAGGTTGCGGCGCGTCGGTTCTGATCGACACGATCCGGCCCGTAGGACATCAGGCCGCCGGCCTCCACAAACGGCCTCACTCCGTACACCGCCGGCAGCCTATGCCTGAGCGCAAGATTTGCGAGCTATGTTCGATGAGCTATGGTGAAGGGGTCCTCCAGTGTGATGAGGCCATTCGCGCGACTCTTGGTAGCGGCTTCGAATGCGCCGTCAAAGTCGTTCGGCCCCCGCACTGGGAACGTTTGTACCGCCAGTCTCAGCGCGTCGGCCACTGTCTGCACTTCCTTCAAGTCGAACGCCTTAAATGGATTGGCAGCGTTCCACAGCACCGCCACACGGGAGAGCCCGGGGATGGCGTCCTTGAGCAGTTCCAGCCGTTTCCCACTCAGCTCCGGCAACAGGAAGGCGAACCCCGTGACGTTCCCACCTGGACGCGCGAGGCTGGCGACGAATCCGAAGGCAACAGGATCAGCGACCAGTACCATCACGATGGGAATCGTCGTGGTGGCCTCCTTAGCGGCACGGGTCGCGGCCGGAGCGGATGTCACGATGAGGTCAACCTTGAGACGGATCAGCTCAGCCACGAGGGAACGAAGCTTCTCCTCGTTTCCATCCGCCCATCGGTACTCAAGGATGATGTTCTTCCCCTCCACGTAGCCGTGCTCGCGAAGGCCATGGCGGAAAGCCTCGACATCGGCCGCTGGAGGTGCCTCGGCCCGTAAGTAGCCTATCCGGGGGACCCTCCCCGCCTGCTGCGCGTCGGCGGCGAGCGGCGCTTGGAGGATGTTAAGGGCGAGGGTGACAATGAGCCCGACGCTCCTGAGTCTCACGCTGCTTCCTCCGAGGCCGCAGAGCTGGAATGAGCCTGCGAATCTCCTACTCGTCCCGGCGGCCTCGCGCTTCCTCCGCGACCCTGATCTCCTCGGCGAACATGCCGACGTGCAGCGGGCAGGGGGGCTTGTTCTCGTCAACGTACTGACAGTCGGTTTGGTTACACTGAATGAAATAGCCATGCGGCCGTCCGAAACCGTTTGCTCGACGGAGACGGATCAGCACCGTTTCGGATACCACCTCGCACCTGAACTCCCGCCCGCGACCTCGTCTCACGTGATCTCCTATGATGAGAGAGCAGCCCCTGACATGGCTCCCGCAAGTGACTCCCCATCGATATCGATGAACACGATGGCTTGAGGCCACGCCGGGCGATTCACCCAGATCGCCGAGGCCTCGGATCTCGTGCGCGTATTGACGCCTTGCCACACGCCGCCCGCCGGCCGGCGATCACGTCGGCTCGTCGTCATCTCGCGCTTGCACTCTTCGAATCCATCATTCGAGAGGGCATTAAAAATCTCATCCGGCGCCGCGAGCCATCCGTGCTCTTGTTCGATCCACGTCATCCTGCCCTGCTCGAGAAGTTCATTCAGGCCTTTCATCCGTGGCACCTTGTTCCCCCGATCCTGGTGAAAAAACTTGTCTCGGTTCCGATCGTCTGGAAAGCTCCGCTTCTTGCTGGATCGCGCTGAGTCTCCAGGGAGTTGGGCCCGATCGGACGGTCAAGCGTCCAATACTCCTCAAAGTTCACAGGTTCGGTTTGACTGCCTAGACGCTGAAGCTCATCCTGAAACTAGCGTGCAAGCGATGATGGGGGCGGACAAGTCCGCCCCCATCAAAGACCTATCACCTTCAGACGGCTTACCGAGCGGCGATCTTGTGCCAGGTCGAGTTGGAAACCTCAGAGGTGTGAACCTGAGGAGTTCCCTCAACCACTTTCGCCATGGCCTTCAGCACTTCTGGATAGGCCCCGCGGCTATAAGCTTCCGCGTTCTCTTTCTGCTCCCACAGGCTGATTGCGACCGCTTCCTTTCCATCCGAGGGGACGAACGTGATTTCGTCCTTGAAACCTTGCTGTTTCCGAAGGAGGGGAATGACTTCCTTCTCAACCGTCAGGGTAAACTCCGGAACGCTATTCGGCTTCAGCTGCATGCGAACAGTGCGAGCAAACATGTCGTACCCCTTTTGTGGCTAAGACGAGAGTGATATTCAGATAACCTGACTTAGTTCAGACAACCTGAAGACATGAGTAGGAATGCTCATGCTGTTAACCACCATAGGTTGATTCACTTTACTTGTCAAGAAAAATCGTATACACTTCACCAACATTTGGTAAGTGCCCAATCAGATGGGGCTATTGAGGCGGGAGGAATTCCAGGTGGATGTAATTTTAGTGATCAGGCAGCGGCTGGAAGACTTGGGGGTTGAGCAGAGGGATCTGGCAACTGCCGCGCAAGTGACGGAGTCCTACATTTCACAGCTGCTGACTCGGAAAAAAGCGCCCCCTGCCCCGAGTCGGACAGATATTTACGACAAGATGGAGAAATTTTTGACGCTCCCGAGCGGTCAGCTTTCCAAGCTGGCTGACCTCCAGCGCAAGGAGGAATTGAAGAGACGATTGGGGGATCCGCTCACACCCTTGTTCAAAGAAGTTCGAGAGTTGATTCTCCGCAAATGCAACCCTGACAACGCCAAACCAATACGTGCGATTTTTGAAAAGCAGCCCTTCGGCGAACTCGAACACCTCGTCACACAGAAGCTTCTAGACGTGGTCAAAAAAGTTGCCAAAGAAGAATTAGAGAGTGAACACTGGCTCCGCACGGTCGCTCGACTCAGTGACCAAAGCTACGAACAGATGCGGGTCATGGTGCTCGAGTTCCTGGATACGGATATCTTCAACCTGTCCGTGGAACACTGCGTCGCCTTCTTGGATCCGCTGATTGAATCCTGGGACATCGACCCCGCAACGTTTGACATGGAAATTGTCTTGAACCGCAGGCTGGTCACGGGGCCTCGGAAGAAATTTGGGTTTGTTGAACGGGAACCCGACGAACTGTTCGACGAAGAGCCGGGGCTCAAAGAATTCCTTCGGGATACTTCCCTCAGCGGCGATGCGACCGAGGAGGAAATCGAGTTTCTAAAGAAACTAAGATTCAAGCGAAAACGGCCGACGCCTCTCTATTATTACCGAGAGTTGCAAAACTTCAGAGACTCTCTCCATTTTCGTACCCCGTAGGACCGCGCGTGTCATAGTCCACTCACGCGCCGAGCCGCTTGCAGCCCTCTCCAGAGTAGCTCTACCGCCCCGAAGATCGTGGCAAACACTATGACCAAGGCGGCCCCTACGCCCACAGCCAGAACGTCATTCAGCATAACCCTCCCCAGTAGATCATCGCGTACTACGATGAGGTCGGGGCTTTTACACGTTAGCGTCCGCGCCCGCGTCGCCTTCTTGCGGCCGTGCCCTGCCCCCGGCTCCCGCCACCGCCTGGCACCATCACCGGCTGCAGTCCCCGAGCGATTCCCCATCGATCGCGATGAACACGACGGCTTCATCCCATGCCGAGCGGTCCACCCAGATCGCCGATGCAACGGGTCCCGTGCGCGCGTTGACTCCTTGCCACACGCTGCCCGCCACAATGGCTTGATGCCATGCCAGCCGATTTACCCAGATCGCGGATGCCACCGATCCCGTGCGCGTATCGACTCCCTGCCACACGCCGCCAGCCGGCCGGCGATCACGCCGGCTCGTCGTCATCTCGCGCTTGCATTCTTCGAAGCCGTCCTTCGAAAGTGCCTTCACAATCTCCTCCGGCGCCGCGACCCATCCATGCTCCTGTTCGATCCACGTCATCCTGCCCTGCTCGCGAAGCTCATTGAGGCCCGTCATCTGTCGCATCTTGGTCTCCGAACCCGGTGAAGAAACTTGCCCTGAAGGCCTCCGAGCCTGAGTTGGAGGTGACTCCAGAAGGAAACCACCTCCCCAAAGGCTTACTGGCCGCCGATCGACACGGTGAAGTTGACCGTCTCCTCCTTGTATGGCGACGGGATGTACGCGAGCTCGAGACGGATCTCCTTCAGCTTCTTCGCCTTGAGAGCTTCGGTGGGGAAGTCCACGTCCACGGACTCGGTCGCATCCTGCCCGGGATCGAGCCGTTCGGAGCCGTACGTGGCGAACCTAATAGTCGGTTCGGTCCGTGTCTCCTCGAGCTTGATCAGCTGCCCCTGGGCATCGATGTACTGGATTTTCCCCCCAACAAGCCGGACGGCCTGATCATTGGAGCTATTCTTCAGCTTGAGCATGCCCGTGAGCTTCGCCGGAGAGACGAGGCGGCCGGAGCCCTTCTCGATCCGCTCCGTGACCTTCATCTCCGTGATCTCGCCTGTCACGATCCCGGCCTTCACCTTGATAGAGACCGGCGTCACCGTGTAGACCTTATCCTCGATCACCACTGCCGTTCCCGACTGCTGGGAACAACCAAGGGTCATCGCCGCCACCGCCGTGGTCACCATCATCACACCTGCCCATGTCCACATAGCTGTCTCCTTACAAGACGCTGATAGTCAGCGTTTGTCGTCGTAACGCTTGGCCGGCGCGGAGCCCCAGTCGCTCCGATTCGTCGCGTCGCTGGATCGTTCCCCCCGATCTCCTCACTTCCCGCGCCTCTGCCGCTCACTCCCGCTCAGCCCTCGCAGGATTCCCGACCGGAGATTCCTGCGCTCCCCCTTAGCTCCCCCTCCTCTACCCGCTAGGCTCCGGATGCGGCGGACCGCGTGGGCCTGGCCCTCAACGTTGGCGAGGAGGTTCCGGTCGCCATCCCGCTTCAGCCCCTCCTCGATGAGGGCCCGGAGGACAATCTGAAGGCTCACCGGGAGTTTGAGCATGGTCGTTGCCTTCCCCGCCAAGACCCGCGCCCGGTCGAGGACGTCTTGGGGGAGAATAAGGAGGACTCTGGTCTTATTCTCGAACATCACAGCCATCTCCGCCCCCTGCCGGACCGGCCTAGTCGACTGCCTACGCCATTATTTATATAACTTATACTTGACATATAATTTATGACATGATATACGTTGAGTCAAGCGGAAAATTAAGATATCGTCGGGCAGATGGAGGAAGGAAGAGTCATAAATCCCGAAGCGTTCGAGACGCAGGAGGGCCGCCGGATGATAATTCGCCCGAGTTCCACCATGACCAACCCCGTTGAGTTGACGTGCGTGTGGCCTGTCCGACAAGAAGAGGTTCGCTATGGCTGAGGAACGAAAAGGTAGCGTCGAGTCCGGCCGGCTGCCGTGCCCTGACCGGATCGAGGTTGACCGGAATACGCAGGTGGTCTCGGCGGCCACGGTAAAAGCCTGGGTGGCCCATCTTCGGTCCCACAACTGGACGGACAAAGAACTGGGCCTTATCTGGCTCACTCGGACCAGGCAGGGGGTCACGCGCTAGAAGTCCTACGATCCCAAAATTAAACTGGTGGGCAGGGACGGGATTGCCCAAATAGTTGAGCCCCATCGGGGAACCGGGTGCGGTACACCGCCACCAAAACCGGCACCGGAATCCGAGAGTGAAAGTCGCTGAAACCAGAGGCATCAGCCGCGGGGTAGGAGCCAACCTCGATTGACATACACATCGTTGGTGTGTATCATGAGTCGTGCAGGAGGCCCAGCCACGATGCACCGACGCCTGAACATCACCTTGCCGGAGGAGACGGTAAGGCTCATCGACCGTGTGGCCGCGAAAGGCGATCGTAGCCGGCTCATTGCGGAAGCCGTAGCCCACTACGTGCGGACCACCGGCCGAACCAGGCTGCGAAGACGATTGAGAGAGGGAGCCACTCGTCGAGCCCAACGAGACCTGCGGCTCTCCCGGGACTGGTTCTCCCTTGACGAGGAGGCATGGCAGGACCGCAAAAAGTAACGCCCCCTCGGCGGGGAGAGGTCTATCTCGTCAGCTTTGATCCGACGCTGGGGGCGGAGATCAGAAAGACGCGCCCAGCCTTAGTTTTGCAGAACGATCTCGCTAATCGCTTCAGCCCGATCACGATCGTCGCCGCCGTCACATCCCAGGTCGAGCCCGACCTGTACCCGACCGAGGTCCCCGTCGAGGCGCCCGAGGGAGGGCTCCAGGTTGATTCCGTGGTCCTCCTTAACCAGATCCGCTCAATCGACCGGCAGCGGCTTATCCGGCGCGTGGGGAGGCTGAGCCGGGAAACGATGCGGAGCGTCGACCGCGCCCTCATACTGAGTCTCGGCCTCGTTGAGTTGTAGGAGGATACTCCCGCAGTCCCCAGCTCTCACCGAATGATTTCGTCCGCCCGGACCAGGATGGACGGTGGGATCGTCAGGCCCAGGGCTTCGGGCCGCAACATGCACATGCGGACGAGCGGCTGGGATCGCCCCTACTCGGGCATGGACTGCATGATCATGTAGCTCCGGACCTGGTCCGACATGGGATAGGGGACCACGCCGCGCTCGCCAAACCACTTCTCGTACAGCTCGAAGAACTTCCCGCTGTCGATAAGCTCCATGAAGGTGTGGTTGACGAAGTCGCGCCACTTGGAGTCGTTCTCCGGGACCATGCAGGAGTAGGGATCCTTCGCGAGGAAGTCCCCGACGATCTCGTAGTCTTTGGGGTTCTTGGCCCTGGCGACCAGCCCGGCCAGGAGGATGCCGTCGCTGACGTAGGCCACGATCCTCCCCTGCTCCAACGCCAGGAGGCCGGCCGGGTGGTCTTGGAAGATCACCACGTCGGCCTTGGGCTGGGAGGCGCGCAGGTTCTTCTCGCCGGTCGATGCGTCGGCGGCCCCCACCCGCTTGCCGGCCACGTCCGCCACGCTCTTGATCCCGCTCCCCTTCTTCACGAGGAGCTGGCTGCCGGTGAAGAAGAAGTTGACAGAGAAGTCCACCTTCTCGTCCCGGCCCCGGGTGTAGGTGGTGGACCCGCACTCCACGTCGGTGGTGCGGTTGACCACGAGGGGGATGCGGGTCGCCGGGGTGATCTCCTTCTTCTGGAGCCTGATCCGCTTGGCCAGCTTCTTCTCCAGGCGGGCGCGGATGGCCTCGAGCAGGTCGATAGAGAAGCCGATCCACTCGTTCTTCTCGTTGATGAACGCGAAGGGGATGTTGGTGGCTCGCGTTCCCGCGGTCAGGACCCCGGTCCGGCTGATCTTCTCCAGGACCGTCTCGGCCAGGACCGGCGCGGCCGCGCCGAGCAGCAGGACGCCCGCCAGCCCCACAGCAACGCATCCCTTCATCGGAGGCCCTCCTGGGCGAGGTCGGTCATCGCCTCCAGCACCTCGTTGATCATGGTGATGATCCCGCCCCCAGGGCTCACCGAATCACCTGGTCGGCGCGGATGAGGAGGGACTGCGGGATCGTGAGCCCAAGGGCCTTCGCGGTCTTGAGGTTGATGACCAGCTCGAATTTCGTGGGCTGCTCCATCGGGAGATCGGCGGGCTTGGCCCCTTTCAAGATCTTGCCGACGTGAACAGCGGCACGCCGGAACATGTCAGAGATGCTCGGCCCGTAGGCCATTAGGCCTCCTGCATCCACAACCTCTCTGGATGCGTACACTGCCGGCAGGCGGCTCTTCGCCGCCAGATCGGCAATCCGTCTTGCGTGGAAGACGATTAAGGGATCCGAAAATGCAATCAGAGCCTCGGCTCGCTCTTTGGTCATGGCGGAGAACGCCGTATCGAAATCGTCGGGGCCGCGGATCTCCACGGATTGAAGCGTCATGCCCAACACCTGCACCGCGGCTCGCATCTCTGTCCAATCGGCTGACCAGAAGCGGAAGCTGGCGCTGAACCGCTCGGAATAGGCTGGATTCCAAAGGACGGCCACGCGCCTCACCTTGGGGACGGCCTCTTTCAGCAGCTCAAGACGTTTGGCCCCGAGCTCCGGGGTAAGCTCGGACAGCCCCGTGATGTTGCCTCCCGGTCGAGCGAGGCTGGAGATAATCCCGCTCGCAACCAGGTCGTCGTTACAGGCCGCGACAACGATGGGGATTGTATTGGTTGCCTGACTGGCGGCGGTGAGTGCTGCCCCACAGGCGTCGACAACAATGACGTCAACCTTGAGGCGAACCAACTGGCTCGCGAGGCCGGGGAGCCGCTCGTCCCTCGCCTCGGAATATCGCCGCTCGATCGCGATGTTCCGGCCCTCCACGTAGCCGAACTCGTGGAGGCCTTGCCGCAATGCCTCGTAATGGGGGTTCGTCGGCAAGGTCCCGAGAAACCCTATCCGCGGGACCTTCGCCGGCTGCTGCGCGTCGGCGGCGAGTGACGCGGCGAGGAGGCTGAGGGCGAAAGTGACGAGGAGCGAGATGCTCCTGAGCTTCACGGTGCTTCCTCCGAGGCCGCAGGGGTCAGGGTGTGCGGCTTGGCTGGAGTCTAGGCATGAATAAGGTGTCCGTCAAGAACGCTGGGGAAAAAACTGGTGGGCAGGGACGGGATTGAACCGCCGACACCAGGATTTTCAGTCCCGGCGAACGGCAGCTCACAGCCTTCTTGTAGATCTTGGCTGCCGCCCGTTCCACTGAGGGACCATTGAGCGACATGGGAGCCGCTTGCGCTTCCGGGCCCCTCTTAGGTAGCATGGACGTGTCAGAGGAGACGACGATGCTTCAGCGAACCATCAAGGCGGTGATTCGCCCCGGAGAGCAATCCGGATACGTGGCCGAGTGCCTCGAGATCCCCGTTGTCACCCAAGGCACGACTCTCGATGAAGTTACGAGGAACTTGCGGGAGGCTGTCGAGCTTCATCTGGCCGGAGAAGATTTGGCGGCGTTGGGGCTTGCCCCCCAGCCAACTATCCTGGTGACCTTTGAGCTGATCCCCACGCATGCCTAGGCTCCGCCGCCCGTCAGGCGCGGAGGTCATCGCAATTCTTGGGCGCTTCGGCTTCAAGGTTCACTCGCAACGGGGCAGCCATGCCAAACTCCGGCGAGAGCTGGCCGATGGCACCGTCCAAACCCTGACCGTACCCACGCACTCTGAATTGGATACTGGTACCTGCCGGGCGATACTCCGCCAAGCTACGCGTTTCATCCCCGAGGAGGATCTCCGCCCGCATTTCTATTCGGACTAGCCCGCATCACACCCATCGGAAGACTTTGCGGGATCCTGGACTGGATGGGGAACGCGGTCGAGGAAAAAGCAGAACTGGTCGGCAGGACGATATTGAACCGCCGACACCAGGATTTTCAGTTCTCATCCCACCCGGGGTCTATGGGGCACTATATGCGCGAATCGGTCGGAATCCAGCCATTTCTTGGCCGGCCGCTCCTGCCATCCTGACCGATAGCGCCCAATAGCGCCCGATAGTTCTGACACAAAACTGACACAGTCCTCTCGCGGCAGGAGCTACTGGATCACGTGGTCGGCGCGGATGAGGATGGAGGGGGGAATGGTCAGCTCGAGGGCCCGGGCGGTCTTCAGGTTGACGGCGAGCTCGAGCCGCGTGGGCTGCTCGACGGGGAGATCGGCAGGCTTGGCGCCCTTGAGAATCTTGTCGACGTATATGGCGGCACGCCGGTACACCTCGCCGGCGCTCGCCCCGTAGGACATGAGCCCTCCGGCGTCCACAAAGAACTTCGTCTCGTAGATCGCCGGCAGCCGGTGGGTCGCCGCGAGCTCCACGATCCGTCTCCGGTGAGCGAGGGTGAATGGGTCCACCGTGACGAGGAGGGCGTCGGGACGGTCTCGGGTGATCACCGCGAAGGCCCGCTCGAAATCCGTGGGATCCCCCGGCACCTCCATGGGCAGAACCGTCATTCCCAGCACCCCCGCCGCCGCCTGCGCCTCTCTGAACCTCTGGACCATGGCGAGGTTGGCCGAATTCCAGAGCACGGCCACGCGGGAGGCCTTGGGCAGGATCTCCTTCAGCAGCTCCAGCCGCTTGCCCCCCAGGTCCCCGGCGAGGGTGGACATCCCGGTGACGTTCCCGCCCGGTCGGGCGAGGCTGGCGACGAGGCCACTCTTCACAGGGTCGGCGACGGCCAGCATGACGATCGGGATCGTGCCGGTCGCCTGCTTGGCAGCCTGGACCCCGGGCGTACCGAGCGTCACGATCACGTCAACCTTCAGGCGGACCAGATCCGCCGCCAGGTCGGGGAGCCGTGCTAGTTTCCCCTCCGCCCATCGGTACTCGATGGCGACGTTCTGGCCCTCCACGTAGCCAAGCTCACGCAACCCTCCGAGGAAGGCCTCGAGCGCCGCTGAGGGCGCCGAGGGCGAGGGAGCCGAACCAGGCAGGAGGACCCCGATCCGGGCGACTTTCACGGGCTGCTGCGCGTCGACGGCGACCGGCACCACGAGGACGCCGAGGATGAGGGTAACGATGAGCCCGATGGTCCTGAGCCTCATGGTGCTTCCTCCGGCCGTAGGGGTCGGGATGTGCGGCTTGGCCGGAGTGTAGGCGCGAGCGAGCTATCCGTCAAGAACGCCGTCGAAGTGCGCCCGAGTGAGCTGGAGTGAGCCCGAGTTGGGCACAACTTGGGGCACAATCGGGCTCCGGAAGAGAACTTCAATGCGAGGCAACTAGCTGAAAAAACATGGTGGGCAGGGACGGGATTGAACCGCCGACACCAGGATTTTCAGTCCTGTGCTCTACCAACTGAGCTACCTGCCCACCAAGCCCACTACGAT
>JACPSW010000095.1 GCA_016193045.1 Candidatus Rokuibacteriota bacterium | reverse complement strand
TATGAGGGTCGCCTTCGCCGGAACCTTCGCCGCCCGCCTCGAGGAGCGCGTGCGGGCCCACCTGGCGATCCCGTGCGACGTCATCGTGGACGGCGAGCACGCTTCCCTGGCCTGAGCTGGCGGGGAAGACGCTCGGCATCCTGGGCTACGGCCGGATCGGGCAGGCCCTGGCCCGGCGGGCCCGGGCGTTCGACATGGCGGTCTGGGCCATCCGGCGTGACCCGACGCGCTCCGACCCCGAGGGGCTCGCGTTCCTCGGCGGGCCTGACGCCCTCGACGCGGTCCTGCGCCGCGCCGACTATCTGGCGATCACGCTCTCGCTCACCGAGGCCACCCGCGGCCTGCTCGGGGAGCGCGAGCTGGGGCTGATGAAGTCGACCGCCGTCCTCATCAACGTGGCGCGCGCCGAGATCGTGGACGAGGCGGCGCTCTACCGGGCCCTGGCCCAGAAAAAGATCGCCGGCGCCGTCCTGGACGTCTGGTACCGCTACCCGACCGCCCCCGGCCCCACCTTCCCCGCGCATCAGCCGTTCCACGAGCTGGCCAACGTCCTCATGACGCCGCATCTGTCAGGCTGGACCGAAGGGATGCTGGATGCGCGCGCCACCCTCATCGCGGAGAACATCCACCGCACCGCCCGCGGCGAGCCCCCGCTGAACCTGATCCCGTCACCCGACTAGCCCGTGCCCGTCTTCTACGGCTGGGTCATCGTCGCCGTCGCCTTCGTCACCATGGGCGTGGGCGTCAACGCGCGTACCGCCTTCTCGCTTCTCTTCCCGCCGATCCTGGACGAGTTCGGCTGGGAACGGGGCGTGACGGCCGGTGCCTTCTCCTTCGGCTTTCTCGTCACGGCGGCGCTGACCCCAGCCCTCGGGCGGCTGATGGATCGCCGCGGGCCGCGGGTGGTGATGGAGCTGGGCGTGGGCCTCGTGGGGGCGGGGCTCTTGCTGGCGACGCTGGTGCGGCAGCCGTGGCACCTCTACGCCACCCTGGGCGTGCTCGTCGGGGGCGGCAGCATCTGTCTCTCCTACACGGGGCAGGCGCTCTTCCTCCCCAACTGGTTCGTGCGCCGGCGGGGCCTGGCCATGAGCCTGGCCTTTTCCGGCGTGGGCGTGGGCTCGATCATCCTGCTGCCCTGGGTCGAGACCCTCATCCAGCGCGCCGGCTGGCGCACCGCCTGCTGGACGCTGGGGATCCTGGTGCTGGTGCTCCTGGCGCCCCTCAACCTCCTGCTGTACCGCCGGCCCCAGGATCTCGGGCTCGAGCCCGACGGCGACCGCGCCTCCCACGACGCCGTGACAGGACGCCGGACGTCCAACGTGGTGGACCCGGCCTGGGCCGCCGTGGACTGGACGCTTGCGCGCGCCAGCCGCACCGCTCCCTTCTGGTGGATGATGCTCGGCTTTTTCTGCGCCCTCTTCGCCTGGTACGCGGTGCAGGTCCACCAGACGAAATACCTGGTCGAGATCGGCTTCAGCCCGACCGTGGCGGCCTGGGCGCTGGGCTTCGTCAGCCTGGCCGGCATCCCCGGCCAGATCGGGCTCGGGCATCTCTCGGATCGGATCGGGCGCGAATGGGTGTGGACGGCGGGCAGCCTGGGCTTCGCGCTCTGCTACGTGAGCCTGCTCCTCCTCGGCCACGCCCCGACGCCGGGGCTGCTCTACCTCATGGTCGCCTCGCAGGGAATGCTCGGCTACGGCCTCACCTCCGTCATCGGCGCCATCCCGGCCGAGATCTTCGAGGGCCGGCACTACGGCACCATCTTCGGCACCCTGATGCTGGCGGCCATCGCCGGCGGGGCCGCCGGGCCCTGGGTGACGGGCGCGCTCCACGACGCCACCGGCAGCTACACGCTGGCCTTCTGGCTCGCCATCGGCTCGAGCGCGCTCTCGGCCCTGGCCATCTGGCTCGCCGCCCCGCGCAAGGTGCGCGCCGTCGCCGGCCGCATCCGCCGGCTGGAGTAGAGGCCACTCGCGCTGCTGGCCACGGCTCCCGCATTCCTTGCCCTCGAGCGGATGAGGACATAGAATCACCGTATGATGGGAGGGGACGCATGATCCGACAGTACGTGGAGGAGGCCCTGCGAAGGGCCCGCTACGACAAGTTGGAGGACGGCACCTACTGTGCCGAAGTCCGGCGCCTTCGAGGGGTCCTCGCTATCGGCCAGACGCTGGAGGAGTGCCGCAACCAGCTCGCTGAGGTTGTCGAGGAGTGGGTGCTGGTTCGCGTCGCCCGGCGCCTCTCCATCCCGCCGCTAGGCAGGATCGAAGTCAAGGTCCGGAAAGCGAGCTGATGCCCCATTGGGGGCCTATTTCTCGGCGCGACCTGATTCGCGGTTTGAGAGCGCTGGGTTTTGAGGGACCCTTTTCAGGTGGTCGGCACCAGTTCATGGCCCGGGGGGACATCGTCGTGACGATTCCCAATCCCCACGGCAAGGATATCGGCCTCGAGCTCCTCTCGCGGGTTCTTCGTCAGGCCGGAGTCACCCGGGCTCAGTGGGAGAAGATCTAGCCAGTTCGCCTAAGGGGCATCTGCTCGATCGGTTCTCCCAAATTGCTGGACGCCCTCTACGTGCGCCGCCTCCCGCGTGGGAAAGACGCCGAGCAGCTCCCGGCCCTTGATCCGAGCAAACTGGCCGGGATGTGCTCGCAGGAGGTCGTCCTTCTTCTCGTTGTAAAAGGCCCACTCCTCTTTGAACGGCTCATGGCCGCTTTGCAACAGACGCCTTCCTGCGCGTGGCGTATCGAATGCTCTCTCGCAGAAGGGCCCGAATCGCCGCCGGCTCAGAAGCCGTCGCGCGCGGCAGCACTACGTATTCTTTCTTGATCGGCCCTCTCCTGAAGTAGCGCAGAGGGCGGGCTCGGCGTTGCCGCAGCAGCGTAGCTCGCGACTGCTCGGGTAGCTTTACTGCGAAACCTACGGGCGTAAGGGAGGCACAGATGGTGCCGTTGGCGTAGAGCGCCGCCCCGCTAAAGAAGTGTCTGCATTCGAGCCGGAGGCCGCGCGCCTTGCTAAGTCCGGTTACGCGAAGCATGTTGGCGAGGCGCTCGCGATACGGTTCAGCCATGTGCGTCGGGCACCCACTTTCTGACTGCGGACCGTGCCGTCTAACGGGGCCTGCCCGCTGAGCGGACGGCATCAGCCGGTCCGCTCAAGTCGCTGGCTAGACGGCGTCCTCGCCATCGTGGTCAGCGCGGTATCACACCGAGTTGCTGCAGGAAGGACAGCATGTCGAAGTAGTGCCGGCTGTCCTTGATCTTGCCACCATCGAAGTTCAGCACCCAGCTTGCACGCGTCGTTTGTTGTTTTCCCGTGGCTGGAATGGTGCCGCTCCGCCCCTGGAGCGGTCCGGTTTGCGTCCCCTTCCAGGTCACCTCAAGTACCACGGTGTTGCCGCCCGCGAAAGCTTGATTGACTGTGCCCTTCACGTCTGGCATGCCCTGCTTCCAGGCCTGCCAGCACGGTATGATGGCGGCGACTCCTTGTATCCGCCAGTATCCGCCGGGAAGTTCCGATTTCGTCGTAGACCGAGTCCGAGGTCAACGCCGCCTTGCAGGCCTCCCAGTCACCAGCGTTGAACGCGTCGACTACGCCGCGAGCCGCTTTGATGAGGTCTTGTTCGGCCATGGTCTTACCTCCTGTGAGGGGATTGACTATAGTTGCTTGACCGCCTTTGCCTCGCCGTCTAACGCTCGCCATGAGCGGCCGCGGCGAGCGCATGCGAGCCAGCGGTCCGCTCCGACGCGGGGTTAGCAGGCACCGTCGTTGCCGCGTCGCTCAAGCTTCGGAATCTCGTCCACAGGGAGCACCAGCGTTATGCTCCTGCTCTTGCCAGGAACACGCTTGAGGAGCCCTCGCTGCTCCAGCGCGAGGACCATGCGATGAACTGCCGGTGCGGTCACGCGGAAGAAGCGCTGCATGTCGGCCTCCGCCGGCGCCACGCCATGGAGCGTCGTATATGTCTGGATGAATGCCAAGTACTGCCCTTGGAGGTCGGTGAAGCTCGGCCTCCGTCTGGCTACGCTCTTGTCCGCCATGACCGAGATCTCGTTCGCCTTGGCCTTCTAACGGGGCCCGCGGCTGATGCGCTCGTCGGCCGCCTGCGGCAGCCGAACTCCCGCCTGGAGCGGCCGGCCCGACGGCGATACAGCCGCCCTCGTCCCGCCGCTCAGCCGCGGGCCACGTTACTGCTTCGGGCCTTTGGCCACCGGTGCCCTCCGGCGGGCTACTGCATTAGGCTGGTCCGCCTATCCGCCCGTGCCCCATAGGAGTCTTCCTACCTGATACAGGGCGGATCAGGGCGGCGTCAAGCGGGAAGGTGGGATGCCGGCTCCGCGGGGGCCGGCGAGGGGAGGGCACCCCCGAATCAGGACCCTGCCGGCCCGTGTCTAACAGGGTGGCAAGAGAGGGAGGCTGTGGACATGGTGGGGCACGGGTGGGCTCTGGGGAGCCGGAGGATGGCGATGAAGGGGGAGCGGGCGGAGCGGGTGGGGTGATGGGCGATGCCGTCCGGGGCCACTGGCCCGAGTACCTGATGGAGGCGGCGAGCCTGGGCCTGTTCATGGTCTCGGCGTGCGTCTTCGCCACGCTCCTGGAGCACCCGGGCTCCCCGGTCCACGAGGCCCTGCCCGACCCGTTTCTGCGGCGGGCGCTGATCGGGGTGGCCATGGGGCTGACGGCCATCGTGCTCATCTACTCGCCCTGGGGGCGCCAGTCGGGGGCCCACCTGAACCCGTCGGTGACGCTGGCGTTCTGGAGGCTGGGGAAGGTGGCGCCGTGGGACGCGGCGTTCTACGTCCTGGCTCAGTTTGCGGGTGGCGTGATCGGGGTGTTGCTCGCGGGCGCGCTCCTCTGGCCCTGGGTCACGGTGTCGAACCGGATGAGCGTCGCCCGCTTCACGGGGTTCTGCGCCGGCCTCCTCGTGGCGCCCTACATCGCCTTCGAGGCCCCGCTGTCGGGGATGAGCATGAACCCGGCCCGGACGCTGGGCTCGGCCGTCCCCGCCGAGACCTGGACGGCCCTCTGGATCTACTTCACGGCGCCGCCGCTGGGAATGCTCCTGGCCGCCGAGGTGTTTCTCAGGACTAGAGGGGTGCGGGCCGTTCTCTGCGCCAAGCTCGACCACATGAACGACAAGCGCTGCATCTTCCGCTGCGGCTATGCCGAGGCAGGAGTCCACCATGGCTGATCGCTACGACGTCATCATCGTCGGGACCGGGGCCGGGGGCGGGACCCTCGCCTACCGGCTGGCTCCTTCTGGCAAGCGGATCCTCCTCCTGGAGCGGGGCGACTACGTCCCCCGGGAGAAGGCGAACTGGGACCCGCGCGCGGTCAACGTGGAGGGGCGCTACGCCGCCAAGGAGGTCTGGCGCGACAGGGACGGCAAGGACCTCCACCCCCACACCAACTACGTGGTGGGCGGCAACACGAAGTTCTGCGGTGCGGCGCTCTTTCGCCTCCGCCGGGAGGACTTCGGCGAGCTGAAGCACCACGGCGGCGTCTCGCCGGCCTGGCCCATCGAGTACGAGGAGCTGGAGCCCTACTACACCGAGGCCGAGCGGCTCTACCACGTCCACGGCCGCCGCGGCGAGGACCCGACTGACCCTCCGGCCGGCGCGCCGTACCCGCATCCGCCGGTGAGCCACGAGCCGCGCATCCAGCAGCTCTCCGACGACTTCGCGCGGCTGGGCCTCAAGCCGTTCCACGTCCCGGTGGGGGTGATGCTCGACGAGGCGAATCCGCGGACCAGCGCCTGCATCCGCTGCAACACGTGCGACGGCTTTCCGTGCCTCGTCGACGCGAAGTCCGACGCCCAGACCTGCGCCGTGGACCCGGCGCTCCGCTATCGGAACGTCACCCTGATGACGAACGCCAGGGTGGAGCGGCTCAAGACCGACGCCTCAGGGCGGACCGTCACTTCGGTGGTGGTGGGGCGAAACGGCCGGACGGAGGAGTTCTCGGCCGACGTCGTGGTCGCCTCCTGCGGGGCGATCAACTCGGCCGCGCTGCTTCTCCGCTCGGCTGGGGACAAGCACCCCAACGGCCTCGCCAACAGCAGCGGGGTCGTGGGCCGCCACTACATGGGGCACGTCAACTCGGTGCTGATGGCGATCTCCAAGTGCCCGAACCCGACGGTGTTCCAGAAGACGCTCGGAGTGAACGACTTCTACTTCGGCTCCACGGACTGGCCCTATCCAATGGGGCACATCTCCTTCGTGGGAAAGCTCGACGGCGAGACGCTCAAGGCCGGGGCGCCGGCGATCGCGCCGGGCTGGACGCTGGACCTGATGGCCAAGCACTCGCTGGACTTCTGGCTCACGTCGGAAGACCTCCCGGACCCGGACAACCGCGTGACACTGAACCGCGAGGGGCGCATCGTGCTCGCCTACAAGCCCAACAACGAGGAAGGCCACAAGCGTCTCATCGCGAGGCTCCAAAATCTCATGAAACAGCAGACGAAATGCAAGGTCCACGGCCACGAGTGCCACGAAGGGCTCTTCGCGCGGAATCTCTTCCTCGGCCAGCGGATCCCGCTGGCGGGCGTGGCGCACCAGAACGGGACGATCCGCTTCGGCAGGGACCCGAAGATCTCGGCGCTGGACCCGAACTGCAAGGCCCACGACCTGGACAACCTCTACGTGGTGGACGGGAGCTTCTTCCCGTCGAGCGCGGCCGTGAATCCGGCGCTGACCATCATCGCCAACGCCCTCCGGGTGGGGGACCATTTGCTGAAGCGGATGGGAGGCAAGGCATGAAGGCGATCGCCGTCATCCCCGGCAAGCCCAACAGCATCCACCTCCGGGACGTCGCCACGCCTGCGCTGTCGCAGGTGCCCGACGGCCGGGGCGTCCTGGTGAAGGTGCTGAGGGTCGGGGTAGATGGGACGGACAAGGAGATCAATGCGGCCGAGTACGGCGCGCCGCCGCCCGGCGACGGCTACCTGATCCTGGGCCACGAAAGCTTCGGGAAGGTCGAGGCCGTGGGCCCCAAGGTGACGGAGCTCCGCCCCGGCGACTACGTCGTGGCGTCGGTGAGGCGGCCGGGCACGAGCCTCTACGACCGGGTCGGTCTCCAGGACATGACCACCGACGACACCTACCTCGAGCGCGGGATCAACCTTCTGCACGGCTTCCTGGCCGAGCACTACGTGGACGCCGCGGACTTCCTGGTCAAGTTGCCCGAGGGGCTGAAGGAGGTGGGCGTCCTCCTCGAGCCGTCGAGCGTCGCCGAGAAAGCCATCGGCCAGGCGTACGAGATCCAGCGACGGCTCCGCGTCTGGCGGCCCCAGAGGGCCGCGGTGCTGGGGACGGGCACGCTGGGGCTGCTGGCGTCGCTCTTCCTCAGGCTCCGGGGGCTCGAGGTGATCGCCATGGGGCGGACCGATCCCCCGTTCCTGAACTCGCGGCTCCTGGAGGAGATCGGCGTCCGGTACCTGAGCACGAAAAGCACGAGCCTCCCGCAGGCCTCGGCGGAGCACGGCCCCTTCGACCTGATCCTCGAGGGCACCGGCTTCTCCCCCCTCGTGTTCGAGGCGATGGAGGTGCTGGCGAAGAACGGCGTCCTGGCGATGGTCAGCGTCACGGGCGGGGAGCGCAAGGTCGAGATCCCCGCCGACCGGATCAACCAGGGCTTCGTCCTGGGGAACAAGGTCGCCTTCGGCAGCGTGAACGCGAGCCGGGAGGACTTCCAGCGCGGCGTCCAGGACCTAGCCCAGGCGGAGGCGCAGTACGCCGGCTGGCTCGCCAAGCTCCTCACGCACCCGGTGAATGGGCTCGAGAACTACGAGGAGCTCTTGCGGACGCTGACGGGGGGGAAGGGGACGATCAAGGTGTACTGCGTGGTGGCAGAGGGATGAGAAGGCGCGCCCCTCGCACCCTGGCGCCTCCTGGCCGTGCTTCTCGGGGCGCCCGCCGTCTCGGCCCAGCAGCCCGCGGTCGCGGCGGTCGCCACCGTGAAGGGCCTGCTCCTGCGCGACCCGGACGGTCACGCCCTGTTGCTGGCCGAGCCCTGAGGAGGAACCACCGATGCGACTCTTGGAGCGCGATATGATGATGGGCAGTGAGGAACGGGGGGAGACGGCGGTGAGGGATCGCGTCGGCTGGCTCCGGGCGGTGGCACCGCTCTGGCCGCTGGGCCTGGCGCGCATCGTCTATGGCCTGCTCTGGTGGCAGCAGTCGAAGTGGAAGGTGCCGTCGGACGACTTCGGCCGGAAGTCGGGGGGCGGCCTCTGGTACTGGGTCCAGCAGGAGATCCAGCACCCGACGGTGAACGCCTACAAGGACTTCCTCGTCAACGTGATGATCCCCAACTGGACGTTCTTCGGCTGGATGACGCTCATCACCGAGACCTTCATCGGCGTCACGCTGATCCTGGGGCTCTTCACGCGCTTCGGGTCGCTCGTGGCGATCGGCATGGCTGCGAACGTCACCATCGGGATCCTGAGCGTCCCCAACGAATGGGTGTGGACCTACACGATGCTGATCATGCTGCCGGTGGTCTTCCTGCTGACCGATGCCGGCCGGAGCTTCGGCGTGGACGCCTTCCTCGCCCCGGCCCTCGACCGCCGCGCGGCGGCCGGGAGCCGGCTCGCCCGCCTCCTGAGGTGGCTCGCCTGATGCTTGACTGGGGCCGGGAGACCTGCGGCACCCTCGGGACGGCCGAGGCGCGCGAGTGGCTCTGCGCCAACGGCATCGGCGGGTTCGCCTCGGGCACTGTCGCCGGCACGCTGACCCGCCGCTACCACGGCCTGCTCGTCGCCGCGCTGGCGCCGCCGCTCGGGCGAACGCTCCTCGTCGCCAAGGTGGACGAGAGCGCGGAGTACGGGGAAGTCATGCGGCCGCTCTTCGCCAACCGCTGGGCGGACGGCACCGTGGATCCCCACGGCTACCGCGACATCGAGGGCTTCAGGCTCGAGTGGACGACCCCGGTCTGGACCTTCGCCTGCGCCGACGCGCTGCTGGAAAAGCGGGTCTGGATGGAGCACGGACGGAACACGACCTACGTCCGGTACCATCTCGTCCGGGGGAGCGGGCCCGTGGGGCTCGTGCTGAAGGCGCTCGTGAACTATCGTGACTACCACTCGACCACGCGCGGGAACGGGTGGGCGATGAAGGTCGAACAGGTGCCCCACGGGCTCCGGGTGGCGGCCTTCGACGGCGCCCGGCCGTTCGTCCTGCTGGCGGAGGGAGCGAAGGCGGAGCCTGCCCACGATTGGTACCAGGGCTTTCACCTGGCGCTCGAGCAGGAGCGCGGGCTCGATGCGCGGGAGGATCACCTCCACGCGGGCACCTTCCGCGCGACACTCCAGCCGGGCGCGACGCTCACGCTGGTCTTGTCCGCCGAGACGGCGCCATCGCTCGACGGCGAGGCAGCCTGGCAGCGGCGACAGCGTCGCGACGACGAGCTCCTGTCGCGCTGGCTCGAGGCCGTGCCTGCGGCCGCAGAAGCCCCGCCGTGGGTCCGGCACCTGGTCCTCGCGGCCGACCAGTTCGTCGTGAGCCGCCCGCTTCCCGACGATCCCGACGGGATGTCGGTGATCGCCGGGTATCACTGGTTCGGCGACTGGGGACGCGACACGATGATCGCTCTGCCGGGGCTGGCGATCTCTTCCGGCCGCCCCGAGGTGGCCGGCAGGATCCTCACGACGTTCTCCCGCTTCGTCGATCGCGGAATGCTCCCGAACCGCTTCCCCGACGCCGGCGACGCGCCCGAGTACAACACGGTGGACGCGACGCTCTGGTACTTCGAGGCGATCCGAGCCTATCACGCGGCGACGGGCGACGACGCGCTCGTGAAGCAGCTCTTTTCTGTGCTCGAGGAAATCGTGCGCTGGCACGTGAAGGGCACCCGCTACGGGATCGGGGAAAATGCCGCCGACGGGCTGCTCCGCTCGGGCGAGCCCGGAGTCCAGCTCACCTGGATGGACGCCAAGGTCGGCGACTGGGTGGTGACGCCGCGGACAGGCAAGGCGGTGGAGGTCAACGCCCTCTGGTACAACGCCCTCGTCGCCATGGCTGCGTTCGCGGGGCGGGTGGGGAAGCCGGTGGAGCCCTGGAAGCGACTGGCCGCGCACGTGCGAGCGGGATTCCACCGCTTCTGGAACGAGGCCGCCGGCTACTGCTTCGACGTCCTCGACGGCCCCGACGGAAACGACGACGCGCTCCGTCCCAACCAGATCCTCGCGGTGTCGCTCCCCGAGAGCCCGCTCAGCGCCGAGCGCCAGCGGAAGGTCGTGGACGCCTGCGCCCGCCACCTCCTGACCTCCTTCGGCCTCCGGAGCCTGGCGCCCGGCCATCCGCATTACAAGGGGCGCTACGCCGGAGGCCCCTGGGAGCGCGACGGTTCGTACCACCAGGGGACGGTGTGGGGATGGCTCCTGGGGCCGTTCGCCCTCGCGCACTATCGCGTCTACGGGGATCGCCAGGCGGCGCTGGCCTTTCTCGCGCCGATGGCCCATCACCTGGACGATTATGGGGTGGGGAGCATCGCGGAGATCTTCGACGGCGATCCGCCCTTCGCCCCGCGCGGCTGCATCGCCCAGGCGTGGAGCGTCTCCGAGACGCTCAGGGCCTGGCTCGAGCTGGCCGCCGCCTAGGACGCGGGGGATGAGGTGCTAGGCGCGAGCGCCCGGGTGACGTGCTCGCGGAGGGCCATTCGCGCCCGGTGGAGCCGCGACTTCACCGTGGCGACCGATTCCCCGACCGCTTCGGCCACCTCCTCGTTGAAGAGCCCTTCGACGTCCCGCAGGACCAGGACAGCCCGGTAGTGGTCGGGCAGCGCACCCAGTGCCCGGTCCAGCGTCGCCCGGGTCTCGACCGACAGGAGCCGCTCCTCGGGCGTGTCGGACCAGTCCGCCAGGACCCAGGCGCGGTCTCCCGCCCGATGGCCGTCGTCGAGGAACGTCGGCAGCTGCTCCTCCAGCGCCACCTCCAGCTCGAAGCGCTTGCCGCGGTGCTTGATCAGCGCGGCGTTGGCGGCGACGCGGCAGATCCACGTGCCCAGGGCCGCCCGCCCCTGGAACGTGTCGATCTTGCGGAAGAGGCTCAGGAAGACGTCCTGCGTCACCTCTTCGGCGTCCGCCTCGTTGCGCGTGATCCCGTAGGCCAGGCGGTAGACGCGGGGCGCGTATTGCTCCATGAGGGCCTCGAGGGCTCCCGCGTCCCCCGCGCGCAGCCGATCGACGAGTTGTGATTCGGCCGGACCCGCCAGCGGTGGCCCGTCGGCACCTACGCCTTCGGCCACGAAGGAGGAGCAATTCAGGAGCGTCACCTGACGCCGGCGGAGGCTCCGGAACAGCTCGACTCCGTCCCGGTCCACGAAGGAGACTTCGGAGAGGTCCAGGGCCAGCCTGCCGCCTCTCGAGAAAACCGACTCGCACGATCCCCTGAGCTCTTCGGCGGACGCTTCCATGGCGCGTATTTTACCGGAAGATTTGACAGGGCGCTGACAATCGTCCCTCCACGGCGCGCTATCCTGAGCCCCTGATGACTCCGCGATTCTCCGTGGTGATCCCCGCCCGCAACGACGCCGTCGCCCTCGGGCGAACCCTGGACTACCTGATGGGACTCGTGGGCATCGGGGAGGCGGAGGTGATCGTCGCCGCCTCCGGGGACCCGGAGGGCACCCGGCGCGCGGTACGGGGACGGGCCCGGCTCCTCTGGCCCGCCGGCTCGACGCGCGCCGCCCTCATGAACGCGGGGGCGGCTCGAGCGCGGGGCGACGTCCTGTTCTTCCTCCACGCCGACTCGTTTCCCCCCGTAGATGCCTTCGCGCTGATCGAGCGCGCCCTGAGCGACCCCCGGGTGGGGGGGGGCGCCTTCGAGCATCTCTTCGCCGAGCCGGGGTGGAGCCTTCGCGCGATCACCTGGATCAACCGGATCCGGTACCGGCTCACCCGCAACTACTACGGCGATCAGGGCATGTTCGTCCGCGCCCCCGTCTTCCGCCGGCTGGGCGGCTACCGGGATCTCCGCCTCCTGGAGGACCTGGACTTCTCCCAGCGCCTGAAACGGGTCGGGCGGCCGGCCCTCATTCGCGTGCCGCTCCTGACCTCCGGCCGGCGCTTCATCGCCCGGGGGCCGTGGCGGACCTTCTTCTTCATCGTCTGGCTGCTGTTCTTGCATACGCTCCGGCTCGGTACCGAGCGATACGCCGAGCGGTGGCGGGGCCCGGCCGACCGGTCCCCCGGGAGCCCCTGGCGGCGAATCGCCGGCTGACCAACCGGCGTCTAAGGCCGTAGAGGGTTTCCCCGCCCATGACCAAGGAAGAGCTGAGGCTCAAGGAGGCCCGGGAGCAGGCGGCCCACTGGAAGCGCTGGGGGCCGTACCTCTCCGAGCGCCAGTGGGGCACGGTCCGAGAGGACTATAGCCCGTACGGGAGCGCCTGGGACTCCTTCCCCCACGACCACGCCCGCTCCCGGACCTACCGCTGGGGGGAGGATGGCCTGGCCGGGATCTCGGATAACCACCAGCGCCTCTGCTTCGCGGTCGCGCTCTGGAACGGCCAGGACTCCATTCTCAAGGAGCGGCTCTTCGGCCTCACCGGCAACGAGGGCAACCACGGCGAGGACGTCAAGGAGTACTACTTCTACCTGGACTCGACCCCCACCCACTCCTACATGAAGTATCTCTACAAGTACCCCCAGGCGGCCTTCCCCTACGGGAGGCCCAGCTGATCCTGTTCCTCCGGGAGTGGTACATGCATCCGAACGGCCAGCTGCCGGCCTACGAGTGGGCCTTCGGCGACGTCAACCCACCGGTGCACGCCTGGGCCGCGTGGCGCGTCTACAAGATCGACAAGCGGCGCAGCGGCAACGCCGACCGCGCCTTCCTGGAGCGCGTCTTCCACAAGCTCCTGCTGAACTTCAACTGGTGGGTCAACCGGAAGGACGCCGAGGGGAGAAACGTCTTCCGGGGCGGCTTCCTGGGCCTCGACAATATCGGCGTCTTCGACCGCTCCGCGCCGCTCCCCACCGGCGGCCACATCGAGCAGTCGGACGGCACCTCCTGGATGGGGATGTACTGCCTCAACATGCTGGCCATCGCCCTCGAGCTGGCGCGCGACAACCCCGCCTACGAGGACGTGGCCTCCAAGTTCTTCGAGCACTTCGTCTACATCGCCCACGCCATGCACGACCGGGGCGGCGAGGGGATCGCCCTCTGGGACGAGGAGGACGGCTTCTACTACGACGTGCTGCACGTGCCGGGCTCGAAGCCCTTCCCGATGAAGATCCGCTCGCTGGTGGGGCTGATCCCGCTGCTCGCCGTGGAGACGTTGGAGCCGGACATCGTCGACAAGTTGCACGGCTTCAGGCGGCGCATGCAGTGGTTCATCGACAACCGCCCGGAGTTCCGCGAGCACGTGGAGACCCAGGAGCGGCGGGGAAGCGATCCGCGCCGCCTGCTCTCGATCGTGACCCGGGAGCAGCTCCCCCGCGTGCTTCGCTTCATGCTGGACGAGGGGGAGTTCCTCTCCCCCCACGGCATCCGCGCCGTCTCCCAGGTCCACCGTGATCATCCCTACGTCATTCGGGTGAACGGCATGGAGCTCAGGGGCTCCGGGCGCCTGGTGGACCTCTGGGAGGTGGCGGGTGAGCTCTCCCGGCGGCTGACGCGTCTCTTCGTGCGGGGCACCGACGGCCGCCGGCCCGTCCACGGCGGCGCCGAGAAGTTCCAGGCCGACCCGCACTGGCGCGACCTGGTTCTCTTCTACGAGTACTTCCACGGCGACAATGGCGCCGGTATCGGCGCCAGCCACCAGACCGGCTGGAGCGGGCTCGTCGCCAAGCTCCTCCAGCAGAGCGGGTGCTGAGCGTTTGGCGGGGGAGGGGAGCATGACGCTAGGCCGCAGCTTGGACTCGGCGCGCAGGGAGCGGTGGGGGGTGATCCGACGACCGGGGTGGACCGATCTGGGGGAGCCCAACCGTGTTCGCCTCGTCGAGCAGGGAGCCTCCCGGCAGCTCGATCCGCTGGTGGCCTGAGACGCGGCATGGCCCTCCACACAACCTGCCGCTTCCCGTATACTAGAGCCCGCTGGGATGATGGAGACCGGCGCTGGCACGCTCACGTAGCCGCCTCTTGCTCGCGGGGGACGTCGGTGGGACCAAGACCGCCGTCTCCCTCTTCGAGGCGCGGGCCGCGGGGCCCCGCGTCGTGCGGGAAGCCGTCTTCCCGAGCGCGGAGTTCGAGAGCCTCCAGGCCGTCGTGCGCCGGTTCCTGGGCGCGGGCCCGCCCGTCCGGGTCACGGCGGGCTGCTTCGGCGTCGCGGGGCCCGTGGTGGACGGCCGGTGCGTCACCACGAACCTCCCCTGGCAGGTGGACGAGCGGCGTCTCGCCAAGGCCATTCCGGCTCCGCGGGTGCGGCTCCTGAACGACCTGGAGGCGGCGGCCTACGGCGTCCTCGCCCTGCCCCCTCGCGACCTCGAGCGAATCCAGAGGGGGAAGGCGCGGAAGGGGAACATGGTCCTGATCGCCGCGGGCACCGGCCTCGGAGAGGCCATCCTCTTCTGGGACGGCTCGCGTCACCGGGTTGTCCCTTCCGAGGGCGGCCATGCCGACTTCGCCCCGCGGAGTGACCTCGAGATGGAGCTGCTCCGGTTCCTCCAAAAGGAGTTCGGCCACGTGAGCTACGAGCGCGTCCTCTCCGGGCCGGGGCTCCACAACATCTATCGGTTCCTTCGAGATACCGGTTACGCGCCCGAGCCTCCGTGGCTCGCCGACCGTCTCGGGACCGGC
>JACPSW010000080.1 GCA_016193045.1 Candidatus Rokuibacteriota bacterium | reverse complement strand
CGAGCGTCGCCGAGGCGCGCGACCGGTTGAGCGCCAAACGGGCCGAGGCCGCCCGGCGCTCGGCAAGGCGCGTGGCTGCGCCGTCGGGGTCTCCGCCCCCGGCCGGCGTCCACGTGGTCAAGCCGCGGGACACGCTCTCCGACATCGCCAAGCGCTACGGCGTCAGCGTGGCCGACCTCGTCCGCCTGAACGGCCTCGATCCCAAGGCGCGGATCTACCCGGGCGACAGGATCCGGCTGACGGCGTCGATCGTGTCTTCCCAGCGGAAGCCGTGAAGATCGAGGTGCGGCTCTTCGCCACCCTCGCCGCGTACCTCCCCGACGAAAGCGACGGCCGGAGCGCCGCCCTGGAAGTGGTCAACGGCAGCACGATCGCGGACGTCGTCAGGCTCCTCGGGATTCCGGACGACATGCCGTTCATCGCCATGATCGACGGCCGCGACGCCGCCCTCGACCGGCCGCTCGGCGACGGAGACCTCCTCTCGCTGTTCCCGCCGAACGCCGCGCTGCGCGCGGCGGACGGGACGAGGGGGGCCCACTGCGCGCGGCCCCGCGGGGGCTGCACCCTGCGCCACCCGCCCGGTCGCGCCATCGCCGTTCGTGAATAATGCGCGCTAGCGCCGTGCCGATAAGCGTCGCATCCCGGCGTTCTCGGTCGGCAGCGATCCTCAACGTACAGCCGCGTACGCCTCCGGTCGCTGCCTCCCTCGGGCCTCCACCCACCTGCGGTGGGTACCCGGCTCGCTTCTCGGCCGGGCTCGCGCCCTAGCTCGCTCCCCCGCAAGTTGTCGGTCCGGCTGGCGGATGCTACACTCAAATCCCTCGATCGGAGCGGAGTTACAGGAAGCGTCTAGGATCCCGGTGGGCCTCCCGGACTTCAAATCCGGCGTCCGGCTCTAGACAAGCTGGAGGTGGGTTCGACTCCCACACGCTTCCGCCAGACGGTCCCGAGGAGAGGAAATGGGCAAGAAGAACAGACCAGGCAAGCATGAAATCCCGCCGAAGCCGTCGCGTCGCCTCCGGTCGGCGGCGGGCGTCGTGGGGGCCGCCGTGCTGCTGGCCGTCGTGGCCTACTTCGCGTACCGCGCCGTTGCGGACCTCCCCGGCACGTTCGTCCCTTCTCAGGGCAACGCCCACGTCAACCTGGCGACCGATCCCCACCCGCCCTACAACTCGGACCCGCCCACCTCCGGCCCGCACCTGCCGTATCTGGCGCCATGGGGGATTCACACCAAGGTCATCCCGAAGGAGTTGCAGGTTCACAACCTGGAGGACGGCGGCGTGGTAGTCCAGTACGGCTGCGAATGCCCGGAGCTCGTGCGCATCGACGCGTTCGAGGAATTCGACGAGGCGCGGATCGTCAGGTTCATCGAGGCGTATCGGGGGAAGGACCATCACGCGAGGTAGGATCATGCGTTATCGCGCGACCCTCATCGGCGCCGCCGTCCTCACGCTTGGCGTCGGGTGCGGCAGGCCCTACGTGGCGCCCCTCTCGCCGCCCCCGCTCCGGGAGCAGGTGGCGGCGTCGTACGACGCGACCTGGCGGGCGCTGATCGGCGCGCTGGCCCGGGAGAACGTCCCGCTGCGCGTGGTGGCCAAGGACTCCGGCGTCATCGCCTCGGACGACTTCACGACCCCCATCGGCGCCTACGCCGACTGCGGCCGCATCGGCGACACCATCCTCGAGGGGGAGGCGCTGGTCAACTTCACGGTCTTCGTCCAGCCGGCGGGCAGCAACGGGACCGAGGTGCAGGTCAACGCCAAGATGCGCACCCACGCCCACCGGAAAGGATCCTCCGGCAAGCTCAAGCCCGCCCCAGTCTACCCGTGTGTCTCCACCGGGCGCTGGGAATCGAACCTGGTGGACGCCGTGCGCCTCGCGGTGCGCCCGTAATATGCCCTCCCGACTGGCCTCACTGATTCGCCGGGCCCGCCGGCTGTCGGGCGAGCGCGACCGCCTCGTCGAGTCGCTCGCCCGGGAGTGGGCCGCTGCGCTCCGCGGCCAGCGGCTATCGGCCGAGGATCTGGAGGAGCTGTGGGCCGGGCTGGCGGAAGAAGCCGTCCGCCGGCTCCGGCGTTCGTCCGATGGGCGCTGGCCCATCGAGGCCGTGAGACAGGAGGCCGCCGCGGTGATCGCCCGGGTGCGGGAGCGGGTGACCCGAGAGCTCTCCGGCAGAACGGAGCGGATCTGATGGCCGACGCGCTGTGACGGAGCTGAGATCGGGCATGCGAATTGGTCGAGATGGGCAAGTCTGAGGCGCGGCAGTCCGCGCTCCGCTCGCTTCCCTCGGTGGACGCCCTGCTCCAGCGGGTCCAGGGGGCCGCCGGGCTCAAAGGCATTCCCCGGGCGCGGGTCGTTCGAGCGGTCCGCGAGGTGCTGGTGGGGGAGCGCGGCAGGCTCCTGGAAGGGGTGAGGCGCGCCGGTGCCGTGAGCCCCCTCGACGCCGACGCCCTGGCCCGGCGGGTGGTGGCGGAGGCGAGCCGCGCGGGGGCGTTCTCGCTCGCCCCCGTCGTCAACGCCACGGGCGTGGTCCTCCACACGAACCTCGGGCGGGCGCTCCTCTCCCCGCTGGCCCTCGAGCGCCTGCGCCGCGTCGGGTCGGCCTACTCGAACCTCGAGCTGGATCTCAAGACCAAGGAGCGCGGATCGCGCTACGCCCACGTTGACGGCTTGCTCCGCCGGCTGACGGGCGCGGAGGCCTCCCTCGTGGTCAACAACAACGCCGCCGCGGTGCTCCTCGCGCTCGAGAGCCTGGCCCGCGGCAAGGAAGTGATCGTCTCCCGAGGCGAGCTGATCGAGATTGGCGGCGAGTTCAGGATTCCCGACATCATGCGGCGCTCGGGCGCGATTCTCCGGGAGGTGGGCACGACCAACCGCACCCACCTCAAGGACTACGCCGATGCCATCGGCCCGGAGACCGCGCTTCTCCTGAAGGTGCACACGTCCAACTACCGCGTCCTGGGCTTCACGGCCCAGGTGCCGACGCGGGACCTGGTCGAGCTCGGGCGCTCGCGCGGCGTCCCGGTGATGGAGGACCTGGGCTCCGGCTGCTTCGTGGACCTCCGCCCCTATGGCTTCCCCTACGAGCCCACGGTGCAGGAGGCGGTGGCCGCGGGCCTCGACCTCGTCTCCTTCTCCGGCGACAAGCTCCTCGGCGGCCCCCAGGCGGGCATCGTCGTGGGGAAGGCCGAGCTGGTGGAGCGCCTCAGGAAGAATCCCCTCAACCGCGCCCTCAGGATCGACAAGCTCACCCTGGCCGGGCTCGAGGCGACGCTCTACGCCTACGAGGCGGGGAACGCGGTCGAGACGATTCCAACCTTGCGAATGCTCACCGAGCGGCTGGCGGCCGTGCGCCGCAGAGCCCGTCGCTTGCTGCGGCGGCTCTCTCCTTCGGCCGCGGCGGCGCTGGGGGCCGCGCTCGTGGAGGGGCGCGCGCAGGTCGGCGGCGGCTCTCTGCCCCTCGTGGAACTTCCGACGGTGGCCCTCGCTCTCGGCACTGCCGAGCGTCCGGCGCAGCGATTCGACGAAGCCTTGCGGAATGGCGAGCCTCCCGTGATCGGCAGGATCGCCGACGATCGCCTGCTCCTGGACTGCCGTACCGTCCTGAACTCCGACGTCCCCGCGCTCGCCGACGCCCTCTCCCGCCTCGTCGAGTAGCATGAAGCACGTCGTCGTCGGGACGGCGGGACACATCGACCACGGCAAGACCGCCCTCGTCAAGGCCCTGACCGGCATCGACACCGACCGCCTCCCCGAGGAGAAGGCCCGGGGGATCACGATCGACCTGGGCTTCGCCTACCTCGAGGAGCCGGGCGGCCTCACCATCGAGATCGTGGACGTCCCCGGCCACGAGCGCTTCGTCAAGAACATGCTGGCCGGGGTGGGCGGGATCGATCTCGCGCTCCTGGTCATCGCCGCCGACGAGGGCGTGATGCCCCAGACGCGGGAGCACCTGGCGATCTGTGACCTGCTGCACGTCAAGGCGGGTCTCGTGGCCCTCACCAAGCGCGACCTGGCGGAGGAAGAATGGCTCGAGCTCGTCAAGGACGACGTGGGCCGGCTCCTCGGCGGAACGTTCCTCGCGGGGTGCCCGATCCTCCCCGTCTCGTCGAAGACGGGCGAAGGCCTTCCCGAGCTTCGCGCTGCGCTTCGCACGCTGGCAGAGGAGGTGCCCCCGAAGGCCGTCGACCAGGCGCCGCGCTTGCCCATCGACCGCGTCTTCACCGTGAAGGGGTTTGGCACGGTGGTCACGGGGACGCTGACCGCCGGCCGCCTGGCTCTCGACGACCGCGTGGAGATCTATCCCAAGGGCGCCCAGGCGAAGGTGCGGGGGCTTCAGTGTCACGGTCACCCCGTCGAACAGGCGGTGGCCGGGCAGCGCACCGCCGTGAACCTCCAGGGGGTGGAGCGGACCGCCATCGAACGCGGCCATGCGCTCGGCCTTCCCGGGGCGCTCGTCCCGTCTCTCCTCGTCGATGCGACCCTCGAACTCCTGAAGGACGCCCCGCGCCCGCTGAAGGCGCGGGACCGCGTCCGCTTTCACGTCGGGACGAGCGAGGTGATGGCCCGCGGCCTCCTCGTGGACCGGCCCGCCCTGGAGCCGGGCGAGACGACTTATGGCCGCTTCAGGCTGGAAGGCCCCATCGTGGCGCTGCCGGGCGATCGCTACGTCATCCGCTCGTACTCGCCCATCATCACGATCGGGGGCGGGACGCTCCTGGATGTCGCTCCTCCTCGCTTCAAGCGGAAGGCCCCAGCGCTCCTCGCTCATCTCCAGATCCTCGAGCGCGGCGCGCCGGAGGAGGTGCTGGAGGAGCATCTCCGCCAGGCCGGCCCTCTCGGGCTCAAGACGGCGGACCTGAGAAGCCGGACGCCGTTCGGCTCGGAGAAGCTCAAGGCGCTCCTGGAGACACTGAAGAACGCCGGGAAGATCGCGGCGGTGGACCGGGAGTGGTTCGTCCACGGCGACGCGCGCGGGCGGCTGAGGGAACAGGTCGTCAAGGTGCTCGAGGCCTTCCACCGCCAGAACCCCCTGCGCTCGGGGATCTCCCGGGAGGAGCTCAGGACGCGCGCGGGCGGCGCCGAGGAGCGCCTCTTCTCTCACATGCTGGCGACGCTGGCGGCCGAGGGGATCGTCAAAGCCGAAAAGGACAAGGTCAGACTGGCGTCGCACGAGATCCGTCTCTCGCCGGCCCAGCGGCAGGCGGTGAACACGGTCGAGGCCCTCTACCGGAGCGCCGGCGCGGCGCCGCCCAGCCCGGAGGAGGCGCTGGCCAAGGCCGACCTCCGGGGATCGGAGGAGAATGAGCTCTTTCAGCTCCTCCTGGAAGAGCGACGCCTGGTGAGGATCAAGGAGTCGCTCTTCTTCCACGCCGAGGTCCTGAAGACCATCGAAGAGCGGCTCGTCGCCTTCCTCAAGGAGAAGAAGGAGATCACCCCGGCGGACATGAAGGATCTGTTCGGCGTCTCGCGGAAGTACGCCATTCCCCTGATGGAGTACTTTGACGGCCAGCGGGTCACCACGCGGGTCGGCGACAGGCGCATCCTCCGCACCACCCACGCCACCTAACCCTGTTGACAGCGGGGGAGGGGGGGCGTAACGTGAGGGGGCATCGCAGAACGGAAAGGGGTTGAGGCTATGTTCGGCCTGGGTTACCAGGAACTGCTCCTGATCCTCCTGATCGTGCTGATCCTCTTCGGGGCGACGCGGCTGCCGGAGCTGGCTCGCTCCTTGGGCTCCAGCGTCAAGGAGTTCAAGAAAGGCGTCGCCGAGGTGAAGGACGAAGGGGCGTCGGAAGCGAAGAAGGAAGAAGAGAAGAAAGCCTAGTTGCCGCGGCACGATCTGATCCTGGCGCTCTCCCTCTCGCTCCTCACGCTCCTCTCCCGCTGGCCGTACCGCGCCCGGATGCTCTACAACTGGGATGCGGTCCAGTTCGCCCTGGCCCTCAAAGAGTACGACGTCGCCAAGCACCAGCCCCATCCCCCCGGGTACATCCTCTACGTGGGGGTGGGCCGGCTGCTCAATTCTTTCCTCCACGACCCGACCCTCTCGTACGTCGTCCTGGCGATGCTGGCCAGCGCCGCCGCGACCTTCGTCGTCTATCTCCTCGCGGGGGCGCTCTACGACCGGCCGACCGCCGTCACCGCCTCGAGCCTCCTGGCGGTGAGCCCCCTCTTCTGGTTCTACGGCTCGGTGGGGCTGACCTACGCGGGCGAGGCGCTCTTCGCGTGCGTCGTGGCGTACCTGGCGTACGGGGCGCTTCGGGGCAGCGAGCGGCACCTGTATCTCTCGGCGGCGGCCCTGGGGCTGGCGGGCGGCCTGAGACAGTCCGTGCTGCTGCTGCTCTTCCCGCTCTGGCTCGGCAGCGCCGCGGGGGGGATTCGCTCGCCAAGAAAGATCGGAGCGGCGGCGGGGCTGCTCACGGTCGTCGTGCTCGCCTGGTTCCTCCCCATGATCTGGCTCACGGGCGGGCTCGAGCGCTACCTGGTGGCCTCCAACGAGCTCTACGCCTCGGTGGTCAAGCCCACCTCCGTCTTTGGCGACGGCGCCCTCGAGGTCGTCCTCACCCAACTCCGCTTCCTCCTGGAGTCCACCGCGGTCGGCCTGGGTCCGCTCCTGCTCGCCTTCCTCGCTCTTCCCTTCTGCGTGCGGCGGGTCGGGTGGCGGGCGCGCGAGTGGTTTCTGCTGGGCTGGACACTTCCGCCCGTCCTCGTGTACACCTTCGTCCACTTCGGCCAGGCGGGGTACGTACTGACCTTCCTGCCGGCCCTGGTCATTCTCCTGACGCGCGTGCTCCTGACGACGCTCGATGTCGTGGCGCGGCGCCTGGCCCGGCCCGAGTGGCGCTGGGGGCTCGTGGCCGCCGTGGTCGGCGTCCTGATCTTCGCCAATGGCGCCTTCTTCGTCAGCGCGCGCCCGCTCCCCCGGGACTTTGACGCTCCCCGCCAGGGGCTGGTCGGGCGGCTCAAGGACAACGCCCACGAGTGGCTCTGGAGCCGCACCGCGGCGGGGCTCCGAGAGCACGAGGCCGTGCTCGGCGCCTACGTGAACACCATCCGCGCCCTCTACCCGCCGGAGGAGACCGTCGTCATCACGGAGCTCGGCAACCCGCGCTCCTACCCATGGCTCCGTCACGCGATGTTCTATCTGCCCGAGTACCCGATCTACGAGCTCCGCGTGGGAGCGGCGCCCCCGGCGCCCCGCGGTTACTACGCACCCCAATCGGCGGCGACGATGCGGCTGACCCCCGGCGAGCGCATCGCGCTACCCCCCCGGGTGAAGCGGCTCGCGTGGTTCGTGGACCGCTTGGATCCGGCCACGCCGCGGCCGCGGGGGCTCGAGGAGATCCCGCTGCCGTACGGGCGCTGGCTCTACGCCCTCCCTGTGGGGCGGCGCCCCGTGGAGTACGCCGGGTACACCTTCCTCAACGCCAAGGGGCCCCGCCGGATCGCTCGGGCTCGCTCCTGAGCCATGGACCGAAAAGACGGGCTCCTCGCTCTGGCCGCGCTCGCCGTTCTCATCCTCTTTCTCGCCCAGGAGCAGCGGATCGCCGGCGCCTCCGGGCTTCCGCTCGACGACGCCTGGATCCATCTGCATTTCGCGCGGAACCTCGCCGAGGGCGCGGGGTTTTCTTACAACCCCGGGCATCCCGTGGCGGGGTCCACCGCGCCCCTCTGGACGCTCCTCCTCGCCGCCGGATTCCTCGTCGCGGGACCGGCGCTCTGGGTCGTCAAGTCTCTGGGGGTCGTGCTGACGCTCGCCACCGCGCTCGTCGCCCGCCGTCTCGCCCGCGCCCTTACTCGCCCCCCTCACCCCGCCCCACTGGAATGCCCCTCACCTTTTCTCCTCTCCCCACCGGGGAGAGGTAGGGTGAGGGGGGGAGAGGGGAAGGGTGAGGGGGTGGGAGTGTTGGCCGGCCTGGCGGTGCTCGGCAGCGCCGGCCTCGCGTGGGGGTCCCTCTCCGGGATGGAGGTTCCACTGGCGGCCTTCCTGGTCACGGCCGCGCTCTGGGCCCACGTGGCGGCGCGAGAGTGGGCGGCGGCGATCCTCATGGGCCTCGCGATCCTGGCGCGGCCCGAGGCCCTCCTGCTGGCTCCCTTCCTGCTCTTCTCCCGTCCCCTCACGTCCGGGAGGGCCGTGAGGCTCCTCGGCGTGGTGGCGCTCTTCCTGGCGCCGGCGGTCGCCTTCAGCTTGGCCACGGTCGGCGCCCCGGTGCCCGCCACCGCCGCCGCCAAGGTGCAGGGGGGACTCCTGGGCTTTCTGCTCGGAGCGCGCGAGCCGTGGACGCTGGCGCTCGTCGCGAGGCCGTGGAGGTTTCTCGCGGACTGGACGGGCTTTCTCTGGACCCAGCACCCCCTCCTGCCGTTCCTGGTTCCCGTGGGTCTGCTGTCGCTGGCCCGCCAAGGCCGCGCGGTCCTCGTTCCCGCGCTCGTCCTCGTCGCCCACCCGATCGGGATGGCGCTCCTAGCGCCCTATCGCGGGCCATCCTTTCAGGAGGGGCGCTACTCCACCCATCTGGTGCCGCTGGCCGTGGTGGTCGCGGTCGTGGGTCTCTCGGGGCTCCTGAGGGAGCGCCGCCGGCGGTGGGTGATCGGGGGGTGGCTCTGCCTCGCGCTCGTCGCGCTCTGGCCCGGAAGCCTTCGCTACGCGTGGGCCGTCCAGAACATCAACGCCATGCAGGTCCACCTGGGGGAGTGGGTCACCCGCAATCTGCCAGCGGACGCCCGCCTGGCCCTGAACGACGTCGGCGCCATCGCCTTCATCTCGCGCCGGGAGGTGGTGGACCTCATGGGGCTGGTGACCCCGGAGATTCTCGCCTACCGCCGGGCTGGCGAGACCGGGGTGCTCCGGTACCTCGAGCAGGCCTGCCCCGACTACCTGATCATCTTTCCGGCGTGGTTTCCCCGCCTGGCCGCGCTGAGCGACCGGTTCTCGCCCGTGTACCGCGTGGGGCTCCCGCACAACACGGTGGCCGGGGCCGCCGAGATGGTGGTCTTCGAGACGGCCTGGAGCCGCTGGGGCCGCTCCCGCGCTCCTTGCCCGAAAACCTGACCCTCTGGGCTAGAATGGGGGTATGAGAGGCCTGGGTGCCGCTTTCGGGCTCCTGACCCTCCTGGGGGTGGCGCTTGCCCCGTCAGTGGCACTGGCCCAGGCCTATCGCTGGGTAGACGAGCAGGGCAAGGTCCACTACTCGGAAGGGCTGGACAGCGTCCCCCTCCAGTACCGCGCAACCGCCCAGCCGATCGAGTTTCCCAAGGCTCCCCCGCCGCCCGCGCCCGCGCCGGAAAAGACCGAGGGGGAGAAGAAGCCGGCCGAGAAGCCCGGCGAACCGGAGAAGCCCAAGGAGTCCGGAGGCTGATCGGGTGGGACGTCTCCGGCTTCTTCTGATTGTGCTGGTCCTCCTGGGGGGGCCGATCGCCGCCCACGCCCAAATGGTCCGCTGGACGGACGACCAGGGCCGGGTCCACTTCTGCGAAGGGCTCGATTGCGTTCCCGAGCGCTTCCGCACGACCGCCAGGCCGATGGCACTCCCGACGACACCCCCGGCTCCCGAGGGGCGCAAGGACGGGCCGCCATCCGGCGTCACGAAGATCCCGTTCAAGCCGGGCTCTCCCATCCTGGTCAACGCCAAGGTCAACGGCGGCGGCCCCGTGACGCTCATGCTCGACACGGGCGCCGACACCACCGTGATCAATCCCCTCGCGCTCTGGCGCCTCGGGATCTCCACGTGGTTCGCCCCGCGCGCCGAAATCCGGGGCGCGACGGGGACCACGAGCGTGGACATCGTGCGCGTGCAGTCCATCGAGGTCGGGGAGGCCAAGGCCGGGCCCCTCGTCGTCGTCGCCCACGATATCGATTTCAAGGACGCCGACGGCCTCCTGGGTCGCGACTTCCTGAACCACTTCAACGTGAGCATCGACCCGGCCGCCGGCGTCGTCACGCTGTCTCCCCGCTGATCCCCCTCGTCCCTCCTCGGGTTGCCCGTACGGGGGGCAGCCCTTTCGGAAGAGCCCCGTCAGGTAGACGGCAGACGCCTTTAACGATCCCCGCTTAGGCCTGACTTCCTGAGTGGTTCTATTTTCGCATTCACAGAGAAAGCTTGACTTGGGCCGGTTCTGTGTGTATTGATACACA